>NZ_JAMYKU010000023.1:0-110052 GCF_040317575.1 Mesorhizobium sp. M1423
CACCAACCGCGCTCTGTCCAGCACCCCTCAACCGTCTTGGCGCTGCGCGCCAATCCACCTTCTCCCACTGGGGGAGAAGGGAAGAACCAGGCAGCGTCGATCAGGAGCGCGGCCTGGTCTTCTGCGGATCGTAGTGGGCAATGGCGACGACGCGCGCCGGCAGCCGCTTGCTGTGGCCGTCGAGCTTGCCGATCTCGACCTCGGTGCCAATCGCCGAATGCGCGACGTCGAGCCTGGCCAACGCGATATTCTTGTTCAGCACCGGCGAACGCATGCCTGAGGTGACGACGCCGACCTGGGCGCGGCCGACATGCACGCAGTCGCCGTGGCCGACCGCGACATTGGCGTCGATGTCGAGGCCGACCAGCTTCTTCTGGGGGTTTTCCTTGCGGCGGATCAGCGCCTCGCGGCCGATGAAATCGTCGGTCTTGGTCTTTAGCGGCACGGTGAAGCCGATGCCGGCCTCGAAGGGGTCGGTCTGGTCGGAGAACTCGTAGCCGGCAAAGATCAGCCCGGCCTCGATGCGCACCATGTCGAGCGCTTGCAGCCCCATCGGCTTCAGGCCGTGCGGCTGGCCGGCCTCCCAGATGGCGTCGAACACCTTTTCGGCGTCGCGCGGATGGCACCAGATCTCGTAGCCGAGCTCGCCGGTGTAACCGGTGCGCGAAACGACGACCGGAATGCCGTTGCCGCCGCCGATGCGGGCGACGGCAAAGCGGAACCACTCGAGCTCGTCGATCGACGGCTGCAGCGGCGAGGTCCAGATGATCTGCCTGAGAATGTCGCGGCTTTTCGGTCCCTGCACGGCGACATTGTGCATCTGGTCGGTCGATGAACGCACCAGCACGGTAAGGCCGAGTTTCGTCGCCGTTTCGCGCAGCCATTCGCCGGATAGATCGTCGCCGCCAACCCAGCGGAAATTATCCTTGCCGAGCCGAAGCAGCGTGCCGTCGTCGATCATGCCGCCCTGCTCGTAGCACATGGCGGAATAGACGACCTGGCCGACGCCGAGCTTCCTGATGTCGCGGGTCAGCGTGTATTGCAGCAGCGCTTCCGAATCCGGGCCGGTGATCTCGAACTTGCGCAGCGGCGACAGGTCCATGATCACTGCATCCTGCCGGCAGGCCCAGTATTCGTCGATCGGGCCTTGCCTGGCGAAGGAATTGGCCAGCCAATAACCCTTGTACTCGACGAAGTTGCGGGTGTGCTTGGCAAAGCTCGAATGAAAGGCGGTCTCGCGGGTCATTTTCGGTTCCGAATCGGGCGTCATGCGTCTGGCGATCGCTCGCGAGAATTTGTGCTGGCCGGCATAGGTCCGCACATGGATGTCGGTCAGGTTCCAGCCATTGGCCGGCGTCGTATCGTCGGGGCAGGCGGACGAGACGCAGACGATATCCGTGAGCGCCCGCAGCAGCACATAGTCGCCCGGCCGCGACCACGGCTCATCGGAAACGACGACGCCATGCGCGTCGATGGCCGTGTTGAAGAAGAAGTTGATCGCCATCCAGCCGGCGCGGGGCGTCACACCCTTGTCGGCCAGCGCGCGGTTGAAATTCTCCGAGCAGTTGGGATGGCCGGGATAGCCGATGTCGTCGTAATATTTGGCCGCGCAGGCGAGCGCGAATGCATCGTGCCGGCCGCAAGTGTCCTGGATAACCTCGACCAGCGGCTCCATGTCCTGGTCATAATATTTCGAGTGCAGCCCGGGCATCGGATAGCTCGAACCCATCAGCGTGCGCGTCGTCGTCACGTCGAGCGGATGATCGCGGCCCTTGTCCAGCTTGCGCGCCGAAAAGCACTGGAAGTCGGTGCATTGGCGCCCGTCGACATCGATGATCTGCAGATAGTCGCCGGCTTTGACGAAATAGGCTTCCGCCGTCGCCGAATGGACGCGCAGATCGAGCACCGGATCGGCCAGCGGGTCGGCAAGCCGCGACTTCGCAGCTGGACGGATCGTGGCGCGGCGCAGGATGACGCTGAGCGGCGTTGCGGTATCGTGGCCGTCGACCAGCATCGGACCGCCGGGTGCAGCGACGAGCATCGAGCCGTCGCGGGCGATCGCAAAGCTCTGTTCGCTGCCGGCAGGGGTGGAGCCGCCGAAGACGCGGACCGCCTTTGCCTGATCTAGCTGTACCTGGCGACGTTCGAGGCCTCGGCGCAAGGAAGCGAGGCTATCGTCGCTATCGGCCAGCAGCGCCTTAATGCCGGCGGCATTGCTGTTCGATTTTTCGCCGAGAATACCGGGATCGGTTACGCCGGTGCTGTCCCATACCAGCAGCTCGCAGGCCTGCCCGCCCTCGACATTGCGCACAGTGATGCTGTCGCCGGCCTCGACCTCGATCAGCACCGCGCCATTGCCCTGAACCGAATAGCGCTCCATCCCGGCCGGCAGCGCGATCTGGCCTGGCCGCAGGATCAGACTCGGCCGGGGCGGTCCGGCGGCGATTACGGGGTAGGGCGACTGGCTCATCTCAACCCTGGTTTCGAGAAACAAGTTTGCCTGTGCGTGAAATTATTTTAGCGGGAAGAATAGGGCAGAAGAGCCGGAGTTGGCAAGGTGAAGGTGGCACAAGCTCCCCCTTCTCCCCTTGGGGGAGAAGGTGTCGCCGAAGGCGACGGATGAGGGGTGTTCCAGGGAACGCCAGCCTCTCACTCCGCTGGAACACCCCTCATCCGTCTCGGCGCTGCGCGCCGATCCACCGCCCTGGGGCGAGCCACGGGTCTCGTCCCGTCCTTCGGACCCCACAAGGGGAGAAGGGAAGACGCGCCAAGGCTATGCCAATTCCTCGGAATGCCCGATGTCGACGCCATACTCCGCGGCGGCATCGAGCATCGTGTGCCACAGGCTTTCGGCAAACGTCGCGAACACCAGGAGATTGAACACCGCCTGCCTATCCGGCCGGTCATGGCCGCGCCACAGATTGACGCTGGTATGGTCGATCGATGTCGCGGCAGCGGTGCCGGCCGGGAACGCCGCCGGGTGCAGGTCTAACGACGACAGTTTGGCCAACATCGCGCGCGCCTTTTCTCCCGAAACGCTGATCAGGACGCGGGCATGCGACTGGTCCGACAGCGAGGCGGATTGCGAGAACGCCTGGCTCAGCGGTTCGATCGCGTGCTTGGCGCCTTTCGACAGGACGAGGAACTGATCCGGTCCCGACCAGATCAGCGTAGCGTCGGGAACTTGGACCGCCTTGGGCGTTTCCGGTGCGGCAACGTCGAAACGGGCCTGGGCAGCTTTTGCCAGCTCCGCCGTTTTGCCGCGCCGCGCCATCACCTGGATCAGGTCGAAATTGCGGATTTCCGTCAGCCAAACGCCGGCCTCGGTGCCGCGCGCGCCATGGGCGCCGACGACGAGCGCTTTCTCCAGCGGACTGCGGGCAATCCAGGACAACTCAACCACGCTGGCGCCCTCCATCCGGATCGTAGAAGACGGGGCTGCACAGCTCGACATCGTAGTCCTCGCCGCGCAGCGGGTCATGCGCATGGACGATCTCGCCGATGCGCTCGCGGCCGCGCTCGACCAGGCCAAGCCCGATCCACTGGTCGAGCACCGGCGAGAAGCAGACCGAGGTGACGTAGCCCTGGTCGTTGGCGGGACCGGGCGTCTCGCCCTTCGGGATAATATGCGCGCCGGAACGCAGGCGGCGCGTCTTGTCGACCGGCTTGATCCCGACGACGACCTGCCGGTCCGGCGCGACCAGCGCCTCGCGCCCGGCCATGACGCGGCCAATGAAATCCTTCTTGGTCGACATCATCTTGCCGAGGCCGAGGTCGGCGGCCGTCGTCGTGCCGTTCAGCTCCGGCCCGGCGACATGGCCCTTTTCGATGCGCATGACGCCGAGCGCCTCGGTGCCGTAGGGCGTAACGCCGAATGGCTTCCCGGCCAGCATCAAATTGCGCACCAGCGCGTCGCCGTAACGGGCGGGAACCGAAATCTCGAAGGCCATCTCGCCGGAGAACGAGATGCGGAACAGCCGCGCCCTGGTGCCGCCGCGAAGCGATACCTCGCGCGCGCCCATGAACGGAAAACCCTCATTCGACAGATCCTCGGCCGGATCGACGATTTCCCGGAGCAGGTCCCGGGTCTTCGGCCCGGCGATCGAGAATTGCGCCCACTGGTCGGAGACGGAGGTGAGCTGCACGTCGAACTCAGGAAATAGCACCTGGCGGCAGAATTCGAGATGCTGCATCACCAGCCCGGCCTTGGCGGTGGTGGTGGTCAGGAAATAATGGTCCTCGGCCAACCGCGATGTGGTGCCGTCGTCATAGACGATGCCGTCCTCGCGCAGCATCAGCCCGTAGCGGGCTTTGCCGACGGCAAGATTGGAAAAGGTGTTGATGTAGACGCGGTCGAGGAAGGCGCCGGCATCCGGACCGTGCACGTCGATCTTGCCGAGCGTCGAGACGTCGCAGAAGCCGACGCCGGAGCGCACCGCCTTGACCTCGCGGGTGACCGATTCCAGCCAGTCCTTTTCGCCGGCCCGCGGGTACCATTGCGCGCGCTTCCACAGGCCGGTGTCGACGAACACCGCGCCTTGTTCGGCTGCCCAGTGATGCGACGGCGTCAACCGTGTCGCATGAAAATTCTCGTCGCGATGATGGCCGGCGAAGGCGCCGATAGCGACCGGCACATAGGGCGGGCGGTAGATCGTCGTGCCGGTCTCGGGAATGGATTTGCCTGACAACGCAGCCATGATGGCGAGGCCGGCGACGTTCGAGGTCTTGCCCTGGTCGGTGGCCATGCCGAGCGTCGTATAGCGCTTCAGATGCTCGATCGACTCGAAGCCTTCGCGCTGCGCCAGTTCGATGTCGGACGCGGTCACGTCATGCTGGTAATCGACGAAGGCTTTCCCTTTGCCGCCGACATGCCAGAGCGGCGTTAGCGAAAACGCCTCGCTGTCGGCAACCGGCGATGTGCCGGCATTGCCGCTGCGCCCGGCCCTCTGTGCTGCCGCCGCTCCTGCGGCAAAGCCCTGGCGCAGGCAGTCGCCCAACCCGAAGGCGCCGTTGGCGGCGCCTGCGGCCATCATGCCCGGAGGCGCACCGTCCGGGACGAAGGCTGCGATGTCGTCCTGCCATTTCGGCCGGCCGCGATGGTAGGAGGTCAGCCCGACCGCCGGATTCCAGCCGCCGGAGACGGCAAGCCCGTCGGCTTCGACTTCCGCACGTGCGCCGCCGGTCAGCGAGATCGCGATTTTCCGCACGCCGTCCTTGCCGCCTTCGACCCCGCTGACCGAGCCGCTGAGCACCGGAAAGCCGGCCTTGGCGGCGAGCGCGCGATGTGCGGCGGAGACGTCCGGGCGCGCATCGACGACCGCCGCGATCTGCAATCCGGCGGCGAGCGCGGTCTCGACCGTGCGCCAGCCATCCGCATTGTTGGTGAGCAGCGCGATCCTCTTTGCCGGCGCCGCCGCGTAGCGCGCGACATAGGTCCGCATCGCCGAAGCCATCATCACGCCGGGCGTGTCGTTGCCGGCAAACACGATCGGCCGCTCGATGGCGCCGGCGGCAACGACGCAGCGCCTAGCCACGATCCGCCATAGCCTTTGGCGCACTTGGTGCTCTGGCGGGGAGGGCAGGTGGTCATTGACCCGCTCGATCGCGCCATAGGTGCCGCCATCATAGACGCCGAACAATGTCGTGCGGTTCATGATGCGGACATCGGGGAGTGCTGCGAGTTCGGCCAGCGTGCGCGAAATCCATTCGGCCGCCGGCAGGCTGTCGATGGTGCCGCCGTCGGCAAGCAGACGGCCGCCGAACGCAAAATCTTCCTCGCACAGGATGACACGGGCGCCGCTGCGCCCGGCCGCCAATGCCGCCGCGAGCCCGCCCGGGCCAGAGCCGGCGATCAGCACGTCGCAATGCGCCCACGCCTTGTCGTAATGGTCGGGATCGGCGACGCCGGCGGCGCGGCCGAGACCGGCGGCTCGGCGGATCGCCGGTTCGTAGACCGCTTCCCAGAATTTCGCCGGCCACATGAAGGTCTTGTAGTAGAAGCCGGCGACGAAGATCGGCGCAAACAGCTGGTTGACCGCCATCAGATCGTGGCGCAGCGACGGCCAGCGGTTCTGGCTGGCGGCCTCGAGCCCGTCGTAAAGTTCGGCCGTGGTCGCCTTGGTGTTCGGCTCGCGCCGCGCTCCGCTGCGCAGTTCGACCAGCGCGTTGGGCTCCTCCGACCCGGCGGTCAGGATGCCGCGCGGGCGATGGTATTTGAACGATCGGCCGATCAACTTGACGCCATTGGCAATCAGCGCCGAGGCCAGCGTGTCGCCTTGGAAGCCGGCAAAGCTCTTGCCGTCGAAGCGGAAGCTCAGCGGCGCGGCGCGATCGATGAGACCGCCGCTCTCCAGCCGGTGTGTCTGCGCAGGGCCAACCATCAGGCGCCCACCTTGGCGGCGCCAACGCCCGCAGCCGGCTCGACCGACGAAATCTCGTGCGTCAGGGTGTTGCGGGCGACCTTCAGCCAGGCCCGGCAGCCGCCGCCATGATACCAGTATTCGCTCATCGGCCCGGCGACATTGTCGCGCAGATAGACATAGTCGAAGACCTCGTCTTCGGAGGAGCCGGCCGCCGGACGCACCGGCCTGGCGTCGCCCAGATAGGTGAACTCGCCGAGTTCGCGTTCGCCGCAGAAGGGACAGACAATGCGCATGCTCTTCAGCCAGCCTTCAATGCAGGTTCGGTTGGGCGCCCTGGCCCTTTTCGTCGATCATCGCACCTCGCCGGAAGCGGTCGAGGCGGAAGCGCGCCGCCTCCTTGTGCGGCTCGTCGCGCGCCAGAAGATGGGCAAAGACCAAGCCGGAGCCGGGCGTCGCCTTGAAGCCGCCATAGCACCAGCCGGCATTGAGATAGAGCCCGTCGACCGGCGTCTTGTCGATGATCGGCGAGCCGTCCATCGACATGTCCATGATGCCGCCCCACTGGCGCAGCAGCCGCACGCGGCCGATCATCGGCATCAGCGCCATGCCGCCTTCGCAGACGTCCTCCATGACAGGCAGATTGCCGCGCTGGGCGTAGGAATTGTAGCCGTCGATGTCGCCGCCGAAGACCAGGCCGCCCTTGTCGGACTGGCTGACGTAGAAATGGCCGGCGCCGAAGGTCATGACGTTGGGGATCAGCGGCTTGATCGCCTCCGAGACGAAGGCCTGCAGCACATGGCTTTCGATCGGCAGCCGCATGCCGGCCATCGCCGCAACGCGCGACGAGGAGCCGGCGACCGCCATGCCGACCTTGGCCGCACCGATCTTGCCGCGGCTCGTCTCGACGCCGGTCACCTTGCCGTTGCCGTCGCGGACAAAGCCGGTCACCTCGCAATTCTGGATGATGTCGACGCCGAGCGCGCTCGCCGCACGCGCATAGCCCCAGACCACGGCGTCGTGGCGCGCCGTGCCGCCGCGCCGCTGCAAGAGGCCGCCCTGCACCGGAAAGCGCGCATTGTCGAAGTTCAGGAACGGCATCATCTTCCTGACCGCCGCCAGATCGAGCAGTTCGGCATCGATGCCGTTGAAGCGCATGGTGTTGCCGCGCCGTGCGTAGGCGTCGCGCTGCGCGTCGGAATGGTAGAGATTGATGACGCCGCGCTGGCTGACCATGGTGTTGTAGTTGAGGTCCTGCTCCATCCGTTCCCACAGCTTCATCGAAAGCTCGTAGAAGCTGGTATTGCCGGGCAGCCCGTAATTGGAGCGGATGATGGTGGTGTTGCGGCCGGCATTGCCGGAGCCGATCCAGCCTTTTTCCAGCACCGCGACATTCCTGATGCCGTACTCGCTGGCGAGGAACCATGCCGTCGCCAGTCCATGGCCGCCGCCGCCGATGACCACCACGTCGTAGTGGCTCTTCGGGCTGGCGTCGCGCCAGGTGCGCTGCCAGTTCTTGTGGCCGGAAAATGCCGCCCGGGCGAGGGAGAAGATCGAGTATTTCATGAACCTGTTTCGCGCCGGGCGTGCAACAATTCCGGATCAGATGTCGAGCGTGTGGTCGCGCTCCCACTGGGTGAAGTGGGAAGCATAGGAATTCCATTCCTGTTGCTTGAGCTTTAGATAGGCCGACGAGAATTCCTCACCCAGCGCCGCCTTGAGCGATTTGTCGTTGTCGAACTCGCGCAATGCGTCGAGCAGGTTGAGCGGCAGCTTCGGCGCGCCCTCGACCGTATGGCCGAACTGGTACATGTCGATGTCGTAGCGCCTGCCGGGATCGGCCTTCGAGCGGACGCCATCGAGGCCGGCGGCGATGATCACCGCCTGCAGCAGATAGGGATTTGCCGCGCCGTCGGGCAGGCGCAGCTCGAAGCGGCCGGGGCCGGGCACGCGCACCATGTGGGTGCGGTTATTGCCGGTCCAGGTCACGGTGTTCGGTGCCCAGGTGGCGCCGGAGATGGTGCGCGGTGCGTTGATGCGCTTGTAGGAATTGACCGTCGGGTTGGTGATCGCGGCCAGCGCGGAAGCATGTTTCATGATGCCGCCGAGGAAATTCCTGCCCTTGGCCGACAGGCCGAGTTCCATCGCATTATCGGCAAAGACATTGGTCTTGCCGTCCCTGTCCCAAACCGAGATGTGGGCATGGCAGCCATTGCCGGTCAGGCCCTGGAACGGCTTCGGCATGAAGGTCGCGCGCAGGCCGTGCTTTTCCGCAACGGATTTCACCATGAATTTGAAGAAGGAATGCTTGTCGGCGGTCGCCAGAGCATCGTCGAAGGCCCAGTTCATCTCGAACTGGCCGTTGGCGTCCTCATGGTCGTTCTGGTAGGCGCCCCAGCCGAGCGCCAGCATATGGTCGCAGATCTCGGCGATGACGTCGTAGCGGCGCATCACCGCCTGCTGGTCGTAGCAGGGCTTCGACGCCGTGTCGTATTCGTCGGAAATCGTCTTGCCGTCCGGCGAGATCAGGAAGAACTCGGCCTCGACGCCGGTCTTGATGTGCATGCCGTCGCCGGCGGCCTCGGCGATCAGCCGCTTCAGCGTGTTGCGTGGCGCCTGCTCGACCGATTTGTCGTCCATCATGCAGTTGGCGGCGACCCAGGCGACTTCGGGCTTCCACGGCAACTGGATCACCGAATCCGGATCCGGCACGGCCAGCATGTCGGGATGCGCCGGCGTCAGGTCGAGCCAGGTAGCAAAGCCGGCAAAGCCGGCGCCGTCCCGCTGCATGTCGGCGATCGCCTGCGCCGGCACCAGCTTGGCACGCTGCCCGCCGAACAGGTCGGTGTAGGATATCATGAAATATTTGACGCCCTTCTCCTTGGCGAAGGCGGCGAGATCGTTCCCCATTATAATTCCTCGCTTACTGGCATTTTGGTTTGTCTTAGAAGCCGTTCTTGCCCGGTATCCAGTTGGTGCCGGTCAGCGGCACGCCGGCCATGGCGGCGGCTTCGATCGTCAAGGCGACAAGATCCTCGGGCTCGAGATTGTGCAGGCTGTTCTTGCCGCAGGCGCGGGCGATTGTCTGAGCCTCAAGTGTCATTACCTTAAGATAGTTCGCCAGCCGTCGTCCGGCCGCAATCGGATCGACCCGTTTCATTAGCTCGGGATCCTGCGTGGTGATGCCGGCCGGGTCGCGTCCCTCATGCCAGTCGTCATAGGCGCCGGCGGTGGTGCCGAGCTCGTTGTATTCCGCTTCCCAGCACGGGTCGTTGTCGCCGAGCGCGACAAGCGCTGCCGTGCCGATCGACACCGCGTCGACGCCGAGCGCCAGCGCCTTGGCGACGTCGGCGCCGTTGCGTATGCCGCCGGAGACGATCAGCTGCACCTTGCGGTGCATGCCGAGATCCTGCAGCGCCTGCACAGCCGGCCTGATGCAGGCAAGCGTCGGCTGGCCGACATTTTCGATGAACACTTCCTGGGTTGCCGCCGTGCCGCCCTGCATGCCGTCGACGACGACGACATCGGCGCCCGATTTCACGGCAAGCGCGGTATCATAATAGGGCCGCGCGCCGCCGACCTTGACGTAGATCGGCTTTTCCCAATCGGTGATTTCGCGCAGTTCGAGGATCTTGATCTCGAGGTCGTCCGGCCCGGTCCAGTCGGGGTGGCGCGAGGCCGAGCGCTGGTCGATGCCTTTCGGCAGCGTGCGCATTTCGGCAACGCGGTCGGAAATCTTCTGGCCGAGCAGCATGCCGCCGCCCCCGGGCTTGGCGCCCTGGCCGACGACCACCTCGATCGCATCGGCGCGGCGCAGATCGCGCGGGTTCATGCCGTAGCGCGACGGCAGGTACTGGTAGACCAGCGTCTTCGAATGGCCGCGCTCTTCCTCGGTCATGCCGCCGTCGCCGGTGGTGGTCGAGGTGCCGGACAGCGTCGCGCCGCGGCCGAGCGCTTCCTTGGCCGGACCGGACAGCGAGCCGAAGCTCATGCCGGCAATGGTGATCGGGATCTTCAGCTCGATCGGTTTCTTCGCATAGCGCGAACCGAGCACGACGCTGGTGTCGCAGCGCTCGCGATAGCCTTCGAGCGGATAGCGCGAGATCGAAGCGCCGAGGAACAGAAGGTCGTCGAAATGCGGAAGCTTGCGCTTGGCGCCGGCGCCCCTGATATCATAGATGCCGGTCGCCGCGGCGCGGCGGATCTCGGAAAGCGTATAGTCGTCGAAGGTCGCGGATTTGCGCGGCGTCGTCGGCGGGTTGCGATAGGTCATGCTGCCTCAATACGCATCGGCGTTGTCGATATTGAAATTGTAAAGCGTGCGCGCCGAACCGTAGCGCTTGAACTCCGCCGCCTTGACGCCGGTCACGCCGGCACGGTCGAGCAGGTTTTGCAGCAATTCCAGGTGTTCGGGCCGCATCTCCTTGGCGATGCAGTCGGCGCCGAGGCTTTCGACCTTGCCGCGCACGAAGAGCCGCGCCTCGTAGATGGAATCGCCGAGCGCATCGCCGGCATCGCCCAGCACCACGAGGTTGCCGGATTGCGCCATGAAGGCCGACATGTGGCCGATATTGCCGTGGACGACGATGTCGATGCCTTTCATCGAAATTCCGCAGCGCGACGACGCATTGCCTTCGATGACCAGCAGCCCGCCCCGGCCGGTGGCGCCGGCATACTGGCTGGCATCGCCTTTGACGACGATCTGGCCGGACATCATGTTTTCGCCAACGCCGGGCCCGGCCGAACCATGCACGGTGATGGTGCCGCCGTCGTTCATGCCGCCGCAATAATAGCCGACGCTGCCGCGGACATCGATGGCGACCGGCTGGTCGACGCCGACGGCGACCGAATGGCTGCCGCGCGGATGCAGTACCTCCCAGGCGGTCTCGTTCGAACCGGGAGCCAGATCGTGCAGCGCCTGGTTGAGCTCCCGCAGCGACATTTCGGCCAGGTCGAAGACCCTCGATGCCTGGCCCGGCTCGCGCGCGGCCTTGGAGAGGTTAATTGCCGGCATAAGATCAATGCTCCCAGAAATAGACGGTTGCGGGCTCGGGTTCCCAGACCTTCGCATTGTCTATGCCGGGCAGTTTGGTCAGCGCACGATATTCCGAGCCGAAGGCGACATACTGGTCGGTTTCGGCCATCACGGCGGGCTTGCAGGCGATCGGATCGCGCACCACGCCGAAGCCGTTCTTGGTGCCGACGACGAAGGTGAAGAAGCCGTCGAGGTCGCTCAGCGTGCCTTCCAGCGCCTCGCCGAGGTTCTTGCCATGCGCCATCTGCGAGGAGAGATAGGCGGCCGCGACTTCGGTGTCGTTCTCGGTCTCGAATGTCATGCCTTCGCGGATCAGCTCGCGGCGGACATTGTTGTGGTTGGACAGCGAGCCATTATGCACCAGGCACTGGTCGGCGCCGGTCGAGAACGGATGCGCGCCCATCGTCGTCACCGCCGATTCGGTCGCCATGCGGGTATGGCCGATGCCGTGCGTGCCGGTCATCTCGCGGACGCCGAACCGATCGACGACCGCTTCCGGCAAGCCGACTTCCTTGTAGATCTCGACGACGTCGCCGGCGCCCATGATGCGGATGTCGGGGCGCAGCGCCTGGATCGCCTCGCGCGCTTCGTCGATCTTGGCAGGCGTCGTCCTGACCACCGCATGCGTCGACTTCGCAGCCAAGCTCACCGGCGCGCCGATCGCCTTGGCGAGGTCGGCGTCGAGGCCGCGGAAATCGCGCTCCGGCTTGGCCGACTGGATGGTGATCTTGGCTTCATTGGAAGACGCGCCATAGATGGCGATGCCGGCGCTGTCGGGACCGCGATCGCTGAGCGAGATCAGCATCTCCGACAGCATCGCGCCAAGCTGGGGCTCAAGCGACTTGTCCTTCAAAAACAGTCCGACGATTCCGCACATGTCAGGCTCCGAGATTTGTTCCCTTGGAGATGTATCGAATGCGTCCCGGGAATTCAATTGGTATGAAAAAAATTTTCCTGTCGTTATATATCGGCTCAGGCGCCGCCGGCCGCACTATCGCTGCGCTTGCCGCCATTGTGAACCCATTTGGTATGGCGGACGCGGGCGATCTTGTAGGCATCCAGGATCGACAGGGCATAGATCAGGAAGCCGCCGGCATGCCGGCCGATGAAGCTGGCATCCGGCGGCGCGATCTTGGCGGTGACCCAGGCCAGTATCACCATGAAGAACAGGAACTGCAGGGCGCGCACCGGCACGCCGAGCACGACATGCCCGCTTGCCGGCAAGACGATCGCGGCGCCCAGAACCAGATAGGGGCTCGGTGGTGCGGGGGAGGTGGTAATCTGGCTGGTCATGCCGCTTGCCGTTCGCTTTGATTGATGGCATCGCGCAGCGCCGAAGCCGACGACAGCAGCCTCTCGATCAGCCCCGGATCGAGCCTGACTGTGCCGAATTCGGCTTGCCGGAATACGCCGTAGCGCGCCCGCTCGGCCTCGGCCAGCAGCCAGACGATGCGCACGCCGTTCGGCGTGATCAGCAATTCCTTGGCGCGCCCCTCGACAAAGACATCGAGGTGGTCGGCGATAATGGCGTCAGGGAAGCGCACGCCCTTGCGGTCGCTCCGCAGCACCGCCTCGGCTGGAAATCCCGCCGCCTTCGGCAGTGTATGGTCGAGATGATCGAAATTGGAAAAAGTCGTCGGCGATCCTGGCCGCATCATCATGTCGAAAGTGCCTGGCACCGCGACTTTTTCGTTGATCGAAACGCTCAGCCAGCGCGCCGGCAGCTTCCTGATCGCCAGCGTGTCGACGATGGTCCGTACCTGCACCCGCCGGCCGTTCCACGAGCCGGCGAAGGTGACGACGCCGGCGGTGCCGTCCGAGACATTGGCCACGTCGGGAATGATTTCGCGAAGTCCCGCTTCGTCGGCGGCAAGTGCGGCCAAGGCCTTGGTGCGGTTGGCCCGCGCAAGCCAGGCGAAATGGAGGACGAGAGCCAGGGCAACCGCCCCGGCGAGCAATGCTGAGATCATTTCAGATATCTCGTCATGCGCAGGCCCGCCCCGTTTTGGAGCGGGCGTATCGAGTCCCCCTCATCCGGCCGCTTCGCGGCCACCTTCTCCCCGCTGGGGAGAAGAGGCTGGCGTCAACGCTGGCGACCCCTCTCCCCCCGGGGAGAGGTCGGATTGCCCCGAATTGCCCTTCGCAATTCGGTTGGCAGTCCGGGTGAGGGGGCGCTTGCCCATGTGCGATTGCCCTGCGTTCTGGGATGAGCCTACTCCTGTCAGTACCCCTGTGGTTTCGGCCACGGCATGGTGAACTGGGCACCGCGGCGCACGAATCTGTAGCGGTAGAAATGGAACCACAGCGAGATCAGGAAGTAGAAGGCGACCATGGCGATCAGCTGCGAGCCGAAGCCGAGGAAGATCGCAAAGAAGGTGACCACGCAAAGGCAGAACAGCACGATCGCCGGCAGCGGATGGAACGGATGGGTGTAGCCGCGGCGGATCGAGCCGAGCGGCCACTTCTTCCTGAACATGATGATGTTGATGCTCATGAAGGTGTATTGCAGCACGCCCGACAGGATCGAGAAGGTGATCGCCTGGTTGAGGTCGGCGATGAAGGCAAAGGCGAGCGCGATCGGCAGCAGGAACAGGATCGAGCGGTAGGGGGTGCGGTATTTCGGATGCACGGCCGAGAACCAGGTCGGCAGATAGCGGTCGCGGCCGAGCGAGAACCAGGCGCGCGCGGCGTCGTTGATGCAGCCATTGGCCGAAGCAAGTGCCGCAAGCAGCGTGGCGACGAACAGCAGGTTTTCCAGCAGTGGGCTGCCGGTCAGCTTGCCCGCGTCCCAAAGCGGATAATAGGTGATGCCGAGATATTCCCAGGGCATCAGCGAGGCGCAGACATACCAGGTCATGGCGGCGGCGATCAAAAGCGTAATCATGCCGGCCATCGTGCCGTAAGGCAGCGAGCGCGCCGGGGAACGCACTTCCTCGGCCGCCTGCGTGGTGCCTTCGATACCGAGATAGTACCAGATGCCGAACTGGAAGGCGGCGATGACGCCGATCCAGCCATAGGGCAGGGCGTTGCCGGGGGTGACCAGCTCGTTCAGCTTGAGCACGGCGCCTTGCGTCCACGGGCTGACCGAGAAGAACAGGATGACGATCGAGACATAGGCGATGGCGGTGATGACGAAGTTTACGTTGAGCGTCATCAGCACGCCGCGATAGTTCAGCCATGCCAGCACGACGATGGTCGCGGCGATGAAGGAATTGTGGTTGAGGCCTTCGACGCCGGCCTTGGCGACGATCGTGTCGCCGAGCAGGATAGCGTCCGACACTTCGAGCATGGTATAGGCAAAGACTAGGAACAGCGCGACGTTGAACGCCATCAGCGGCCCGACGATGTGCTTTGCCTGCGCATATTGGCCGCCGGCGGCAGCGACCGTCGAGGTGACTTCGGAATCGATCATGGCGACCGAGGTGTAGAGCAGGCCAACGATCCAGCAGACGATCAGCGCCGCCAGCGCGCCGCCCTTGTCCGCCGCGAAATTCCAGCCGGTGAATTCGCCGACCAGAACAATGCCGACGCCGAGTGCCCAGACATGGGCCGGGCCGAGCACCCTGAGCAGTGAAACCCTGTCGCCTTGCACTTGCACTACCGGTTCAAGCGTGACCGTCATCGTTCAATCCCCACTCAGATCCGGTGTTTTTCGGACACGGCTTCAAGTTCGCCTTCCCTGGACGAGGTCAGCACGTCTTCGGAAAAGGTCGTGTCGATCTTGAACCAGTCGTAGAGCATCCACAGCGCGAGCACGATCGAGATGCCCCAGCATGCGTAAGAGAGTGCCACCCACATGACGATGCTTCCCCGGTTTATTTGTCGTCGAATTTTCGTTGATGACGTCGCGGTATTCGCGGTCCGATGCGCGGAACAGAAAGATGAAATAGCCGATCAGCACCGCGGCCATGATGATCAGCGTCGGCCAGTCGATGATGTAGTGGAACCGGTTCTGGATGATGTCGTGCGCGGTTTCCGGCGTGTAGCCGAGCTTTTCCCAGATCGAGGCCATGGTCGGGTTCTGGCCGAGCGCTTCCCACGTCTTGGCGTCGAGCGCGTCGATGGATTTTGCCGCCCCTGCCAGCCCCAGTTTCAGTGGCAGCCACAGCGCGACGAAAATCGCGACCACGACGACGGCGATATCGAAAACCTGTCCGGCCTTGCTCTGTTCGGGCGGTGTGTAGCGGGCCATGCGTCTCCCCCCTCAGGACTTGCGGTTGCGGTAAGCGTCGGCATTCTTGATGTCGAGGCCGTAGATGAAGTCCTTGTCTTCCTTGTAGTGGTTGACCATCGCCAGGATGGCGGCCGTGTTGAAGATCAGCACCGCGGCGGCAGCGACCGCGACGACGAGCTTGATGCCTGCGTCGGGGATGTACGGCCATGTCATGAAGAGGACGAAGAGGATCGTCGCCCACAGACAGACGATCAGGAGCACCGATCCACGAAGGTCGGAACGGTACAGGGCTTCAATGCGCTGCTGCATGTCGGACATCGGTTCCCCTCCGTCGCTCTCTTTCAAGAGAGTGAAATTTTTTTCATAACTTCAAGCCGAACTCCGCAATTGTCAAGACGATTTTACGCAACGTTAACTGTTTGTTTGACCAGCCGGATTTTGCCTGACAATGAAATTATTTGCTTGCGGGTATTGCAGGCTCTCGGCGTTTGCGATCAATATTCGGGCAACGCTCCCGCCAGGGAGCAGGGGAAAGCAAGAAGTTTTTTCGAACGGAGGACCAGCGGATGACGGCATCCTGGAGATTTTCGGCCCTTGCGGACCGCCATCGCGCGCTCGGCTCGAAGCTCGAAGACTGGAGCGGCATGGGCACCGCGTGGACCTACGACAAGGACGCCGACGAAGAGTATATCGCCATCCGCACCAAGGCCGGCCTGATGGACGTGTCCGGCTTGAAGAAGGTCCACATCACCGGGCCGCACGCCTCGCACCTGATCGACCTGGCGACGACGCGCGACGTCGAAAAGATCTATCCCGGCAAGTCGGCCTATGCCTGCATGCTGAACGAGGCCGGCAAGTTCACCGACGACTGCATCCTCTACCGCACCGGCCCGAATTCCTGGATGGTGGTGCATGGCTCGGGCACCGGCCATGAAGAGCTGCAGCGCGCTTCGGTCGGTCGTGACGTGTCGCTGCGCTTCGATGACAATCTGCACGACCTTTCGCTGCAAGGCCCGACCGCCGTCGACTATCTGGCAAAGCATGTGCCGGGCATTCGCGACCTCAACTATTTCCATCACATGCAGACGCAGCTGTTCGGCTTGCCGGTGATGATCTCGCGCACTGGCTACACCGGCGAGCGCGGCTACGAGATCTTCTGCCGTGGCCAGGACGCCGGCACGATCTGGGACAGGATCCTCGACGAGGGCAAGAGCGCCGGCATCATCCCGTGCCGCTTCACCACGCTCGACATGCTGCGCGTCGAGAGCTACCTGCTGTTTTACCCCTACGACAATTCGCAGAAATACCCGTTCGAGAACGAAGGCCCCGGCGACACGCTGTGGGAGCTCGGCCTCGATTTCACCGTCAGCCCCGGCAAGACAGGCTTTCGCGGCGCCGAGGAGCATTATCGCCTCAAGGGCAAGGAGCGCTTCAAGATCTTCGGCGTGCTGCTCGAAGGCAAGGAGCCGGCCGACGAGGGCGCGCCAGTCTATCGCGACGGCAAAAAAGTCGGCGTGGTGACCTGCGCCATGTATTCGCCGCTGGTCAAAAAATCGATGGGCATCGCCCGGCTCGACGTCGACTGCGCGGTACAAGGCACCAGGCTCGAGATCCGCAACAAGAGCGGCGCCATCAGCGCAACCGCCGAGCCGCTTCCGTTCGACGATCCGAAGAAGACCAAGCGCACGGCGAAAGGCTGAGGCATACTGCGGGTATGGCAGCGAAAAGCATCATCAGCCGGCCGGTCTATGGGACCCTGTCTCCGCAGCCCGGCAAGCATCATCTTTTCATAGCGGATGCAGAGGGAGCGCTGGCCATTGCCGATCTGGCCGCCAAGGCACCGGCGGATTTCTTCGGCGGCGCCCACATCATTTTCATTCCCGGCCGCGACGGCAAATACGTCGATACGCTCGAGGCGCTGAAGCCGGCGCAGTTCTACCTCGGCCATTCCTTTGCCAGCGCCCTGCCGCGGCTGAAGCAGACGCTGGCAAACGCGCATATGGGACTCAGGCTCTACCTTGCCGGCACCGAAGGGCTGATCGGCCAGGCCATGCAGGCGGCGCTCGAAGCCGGCATCGACCACATCTCGATCCAGACCGAGCATCGCGGCTCGCTGGCGCGCCGCATGCAGTGCGTCCACTGCAAGGGCATCACCGAGAACGTGACGACGCAGCCGGCGACCTGTTCGCATTGCGGCCTGCTGCTTCTGGTGCGCGATCACTATTCGCGGCGGCTCGCCGCCTTTCAGGGCGTCTGCATCAACGCCGAGGACCGCAGCGAAATTCCTCCGATCGAGGAGGTCTTTCGATGAGCACCGGCACCACCAAGCTCGACGTCGTCGTCAGCGATGTCGTCCCGGTCAACGAGCTGGTCACGCGCTTTCATTTCCGCAGGCGCGACGGCCAGCTCTTGCCGACCTTTTCCGGCGGCGCCCATGTCGTCGTCGAGATGCGCGATGGCGAACGCACCAGGCTCAATCCCTATTCGTTGATGGGCTCGCCGCTCGATACCCGCGAATACACCATCTCGGTGCGCCGCGACGACGCCGGCCGCGGCGGCTCGCTGTTCATGCACCGGCAGGTCAGGCCGGGCACGGAGATGGTGGTCAGCTACCCCGTCAACCTGTTCTCGCTCGATCTGCGCGCCAGGAAGCATCTGATGCTGGCCGGTGGCATCGGCATCACCCCGTTCATGGCGCAGACCGCGCAGCTGGCGGCGGAGGGCGGCAATTTCGAGTTGCACTACACCTGCCGCACCGCTTCGCTCGGCACCTATGCCGATCTGCTGAGAGAGCGCTACGACCGCCGGATCAGGCTATATCACGACGATCGCGACGAGCGCATCGAGCTCGACCGGCTGCTGTCGTCGCAGCCGCTCGGCACCCATCTCTATGTCTGTGGCCCGTTCGGCATGATCGGCTGGGTGCGTGACCGCGCCGCCGCCCTCGGCTGGCCTGCCGAGACCGTGCATTTCGAGCATTTCGCGGCACCGCAGCCGGGTGCGCCCTTCGACGTGACGCTGGCGGTCAGCGGCAAGACGATCCGCGTCGACGAGCAGCAGAGCCTGCTCGAGGCGATCGAGGCGGCCGGCGTCGATCCGCCCTATCTCTGCCGCGGCGGCGTCTGCGGCCAGTGCGAGACCAACGTCATCTCGCATGACGGCAAATTCATCCACAACGACCACTGGCTGAGCGAGGAAGACCACCGTTCGGGCTGCAAGATCATGCCCTGCGTGTCGCGCTTCGAGGGCAGGTCGCTGGTGCTGGAAAGATAGGAGGCGAGCTTGGGCATTACCTTTCGCAAGGAAACCTTTCGCGACGACTTCACCTTCCGGAACAGCCCGGAGCACATCAGACGGTTTCCATTCCCGTTCCATGAAGACAGCTACATGTATGCGGTCAATATCGAGCCGCATGTCGTCGGGCCGAAGGGCAGCGTGCTGGAGAATTTGATCGACGTCGACGAGCACTATGTCGCCGAAATGCAGGACCGTGCTTTGGTGCTCGCCGAAGACCCGCTGCGCTGCCAGTCGCTGCCGCACATGACGCTGGCCGGCTGGGACCTGCTCGAACTGCTGATGGAGCAGCAGGCTTCCGGCTATCCCGAGCATTTCACCCTGGCCCGCGACGGCGACCGCTGGCGCTGGATCAACCGGCCGCTCGGCATCGACGACAGCTTCACCTTCGGTGACGTCTCGACGCTGCCCTATGGGCCAATGGAATACATCACCCGCCAGAGCCAGGGCGATTTCTGCATCCTCGACCAGCGCGACGGCAATCTGTGGATGGATGCCGGCATGGTCACCACCCAGGCCGACTGGTCGCTCGATTTCGACATCGGCATGAACTTCTTCGAATGGCACGCGCCGGTGCCGCTGGCGCATGAGAAGGGCATATTCGTCCGGGCGCTGAAGTTCCTCACCAATATCCAGCAGGGTAAGCCGGCGCGCCGGCTGAACTGGACGATGACCATCAATCCGCGCCTCGATACCAGCCCGGAAAATTACCACAAATGGGGTCCGGACCGCGCCACGGTGACGCCGGAAAATGTCGGCGACAAGGTCCATCTGCGCGTCGAGCTGCAGAGCTTCTGGCGGCTGCCGCGCTCGAATGCGATCGTGTTCCCGATCCGCTGTTACCTGATCAAGATGGACGAGCTGGTGATGCAGCCGAAATGGGCACGGCGCCTGCACCGCGTCATCCGCGACCTGCCCGAGGAACTCGCCACCTACAAGGGCCTGACGCGCTACCGCGCGACGCTGGTCGAATGGCTGTCGAAGTTGGATGACGGCAGTGCGACGTCGCCGGGGTTTGGGCCGGATTGACTGCTGCCGTCGCCGAAGCTGCCGATCTCACCCCTCGTGGGGAAATGCCCGGCAGGGCTGAGGGGGGCGCTGTCCCGCTAACCTCTAGATCGATCGTAATTATGCCCTCAGCCTGGTTCTCTGCTGGTTGTAGGATAGGCTCGGGGCTGGCGCTCGATGGCGCCCCCCTCTGTCCTGCCGGACATCTCCCCCACGAGGGGGGAGATCGAACTCTCACCCCGCGCTCTGCGGGTAGCAAATGATCGACAAATAGCGCATCGGCAGAACGGTCAGCACTTCCGGCCCGTGCGGCGCATCGGCGTCGAAGAACAGGCTGTCGCCGGGCTTCATAGGGTAGAGATTGCTCCCGTGCCGGTAAACGACTTCGCCTTCCAGCATGTAGAGGAATTCCATCCCTTCGTGCTGGAAGGTCGGAAACACGTCGGAATCCTCGGTCAGTGTGATCAGATAGGGTTCGACGACGACGCCGCTGGTGTTGGAACCGATATGGCCGAGCAGATTGTACTGGTGGCCGGCGCGCGTGCCGCGGCGCTCGACGTCGAGGCCTTCCCCGGCCTTGACAAAGACGGCGCTGCGCTCTTCCTCGAAGCGGCGGAAGAATGCGGTGACGGGAACGCCGAGTGCCCGCGACAGCGCCTGCAACGTGGTCAGCGACGGCGAGGTGATGCCGTTCTCGATCTTCGACAGCATGCCAAGCGAAATGTCGGTGGCGGCCGCCAGATCGGCGACGGTGATGCCGAGCTTCTTGCGGAATGCCCGCACCTCGCGGCCGATCGCGACCTCCAGCACTTTTTCGCGAGTGTCGCGAATGGCGTGCGGGTTCTGGGTGAGCGGCGCGCGCATCTTGCGCGGATCGATTACAGCAACCGACGGCTTGGCTTTGCCCGCGGCGGCTGCCGCAGGCTTTAGACTGGTCGCTTTTTTCGCCATTTCGCCACCCCGGACCTTGCCGATTCATTTCACTCACGGTGAACATATTCGGTGCCGATACAGAAGCGCAACTCTTACGGCAAGCCACCCGTGTCGAATTGCGCAATGACCGGATTTCGCGCGAGCTACCGCGTCGCTTGGAAATCCAGCGTGGTGAAACGAGGGTTTCGCGACAAGGCCTGTTGACAGCATCGAAGGGGTAATTACTGTCCTGTCAGTGAAATTTGTTTCGTTAGAGAAATGAGATCGGGAGGCCCGAAATGAAAGATCGTGTTGCCGTCATCGGAGCCGGGCCGTCCGGCATGGCCCAGCTCCGGGCCTTCAAGTCGGCCGCCGACAAGGGCGCCGACATTCCCGAGATCGTCTGCTTCGAAAAGCAGTCCGACTGGGGCGGCCTGTGGAACTACACCTGGCGCACCGGCCTCGACGAGCACGGCGACCCGGTGCACGGCTCGATGTACCGCTATCTCTGGTCGAACGGCCCGAAGGAATGCCTCGAATTCGCCGACTATACGTTCGAGGAGCATTTCGGCCGGCCGATCGGCTCCTATCCGCCTCGCGCCGTGCTGTGGGACTACATCAAGGGCCGTGTCGAAAAATCCGGCGTGCGCCAATGGGTGCGCTTCAACAGCCCGGTGCGCATCGTCACCTTTTCCGATGCGACGAAGAAGTTCACCGTCACCGCGCATGACCGCACCAACGACGTCACCTACTCGGAAGAGTTCGACAATGTCGTCGTCGCTTCGGGGCATTTCTCCGTGCCCAACGTTCCTTATTTCGAGGGCTTTTCGACCTTCAACGGCCGTATCCTGCACAGCCATGACTTCCGCGACGCGATGGAATTCAAGGGCAAGGACATTTTGATCATCGGCCGCTCCTATTCGGCCGAGGACATCGGCTCGCAATGCTACAAATACGGCGCCAGATCGATCACCTCCAGCTACCGCTCGAAGCCGATGGGCTTCAGATGGCCGGAGAACTGGAAGGAAGTGCCGCTGCTGCAGAAAGTCGTCGGCAAGACCGCGCATTTCAAGGACGGCAGCACCAAAGACGTTGACGCCATCATCCTGTGCACCGGCTATCTCCACTCCTTCCCGTTCCTGACCGAAGACCTGAAGCTGAAGACCGCCAACCGCATGTGGCCGGACGGGCTCTACGAGGGCGTCGTCTGGGAGAAAAACCCGAAGCTGTCCTATATCGGCATGCAGGACCAGTTCTACACCTTCAACATGTTCGACGCGCAGGCCTGGTTCGCCCGCGACGTCATCATGGGCCGCATCAAACTGCCCTCGGCCGATGCGATGGCCGAGCACGGCAAAAAGTGGCGGGCACGCGAGGAAACGCTGGAAGACGCCGAGCAGATGATCTGGTTCCAGGGCGACTACACCAGGGAGTTGATGGAGCAGACCGACTATCCCGGCTTCGATGTCGAGGCTGTCAATCAGACCTTCATGGAGTGGGAGCACCACAAGGCGGAAGACATCATGGGCTTCCGCGACCATTCCTATCGCTCGCTGATGACCGGCACGATGGCGCCGCTGCACCATACGCCCTGGCTGCAGGCGATGGACGATTCGATGGAGAGCTATCTCGAAGTGAAGGGCGTGGCGGCGGAGTAGGGAGTCCGAACGACGATTGCCTTGCCTCACACAACGTCCCGCGCCGGGTCGGCTGCCAGCGCCAGGGAATTTGCGACGTGTTCGAGGTGCTCCTCGTCCAGGATGCTGGTCGCGACGCGGACGGCGTTCGTTTTTCCGGTCGAAAACTTCGCGCCGGCATGGACCGCGATGCCGTGCGCGGCCAGCGTGACCATCGCATAAGGTTCCGAAGCAACCGGAATGAGGACGCTGAGACCATATCCGGCGTCGATCGCGACATCGCGTTTCGCCAGTTCGCCGGCGAGCCGTTCGCGGCGGCGGCGATACACCTCCTTCGCCTGCTCGACCAAGACAGCCGTGGCCGGGTCTTGCAGCAGCCAGGCGGTGGCCGCCTGCAGGATACGGCTGGTCCATCCCGAGCTGAAGCTGCGATAGGACTGGATCTGTTCGACGATCGTCGCCGATCCGGACAGCACGGCGAGCCGCAGGTCCGGGCCATGGGTCTTGGAATAGGACAGGATGTGGACGACGCGATCGGGAAAACGCCGGCCAAGCGAAATGCGCGGCGCATCGGCAATATCGCCAACGCCGTCATCTTCGACAATCAGCACGTCGGTGCCGGCGAGCAGGTCGCCGATGACTTCCAGCCGCGCCGACGACATGCAGGCGCCGGTCACCGAATGGACGCGCGGCTGGAACAGGAACGCGACCGGCCGCTGCCGCAGAGCGTTGGCGAGCGCGTCGGGCAAGGGGCCGTCACTGTCGCAGTCCACCGGGATGATCGGCACGTCGAGATCTTCGAGGATGTCGAGCAGGCGAAGCGCCGTCGGATTCTCGATGGCCACCGGCGCCCCCGTCGGGACCAGCGCATGCAGCAAGGTGTAGATGGCGTTGTAACCGCCATTGGTGGCCAGGAACGCGCCGGGATCGTACGGCCATGACGGGCGCACCGCGGCCTCCAGCTCGGGCAGGATGCGCACCCGGTCGTAGCTGTTGAGCTTTTCGGCGCGCGCGCCATGCGCCAGCGCGATGTCGAGCGGCGGCAAGAGCTTCACATCGGGCTCCGCGATCGCCAGGTTCAGAATGTCCGCACCGTAATTGCCGCCGCTCATGTGGCGCTCGGGCCGGGCGGCAAAGCGGTTGCCCATGATCCAGGTGCCGTTGCGCCCGCGGCCGCCGATGATCTTGTAGCGCCGCAGCTCGCTCCACGCCTGCGAGACCGTCGCCGGGCTGACGCCGAGCACATAGGCAAGATCGCGCACCGGCGGAAGCTTTGCGCCGACAGGCAGCGCGCCGCTTCTGATCAGCGCACTGGTCTCGCGCGCGATGCCGCGCGTCGTGCGGTCGCCGAGGCGTTCAGCGAACCATCCTGCATCGAAATCCATCGAATCAACGACTGCCAGTGTTAATGTTCAGTAACATAATAACATTTGATCGGCCAAAAATAAACATTTACCAATCGCCGGTCAAACATAGTGTTGAAGTTCATGCCGATGCCCGTTTCCATCACTATAGCCACCCGTGATTGGGACTATCTCACGCCCTTGGTCCTCGGTGACGTCACCTCCAGCCGCTTGTCGGTGAAGGTTGACCGCGTCGCCACGCTGATCGCGGATCTCGGTACCGATCCGAACTACGATGCGGCGGAGGTCTCGTTCAGCCGTTATGTGTCGGCCATGGCGTCGGGCCGGGATACGGTGGTTGGAATACCGTGTTTCATCATGCGCGGCTTTCGCCACCGCTGCATCATCACGGTCAGTGACAGTCCGCTGGTACGGCTCTCCGACCTTGCCGGCAAACGCATCGGCGTCACCGGCTGGCGCGATTCCGGCAACACATGGACGCGGGCGGCACTTCGCCGCGAAGGTGTCGGCGTCGAGGACGCCTACTGGTTTGCCGGCAGGCTGACATCCGAGCACCCGGTCGCCGACCGCCTCGACGGATTCGGCAGGCCGGGTCGCATCGAAGCAGCGCCAGGCGAGCGCCCGATGATGGAGCTGCTGGCGCAAGGCGAGCTCGACGCCGTTTTCACACCCTTCATGCCGGACGGCTTTTTCGGCCCGGCTTCCGGCTTCCGGCAAGTGCTGCGCGATTTTCGCGCGGCCGAACGCGCCTATTTCGCCGACGTCGGTTATGTCCCGGGCATGCATCTGGTCGCCGTCAAGGCCGTCCTGGCCAGGGAGCACCCCTGGCTGCCGCAGGAACTCGCCAGGCTGATCGACGAAAGCCAGCGCGTCTGGACGGGCAAGCGCCGAAAATATGCCGATACCTCGCCCTGGATCCTCGAGGAGCTGCTTCATGCGGGGCGCGACCTGCCTGCCTCCTGGAACGCCAGCGGCCTGCCCGCCAACCGGCGCATGATCGAGGATTTCGTCACCGAGCTACATGCCCAGGGCATTCTGACGGAACCGATTTCCGCCGAAGCCTTGTTTCCTTTCGACGCCAGGTCGCGGGCCACCGCAGCCTGACAACGCGCAACGAAGAACACGAAGGAGAATGCCATGAGGACAATCAGCTTCATATTCGCCTCGCTCGTCACCATTCTGGCGCAGGCCAGCTTCGCCCAGGATATCCAGAAGCAATCGGTGAACGAAGATTTGCGGGCCCGGCTGCCGGAAGAGATCCGCACGGCGGGAAAGATCACGGCCGTCAACAACGGCTCGTTCCCGCCCTATGAGATCGTCACCGGCACCGAACTGACCGGGGCAACCAGGGACATTTCCGACGCCATCGGCCAGCTGCTCGGTGTCGAAGTCGATCACGCCTCGGTCGCCGGCTTGCCGGCCTTGCTGAGCGGCATCAATGCCGGCCGTTATCAGTTCGCGATGGGACCTGTCGGCGACTATCCCGACCGCCAGAAATCCAACGACTTCATCGATTGGGTGCGCGAATACGTCGTCTTCGCCGTCGAGAAGGGCAATCCGCAAGGCATCACCTCGCTCGACACGGCGTGCGGCAAGCGCATCGCCGTGATGTCGGGTGGCTCAGCCGAAAAGGTCATCAAGCAGCAGGCGCAGAAATGCACCGAGGGCGGCAAGCCGGCCGTCGAGGTGCAATCCTTCACCGACCAGCCGAGCTCGATACTGGCCGTCCGGTCGAAGCGCTCCGACGCATTCTTCTCCTCGCAGGCGCCACTGACCTATTTCGTCGAGCAGGCGAAGGGCCAACTGGAACTTTCAGGTGTCGGCCAGGCCAATGGCTTCAAGGACATCTATCAAGGCGCCGTCGTCAAGAAGGGCTCGCCGCTGGGCGGTGTACTACTCGACGCGTTCAAGATCCTGATGAAGAACGGCACCTACGCCGCGGTGATGAAGAAGTGGGGTCTCGAGAAGAACATGATCGACGCGCCCGGCATCAACCAGGGACAGTAGAGGCTGCCATGACCGACGCGACCGCTGCCTACGCGTCCGAGGTGCCGCGACGTCCCGACGACGCTCTGCGCGATGTCAAGCGAGCCCACCGGCCGTTTCCGCTTGTCCGGCTGGCGCTCTGGGCGTTCACCGTCGCCGTGGCGGCCGGCTTCGCCTATATCGTCGCGGTCAACCCGAATTTCGGTTGGCCAGTCGTCGCCCAGTATTTCTTCGATCCGACGGTCATGCAGGGGCTTTCCGTAACGCTCGGCCTGACGGTCGTGGCGATGATCCTGGGTATCGTGCTCGGCCTGCTGCTCGCCATCGCGCGCATGTCGAAAGACAGGCTGGCATCTTTTCTATCCGGACTGTTCATCTGGTTCTTCCGGGGAACGCCGCTGCTGGTGCAGCTCATCCTGTGGTACAATCTTTCGACGCTGTTTCCGCGCATTTCCATCGGTTTTGCGAGCTGGAACACCAACGACCTGATCACGCCTTTGACGGCCGCTATCCTCGGTCTGGCGCTGAATGAGGCCGCCTATATGGCAGAGATCATTCGTGGTGGGCTGCTGTCGGTGGACAAGGGGCAGGCCGAAACGGCTGAAGCCTTCGGCATGACCCGCGCGCGGGCCCTGCGGCGCATCATCATCCCGCAGGCGATGCGCTCGATCGTGCCGCCGACCGGCAATCAGCTGATCAGCATGATCAAGGCGACGTCGCTGGTCAGCGTCATCGCCATGGCCGACCTGCTGTACTCCGTGCAGTCGATCTACAACCGCACCTTCGAAATCATTCCGCTGCTGATGGTTGCGGTGCTCTGGTACCTGCTGATCACCTCGGTTCTCAATGTCGCGCAGGGCGCGATCGAACGCCATTACAGCCGCGGCGACCGCGGCGCCCGCGAGAAGACGGCGACCGCCACGCTGGAGGCCGCCAATGAGCGCGCATGACACGCCCTTGGTCCGGGCGCGCAACGTTCACAAGGCGTTCGGCCCGCTCGAGGTGCTGAAGGGCATCGACCTGGACGTCGCGCCTGGCGAGGTGGTGGTCGTTCTCGGACCGTCCGGCTCCGGAAAGTCGACCTTCCTGCGATGCATCAATCATCTCGAGGCGATCGAGCAAGGGGCGATCGAGGTGGACGGCGAGCAGATCGGCTACCGGCTGCACAACGGCCGCCTCGACAAGCTCTCCGATCGGGCGATCGCCGCGCAGCGGCGCAAGATCGGCATGGTGTTCCAGCAGTTCAATCTCTATCCGCACATGACGACCCTGCAGAATGTCATCGAGGCTCCGGTCGGCGTTCACCGGGAGAACCGCAAGGAGGCGATCGGCTACGCCCGCGAACTGCTGACCCGTGTCGGTCTCGCCGACAAGATCGACGCCTATCCGCGCCAGCTTTCAGGCGGCCAGCAGCAGCGCGTCGCCATCGCCCGTGCGCTCGCCATCCGCCCGAAATTGATGCTCTTCGACGAGCCGACGTCGGCGCTCGATCCGGAGTTGGTCGGCGAGGTGCTCGCCACCATGCGCGATCTTGCCAGGCAGGGCTTGACCATGATCGTGGTCACGCATGAGATCGGCTTCGCCCGCGAAGCGGCGGATCGGGTGGTGTTCATGGACGACGGCAATGTGATCGAGGCCGGGCCTCCGGACGAGGTTCTCGCCAAACCCAGGCACCCGCGCACGCGGGCCTTTTTAAGCCGTTTCATCTGACAGAAAAGCCGGCGCCATTACGTGCTCGGGCAAAGGACCCCCCATGCCAAAGACCTCCAACCAGTTCGCCGATATTTCCGACTTCGCCGACAAGGCCGCCGAGCTTGCTGCGGCTCGCCAGCACCTGCACGCGCATCCCGAGCTTTCATTCCAGGAGTACGAAACGGCAGCATACGTTGCCGAACGGCTCGAAAGCTGGGGCTATGAGGTGACACGCAATGTCGGCGGGCTCGGGGTCGTCGGCCGCTTGCGCCAAGGCAGCGGCCGCAGCATTGCCATCCGCGCCGACATGGACGCCTTGCCGATCACCGAAGCGACCAATCTCCCTTATGCCAGCCAAGCCAGCGGCAAGATGCACGCCTGCGGCCATGACGGCCACACCACGATGCTGCTCGGCGCGGCCGAATACCTGGCGCGCACGCGCCATTTCAACGGCACGGTGAACCTCATCTTCCAGCCGGCCGAGGAAGCCGGCAAAGGAAGCGGGGCGCAGGCGATGATCGCCGACGGCCTGTTCGAGCGCTTTCCCTGCGATGCGATTTTCGGGCTGCACAACCATCCGGGCGCGCCGGCGGGTTCCTTCCTGATGCGCGCGGGGCCGCTGATGGCAGCGAGCGATACCGTCACCATCAAGATCGCCGGGCGTGGCGGCCACGCCTCGCGTCCGCACCTGACGGTCGACCCGATCGTCGCTGCCGCCAACATCATCATGACCCTCCAGACGGTGGTGTCGCGCAACGTCAACCCGATCGAGACGGCTGTCGTCACCGTCGGCACCATTCACGGCGGCACGGCCTCCAACGTCATCCCCGAACAGGCCGAGATCACGCTCAGCGTCCGCTCCTTCTCGGTCGAGATTCGCGATAGGCTCGAGCAGCGTATTCGCAGTATCGCAGCACTTGTGGCGCAGGCGCATGGCGCAACCGTCGAGATCGACTACGAGCGCGGCTACCCGGTGGTGGTCAATTCCGAGAGCGAGACGTCCTTTGCGACAGACGTCGCTGTTGAACTCGTTGGTCACGACAAGGTGTCCGTCTGCCCGTTGATCCCCGGCAGCGAAGACTTTTCCTATTTCCTCGAGCACAAACCCGGTTGCTTCCTCCGCCTCGGCAACGGCGAGGATTCAGCCATCCTGCACAGCTCGAAATATGATTTCAACGACGGCAATTTGACCGTCGGCGCAGCGCTCTGGGCTCGACTGACCGAGAGATTCCTGGCCGCTTGATCCATACTTGCGGCTGGGATTGTCGATCGGCCGGTCGACCAGAATTGGGGCGACCGGCCGCGCGACGATGCTCAACGAATTCTCACGCATTCCCCCTCTTCGAATGCGATAAGAGCTTCACTTTCAGACGAACAAAAAGTCACTCGTTGTCAGCGGGCTCGCAAAGTTTGCGAGAGTAACTTGATCGACTCCCGCGGTAATAATGATGTCGGTTCCACTTTGCGCAATTGTGAGATCATCGAACGATTGCACGCCCTCCACGCCACTAAACACGATAGTGTCGCCTTGGG
The DNA here is from genome assembly GCF_040317575.1 of Mesorhizobium sp. M1423. Taxonomy (NCBI): domain Bacteria; kingdom Pseudomonadati; phylum Pseudomonadota; class Alphaproteobacteria; order Hyphomicrobiales; family Phyllobacteriaceae; genus Mesorhizobium; species Mesorhizobium sp. M1423. The sequence goes on from NZ_JAMYKU010000023.1 coordinate 28,995, forward strand.
TCTGGCTGAAGTCGTAGATGGTGTTTTGGGTTCCGACCGTCATTGAACCATCGTCCTTGAATATGAATTGGTCTGCGCCGCCCTGAGCCAACTCGCTCAGTTGTCCATCCCCCCACATGTCATTGATGACCGTGCAGCCAGGTGCCGCGCTCCCTGCGTACAGGACATCGTTGCCGCCCTGAGCCGAACCGGACATTTGCAGAGCGTCGCCGCACAGGAAGTTGCGAACTTGGCCGCTTTCGCTGTTCTGGCCCCCGGTAAGAATGTCATTGCCGCCCTGAGCGGAGCCGGACATAGCGCGCGCGTCGCCGGACAACTCGTTTAGAACGTCAGGAAAGGCGCTCTTGTCCCCGCCGGTCAGGGTGTCATTGCCGCCCACAGCGTTGCCGAGCATCGTCACGGCGTCGCCATACCCCACATTATGGGCGGTGCCTTGCAGCACGGCCACGTCATCGCCCCCAAGCGCATGGTCGAACATACTGCCGCCCGCGTCACCGTAGAACGTTACCCGGGACCCACCCACGCTCGTGAAGGTGTCGTTGCCGCCCGTGGCAAAACCGGAAAGATCGCCGCCCGCATCGCCATAGAGAGTTTTGCTCCCGAGATCCCCAAACGTGTCTGTGTAATAGTCGTCGCCGCCCAGAGCATGGCCAGACATGTTGCCGCCGGCGTCGCCGAAGAAAGTGTTGGTGGAAAAGGAGCGGCCCGTAAAGGTATCGTTGCCACCCCTACTGTCGTCCGACATGTCGCCGCCGGCATCGCCGTAGAAAGTGTTGAATGAATCGCTCTTGCCCGTGAAGCTATCGTCGCCGCCCCGCGCATTGCCGGACATGTTGCTGCCGGCGTCACCGTAGAAAATGTTATTGGCTTCTTTCGAGCCCTCGAAGGTGTCGTTGCCGCCCTTGCTGCGATCGGACATCTCGCCGCCTGCATCACCGTAGAAGGTGTGGTCGGCTCCTTGTTTGGTTTGGGTCAGGAAAGTGTCGTCACCCCCATGAGCATGGCCGAGCATGTTGCCGCCGGCGTCACCATAGAAGGTATCGACTACCTGCCTTGCCAATCCACTGTTGAAGGTATCGTTGCCGCCCTTGCTGTGGTCCGACATATCGTCGCCCGCGTCACCATAGGCAGTCGTCGTGGTGGACGAAAGCCCCGTGGTGAAGGTGTCGTCACCGCCCCGAGCAAAATTGAACAAGCTCCGAGCCGCGTCACCGTAGAAGGTGTAGGTCGACGGTGCGGTTTCCGTAAAGGTATCGTTGCCGCCTCTCGAGAAATCGAGCAGGCTGCCGCCGGCGTCGCCGGTCAAGATATTCGTGTTTGGATCGCCTGTGAGGGCGTCATCGATACCCCACTGATGATCTGCTAGATCACCGGTAGTAAAGGGAACGCGTTTAGACATTATCCGCTCTCCTGTTGAGCCTACCCGTCCCATCACAGCCGTACGATGTGAGCCAAGAGCGAGCAATAATCCCGAAGGGCTATGTCGTTAGGCGTAGGGATCGGTAACTCGTCACCGGGGCGCCATTAGCGGCAGCTTCCTGTGGCCGTCCTATTCCCGGCTATCCCAGCCTCGCTCTCGCCTTGGCCGTCCATGCATTGAACAGCCGGTCGGCGACGATGCCGATGAAGGCGATGGCCAGGCCGGCGACGATGCCGCGGCCGGAATCGGCCTTGGACAGCGCGATGAACACCTCCTGGCCGAGATCGCGGGTGCCGACCATGGCGCAAATGATGATCATCGCCAGCGCCATCAGGATGGTCTGGTTGACGCCCAGCATGATCTCCGGCAACGCCAGCGGCAGCTGCACGCGAAAGAAGGTCTGGCGCTTGGTGCAGCCGGAAACCTTCGCCGCCTCGATCAGCGCCGGCGCCACCTGCCGGATGCCGTGCTTGGTGTAGCGGATCGCCGGCACCACGGCGAAGGCGACGGTGGCGATCGTCGCGGTGACGTCGCCGACCCGAAACAGCATCACCACCGGAATGATGAAGCAGAAGGACGGCAGCACCTGCAGCGTGTCGATGACCGCCGTGACGATCTTTTCAAAGCGGTCGCTGCGCGATGCCATCAGCCCGATCGGGATGCCGATCAGGCAGACAATGAAGGCCGAGATGCCGCAGAGAAAAGGCTCGCATGCGGGCGATATGCCAAATCAGCAGATCGGCGCCGACAGCGTTTTGCGTGCCCAGGCTTCAACAGCATGGTCAAGCTGGATGATGGAGAAACGGCGATACGAGACAAGGCATTGATGATCCACGGCGAACAGGACGACTACAAAAGCCAGCCTGCCGGTGATGCCGGAAATCGTCAGGCATGGTCAAACAAGAAAAGGAAAATAAGGCCTGGAGGCTGAGGGTCACAACCCAATCATTCTGAACGATCGGGTTCAGATATTCTCGGACATTTGACGCCGGGAGACGGGACGACGCAGTTGCCCGGTGCAGACCCTTGGCGTCGGAACGAACGTCAACTATTGACGCGCAAAGCAGCCATCATCCTCAGTATACCTATTCTTCGCGAAACGCCTTGCCGAAAGAATCCAGGAAAGGGCGCAGGAGGTAGACCAGAAAGGTTCGGTCGCCGGTTCTGATGAAGGTTTCAACAGGCATTCCAGGATAAATCTGTTCTCGCTTGATCTCCATCGGAAGCTGCTCGTCTATCTTCATCCTTGTTGAATAAAAGGATTGGCCAGTCTTGTCGTCGACGACGCGGTCGGCCGATATGTAGATGACCTTTCCACGCACTCGCGGCGTAATCCGTGCATTCAGTGCGCTCAACATCATATGCGCTTCCTGCCCCAGCCTGATCGAGTCGATGTCGTGCAAAGAGATGCGTGCCTCGACAATTAACTCATCAGTGGTCGGCAGCAGTTCCATTACGACTTCACCAGGCCGGATAACCCCACCCTCGACATTATATAATGAGTGAACCACGATCCCGTCGGTCGGAGCCTTCACAATCGTCCGTTGAAGAACGGATTGGGCAGCGTCGATCTGTTCTTCGAGGTCGGCCAGTGATGAGCGGACCGTATTCAGCTCACTGACGGCCTCCTCTACTCGCGATGTCGTTAGTCTCTCGATTTGTTGACTGGCCTCCGCAAGTTGCGTTGCAGTTCCAGCGATCTGCGATTCTATCGCCCCAGCCTGACCGACAAGCGAAGCACTGGTTCGCAAGAGTTCGGTATACTCGCTGCGGTTCGTCAGGCCTTTTTCGAGCAATTGCTTCTTGCGCTCGGCTTCTTCTCGCACGATCGTCAACTGTTCTTCAGAAGCCTTCTTTTGCGCCCGAAGCCCGGTAACGGATTCCTTCAAAGTTTCGATCCGCTGCCGCAGAATTTCCTGCTCGGCATGATAGCGCGCCAGACGTGCCTCAAATTCCTTTCGTTGCTGGGCGATAACATCCTGGACATCGAGTCCGCCCGATGGACGCTCCAGGTCAGGAGGCATGTCGATTTCGGACAGTCCGTCGCGCTCAGCTTCAAGCCTCGCTGCTTTGGCTCTTTGAGATATCAACTGTTTGACAAGACGGTTGACCTGCGTCTCAGCGGCTGTTGCGTCGATAGCGAAAAGCGAGTCTCCCTTCTTGACTCGGTCGCCTTCCTTAAAGTGGATCTTTCGTATGACTCCGCCTTCGAGATGTTGGATCATGATGTTCTTGCCGGCGGCGGCAATAACACCTGGCGCAATTGCCGCGCCGGCTATGGGCACCGTGGCTGCCCACACGCCAAATCCACCAATGAGAGCGATTATCGCAGAGTAGCCGGCGATGGCGATCTTCCCGGTGTGCGTGGGAATTTTTCTATGCCAGTGGAAACTTTCAGCTTCGTTTTGCATACATGTCCTTTGGGCAGCCGAGCCGAAACATCGTGGCTCAGTTCTGCAGGCGAGGCGGTGTCGATTGACCCAGCAAGCCGCGGCTTTCGTTCGCCGTCCCAACAGGGGAATTTGCAGCCGCAGACTGCGTCATGAGTTTGTTTTGTCCTTGAGCCAATCGGTGCAGCACATCCTGGGCAGGGCCGTATAGCTCGATCTGTCCATCTCGAAGCATCAGTATTCGATCGCATTTCGCAGCAAGTGACGGGCGATGCGTGATGAGCAGAACCGTTCTTTTGTCTGAACGGGCATCAAGGATCGCGCGCTCGAGGGCAGCTTCACCTTCTGAGTCCAGATTTGCGTTTGGCTCGTCGAGCACAAGAATTCTCGGGCCGCCGAAAAACGCGCGGGCTAGTCCGATACGTTGTCTTTCTCCGCCGGAGAGCCTCACTCCCATGGGGCCAATTACCGTTGCGTAGCCGCCGGGAAGACCGAGCACCAACTGGTGCACCTGAGCGCGTTCTGCAGCTGCAATGATCTCCTGATCGAACGGATCAGCTTCAAACCGTGAAATATTCTGGCCGACCGTTCCGGGAAAGAGTTCCACTTCCTGCGACAGATAGCCGAGATGCTTACCGAGTTGGTCCGGCCGCCAGTTCTGGATATCAGCCCCGTCTATCCGCACGACGCCAGAGCGAGGCTTGATAGCGCCGACTAGCAATCTCGCAAGCGTCGACTTGCCTGCCTGGCTGGGTCCGATGATGGCAACGCACTCGCCGGCGTCGACGGAAAAACTCAGCCGCTTGATCAGTGGAAGACCGCCGGGGTCGGTGTTGGGCAGGAAGTAGACGACCTGGTCGAGCGTCAGCGCGCCAACCGGCGCGGGTAGGTTTACATCGACGGGCCACTCGCCAGAAACCTGGTTTTGCAACGCGATGACACGTTTACAGGCCTGGCCGGTTTCAGCGATTTGCCGCCAACTGCCGACGATCTGGTCGATGGGTTGCAGTACGCGCGCCGAGATGATCGAAGCCGCGAACATCATGCCCGCCGTCATTTCGTCAGCCAGGACCAGATAGGCGCCGACGGCAAGCGCGGCCAGTTGCAGCAAGATGCGGATCGTCCGTGACAGACCGCCATAAAACGCATTGTTTCGGGCGACTTTGTCTGACGCGCCGAGCGACTGTGCAAAGCGATCGCCCCAGAACTCGATGATGCTGGAGACCATCCCAAGCGCGCGCACGGTTTCAAAATTGCGCGCAAACGTCTGTGCCGCATTCATCGTGGCGGCGAGCGTGTCGCCAGCCTCCCTGCCGCTCCGGCTTGTAGCTGCCTGATTGAGCAGGGCGATGATAAGCATGGTGACCACACCGATAAGCGTGATCGCAAACAGCAATGGGTGAACAAAGTAGAGCAGAACGAGGAAAAGCAGCCCGAAAGGCAAATCGAAGAGGAAAAACAATAAACGCGAGGCAACGAAGGTGCGGATTGTCGCCAGGTCGCGCAACGGTTGGACGTCGCCGAGGCCGGCTCCCGGACCATTCATCGCCGCGAGAAATGCCGCAGATCCCATTCGAGCGTCAAAGCGTGCAGCCAGCCGGTTTGCATAAAGCGACCGAACTATTTCCAAAATCCCAAGGACCGCAAGTCCGGTGATGGAAAACAGCGACAGATAAACGAGAGTGTTCATGCTCGACGACGGCAGAACCCGATCGTAAATCTGTAGGAGATAAAGCGGAGGTACGAGCAGCAATACATTGACGGCAGCGGAAAACATCCCGATCTCGAACAGGCTTTTCGATAACGGCAGGCTGCCGCTCGATGTCGACATTCCCCATCCTTTCCGAAGTAACGCTGGTTTCCAGACGATCGAAATCTACATCATGATGACCTAATATATCGCTTTGCGCCAGAGCGCTGTCCCATGCGGGCTCCTTCTCTTAGCCAGCGCGCGTCCCTGAAATAGAGGTAAGGAGTCGAGGCATGGTGAACGGCGGATACATCGTCACTAGCTTTGGAGTGACGTGCCGCGGGCAGGCGACCCGTTTTGGGTTGGAGGTGTCGGCAAATAGGGCCGTCCCCACGGATCCTCGGCGTCGGAGCAGCCCTTCTGGCAGGCCCGTTTCCTGGTGCTCGGAGATCGCAATTCGACTGCGGTTGCGTCAGAGGATTTCACCGTCTCCGGATGATCCTGTCCTAATCTGCATCAGCTCGCTGGCCTTTCTGACAGAAATGCCGGGCAACGTCGTCGGCCCGTGGAGCGGCGTGCCTCATTCAGGTTGAGCATGAACTCGGTGCCGAGAACTTCGGAAGTTCGCCCCTCGAGTGTTTCACGTTGTAGAAGAGAGCTGGTTTGCGCTCCATCAGCATGCCCCTGCGGTAGCCCGTTTGTTGCTCTGGTCAATAAACGGGCCCGCCGCGCGGTGATGAGCCACCGCTTCTTATTCCCCGAGACTAGTCCTTCATGATTATTGCTCGCTCCAGCTTGGCAGCGTAAGGCTGTGAATGGGTCGGGTAGGCTCAAACAGGAGAGCGTAGGATGTCTAAACGCGTTCCCTTTACTCCCGGTGATCTTGCACATCATCAATGGGGCACCGATGACATCCTCGCAGGCGATCAAACTATAAATATCTTAATCGGCGATGCTGGCGGAAGCCTGTTCGATTTCTCGAGGGGCGGCAACGACACATTTACGGAAAACGCACCCTCGACCTACACCTTTTACGGTGACGCGTTTGGCAGCATGTTTAATTTTACTCGCGGCGGTGACGACAGCTTCACGGCGTCGAGCTCCTCCACCACCACCGCTTACGGTGACGCGGGCAAGGATATGTCGGACCACAGCAAGGGCGGCAACGACACTTTCACGGGCGGGTCCCTCAACACTTTTTACGGTGACGCCGGCGGCAACATGTTCGGCCATGCTCAGGGCGGCAATGACTCGTTCAGGGTCGAAGGCGGGTCCCTCAACACTTTTTACGGTGACGCGGGCGACGATATGTCGGACCACAGCAAGGGCGGCAACGATACCTTCACCAGCGGCGGGAGACAGGTAGAAAACACTTTCTACGGTGACGCCGGCGGCAACATGTTCGGCCATGCTCAGGGCGGTGACGACACTTTCCTGACCCAAACCCACCAAGGAGCCGACCACACCTTCTACGGTGACGCAGGCGGCGAGATGTCCGATCACAGCAAGGGCGGCAACGACACCTTCCAGGGCTCCAAAGAAGCCAATAACATTTTCTACGGAGACGCCGGCAGCAACATGTCCGGCAATGCGCAGGGCGGCGACGACAACTTCACGGGCACGTCCGACTCCAACAACACTTTCTACGGTGATGCCGGCGGCGACATGTCGGACGACAGTAGGGGTGGCAACGATACCTTCACGGGCCGCTCCTTTTCCACCAACATTTTCTTCGGGGACGCCGGCGGCAACATGTCTGACCATGCCCAGGGCGGCGACGACCATTACACAGACACGGGTGGGGCGCTCGGGCGCGAGACTCTCTATGGCGATGCGGGCGGCGATCTTTCCGGTTTTGCCAAGGGCGGCAATGACACCTTCACGAGCACGGGTGGGGGCCGGGTAACTTTCTACGGTGACGCGGGCGGCAGTATGTTCGACCATGCGCTTGGGGGCGATGATGTGGCCGTGCTGCAAGGCACCGGCCATAATATGGGGTATGGCGACGCTTTGACGATGCTCGGCAGCGCTGTGGGCGGTAATGACACCCTGACCGGCGGAGACAAGAGCGTCTTTCCTGATGTTCTAAACGAGTTGTACGGCGACGCATTCGCTATGTCGGAGTCCGCCACGGGCGGCAACGATATTCTTACCGGCGGCCATATCAGCGAAAGCGGCCAAGTCAGTAACTTCTTGTGCGGCGACGCTCTGCAAATGTCCGGTTCGGCTCAGGGCGGCAACGATGTCCTGTACGCAGGGAGCGCGGCACCTGGCTGCACGGTCATCAATGACATGTGGGGGGATGGACAACTGAGCGAGTTGGCTCAGGGCGGCGCAGACCAATTCATATTCAAGGACGATGGTTCAATGACGGTCGGAACCCAAAACACCATCTACGACTTCAGCCAGAGCCAAGGCGACAGCATCATGTTTAGTGGTGTGGAGGGCGTGCAATCGTTCAATGATCTCACTTTTGCCCAAAGTGGAACTAGCACCATCATTACCGCAGGGGTCGATCAAGTCACTCTTGAAAACTTTACGGGCACGCTGACGGCGGATGATTTTTTGTTCACCTAAGAGCGAGACCCTTTTCGCTCTGATGCTTCATCACCGGTCAGCGGCGATGCTATTCGAAGGGCGAAATGCGATGAGTGTCGGTCGAAGCATGTAGGGACTGAGGCATTCAAACTATAGAGCAAATTCGCCGGCTTCATTCGCGGGCGTACGCGAACATTCATCCTTAGAACCGCAGCAATGTGAAGCGGGTTTTCGATGAAAACGTGGGATCGTCGCGCGGGCGGAATAAAGAAGATCGGGCAGCGGCTTAGCGGCGCTACCTGACCTCGTTGGGAGGTGGTGTTCGGGTCGGCGGAATGCCCTGTCCCCTTTAGTGTTCCTATATATTGTTTATGAATTTGCTGCGGTCGGCGGGCCTTTGGCCTACGGCGCGAGCCTCTATCTCAGGCTAACCCAGCCTTGCCCGTGCCTTGGCCGTCCAGGCGTTGAACAGCCGGTCGGCGACGATGCCGATAAAGGCGATGGCCAGGCCGGCGACGATGCCGCGGCCGGAATCGGCCTTGGACAGCGCGATGAACACCTCCTGGCCGAGATCGCGGGTGCCGACCATGGCGCAAATGATGATCATCGCCAGCGCCATCAGGATGGTCTGGTTGACGCCCAGCATGATCTCCGGCAACGCCAGCGGCATCTGCACGCGAAAGAAGGTCTGGCGCCTGGTGCAGCCGGAAACCTTCGCCGCCTCGATCAGTGCCGGCGGCACCTGCCGGATGCCGTGATTGGTGTAGCGGATCGCCGGCACCACGGCGAAGGCGACGGTGGCGATCATCGCGGTGACGTCGCCGACTCTGAATAGCATCACCACCGGAATGATGAAGCAGAAGGACGGCAGCACCTGCAGCGTGTCGATGACCGGCGTGACGATCTTTTCAAAGCGGTCGCTGCGCGATGCCATCAGCCCGATCGGGATGCCGATCAGGCAGGCAATGAAGGCCGAGATGCCGCACAGATAGACCGTCGCCATGGTCTTTTCCCACAGGCCGGTTACGGCGCAGAACCCGGTCAATGCCGCGACCAGGGCGGCGAGGCGCAAGCCGCCGAGCTGGTATCCGGCAAGGCCGAGGAGACAAACCGCGCCCAGCCACGGAAAGCCCTCGCAGAAGGCGCGCACCGGGTTCAGCACATTGAGGATCAGCGCCACGCGGAACGCCTCGATCGTGTCGAAGAAGTTGATCGTGATCCAGTTCACCGCCGCCTTCCACAAAGGTGCGGTGGTGAAGGTGATCGCCTTCGGCACCGCGGCGAAGGCCGGCACGAACAGGCTGAGCAGCGTGGTGACGGCGAGGATGGCGACGGCCAGCGTCAGGTTGGGATAGCGCCGCCAGAAGCTGGTGCCGGGCTGATGGCGGACATTGCCCTTGGCGTGATTGTGCGCGATCGCCTGGCTCAGCCGGTCGAGCGCAATTGCCAGTGCGACGATGGCGAGGCCTGCCTCCATCGCCTCGCCGACCTTGAGCGCGCGCAGCGCCAAAAGCACATCATAGCCGAGGCCGCCGGCGCCGATCATCGAGGCGATGATCACCATATTGAGCGCCAGCATGATAACCTGGTTGACGCCGACCATCAGCGTCGGCCGCGCCGACGGCAACAGCACCCGCCACAGCTTCTGCCGTGCCGTGCAGCCGGCCATCTCGCTGAAATCGTCGATCTCCGACGGCACCCGCGACAGGCCCAGCATCGTCGCCCGCACCATTGGCGGTGTCGCGAAGATTGCCGTCGCGATCATTGCCGAGACCGGGCTGTTGCCGAACAAAAGCAGCATCGGGATGAGATAGGCGAAGGTTGGGATCGTCTGCATCAGATCGAGGGCAGGGGAGATCAATAGCCTTTCTGCCCAAGGCTTGCGCCATGCCCAGATGCCGGCGAACAGCCCGGTGACAATGCAAAACGGCACAGCGATCGAGATCAGGCCCAGCGTCAGCATGGCGCTGGTCCACTGCCCGAACAGCGCGATGTAGAGAAAACACCCGCCGACCAGCGCACCCAGCTTCCAGCCGCCGGCGGCGCGGCCGGCAAGGTAGGCGGCAGCGCAGACGCCGACCCAGGACAGGCGCGGCAAGACGATCATATCCGCGCCATGGCCGATCTTGAAATTTTTGGCGAGAAGATTGAGCGCGAAATCGAGCGGCACGCCGAGCACGGCGGTGATCGAGCGCGTCAGCCAGGAGAAATTCGACTTCACCCAGTTCATCAGCGCGCTGACCCAGTCGGCGACGGGAATGACGGCATTGGCTGGGTAATTGACCGTCCAGGGCAGGCTTTCCTGCAGCAGGAAGACAACAAGCACGGCGGCGAGCGCGCAGGCCCAGATCACCAGCCAGGTCTGACCCTGCCGCGGCCTCGCTGCGCTCGCGCTTGCCGTGACCGTCATGCGCCGGCTCCGGGACGTTCGATGCCAGCGAGAAGATCGATCACCGCCTGCGGCGTTACCTCGCCGATCGGCTTGCCGGTGCCGTTGACCACCGCGAAGGGCTTGCCGGCAGAGACGATATCTGCCGAGAAACTGGCGATCTTGGCATCGGGCGCGACCGTGCCGCCATGTTCAGCGCCGTCGCAGGCGCGCATCAGGCTCTTGGCCGAGATCACCTTGGCGCGGTCGACGTCGCGGGTGAATTCGGCGACATAATCCGTCGCCGGGTTGACCACCAGCTCTTCCGGCGTGCCGATCTGGATGACCTCGCCGTCCTTCATGATGGCAATCCGGTCGGCCAGCCGGATGGCCTCGTCGAAATCATGGGTGATGAAGACGATGGTCTTGTGCAGCATGGTCTGCAGCCGCATCAGCTCGTCCTGCATCTCACGGCGGATCAGCGGATCGAGCGCCGAGAATGGCTCGTCGAGGAACCAGATTTCCGGCTTGGTGGCGAGGCTGCGGGCGATGCCGACACGCTGCTGCTGGCCGCCGGAAAGCTCGCGTGGATAGAAATGCTCGCGGCCGCGCAGGCCGACCAACTCGATGACCTCGCGAGCCCGCTTTTCGCGCGTCGGCCGGTCCTGCCCCTGGATGCCCAAGGGAAAGGCGATGTTCTCCAGTACGTTGAGATGCGGCAGCAGGGCAAAATTCTGGAACACCATGCCCATGCGGTGGCGTCGCAGCTCGATCAGCGCGGCATCGGAAATCTTGAGCAGGTCCTTGCCTTCAAACTCGACCTTGCCGTGGGTCGGCTCGATCAGCCGCGACATGCAGCGCACCAGCGTCGACTTGCCGGATCCCGAAAGTCCCATGATGATGAAGATCTCGCCTTGCCGGATTTCGAGATCGACGGCGCGCACCGCGCCAACCAGTCCGGCAGCGGCGATGTCCGCCAGGCTGGCCTTGCCGTCGCGCCGGCGGATGAAATTGGCCGCGTCCGCCCCGAACAGCTTCCAGACATTGCGGCAGGCAAGCTTTATCGGGCGGGCATCGTTGCCCGCTTTCGCCGCGCGTTCAATCGTATCGGTCATGCAATCGTCCTTCTGGAATAGGGATCGAGACCCGGCCACGAATGGCCGGGCCGTCGGATTTCCAGTCAGACGGTCACTCGGCCCAAGCTTTCCAGTCGGCTTCGTGGGCGGCGATCCAGGCGGCGGCGACGTCTTCCGGCGTCTTGCCTTCGAGATCGATCTCGCCGCTCATCTTGTTGAGCTCGTCGGTATCGACCGTGTAGTTTTTCGCGACCTTGTAGGCGACCGGCCATTTGTCCTTCATGCCGGCCCAGGAATATTTCCAGATCTCGCCATGCGGCTTGCCACAGTCGTATTTCGCATCGGGGTTCACGCCCCATTTCGGGTCGGTGTAGCACTCTACAGTATAGTCGGGGAATTCGATCCATTCGCCCTTGTATTTGGCCGGTGCCCAATGCGGCGAATAGATCCACAGCATGATCGGCGCCTTGCGCTGATAGGCCGAGTCCAGTTCGGCGAACATCGCTGCATCGGTGCCAGCATGGATGACGGTGAAGGGCAGTTTCAGCGCCTCGACGCGCTCGTCGTCAAAACCTTCCCATGTCACAGGGCCGCCGAGATAGCGCCCCTTCGGTGTTGTTTCCGCCGTCGAAAAGGCCTCGGCGCATTTCGGGTCCTTCAATGCCTCCCAGTTCGGCAGGCCCGGGCATTTCTCTTTCATATATTCGGGAAACCACCATTCCTCCTTGGCCTTGGGCCCGAGCTTGCCGAGGCGTTCGGTCTGGCCGGTTGCATCCGAGGCCTTCATCGCTTCGCCGGCCGTCGTGTCCCAGAACTCCATGCCGACATCGATGTCGCCATTGGTCAGGCCGGTGGTCAGGCTGGAGAGATAGTCGGCGGTCGGGTACTCGACGGTATAGCCGAGCTTTTCGAGGATGCCGCCGAGGATCTTGGCGTTCAGATTGACGCTGGTCCAGTCGAACAGCGCGATCTTGATCGGGTCGTTGGATTCCGGCGCCGCTGCTTGTGCCGGTAGTGTCAGCGCGCTTGCTGCGGCAAGCGCCAAGGCTCCCATTGATAGTTTCGAAATCATGCTCCGAAGTGACATGCTTGTTCTCCTGTCAAGCTCTGGTGGAAGTTATCGTTAGTTCCCTTCTTGCGTCTTTTTTTGATTGTGTTGGAAAAGCTGGTCGTTGCGCAAGGCCGTCGGCGCCACAATGCTGCCGAAGCGGATGCCGGCGCAAAACGGGGTGGTGCCCAAATTGGTGAAGATGTGGCGCGGGACCGGCCGCGTCATGACTGCCGATGGTTTGCTGCGGAAGCAGTCATCCGCGGATCGATCGCCGGTCTTGAGGTGCAAACCATCAAAGTCCCATGATCTCGGCTGTTGGCTCGGCAACTCGCCCAGAGCCGCTTTCATGGGATGAAATTATATATACCAACGTTCACGTCGCGCAACGAATAACGCCTGCGCCAATTTCACGGCCGTCTTTTTACATGGACCCGTAGATCGGCTCGAAAAAAAGCCAAGGTTGCCAGTCATCGGGTACCAGCCGCGACGACAGGACATCGACACAATGCAGCAGACCAAAGCGCCTTACTTCAGCGCCAACCGCGGTATTGCCGTCGGCTTCTGACCCTTTCAACACCAGATCATCTCCGAGGCTTTCATGACCTCTTCCTTAAACAGACTGCGCATTGCCGTGCTCTTTGGCGGACGTTCCGCCGAACATGACGTTTCGGTGCTTTCCGCAACCAATGTCATGCGTGCGCTGCTGCCTGCCAAATACGATGCCGTCCCAATCTTCGTCACGCGCGAGGGACGGTGGCGGCTGAGCAGCTTTCAGGATGGTAAGCTCGCGAAACCTGCAGGCGGCACGGAAGTTTGCCTGCTTCCGGGTGGGCGCGGACGGATGATGGCGATCCCGGCCGACGGCACGCCCTATGATCTGCCAACGATCGACATCCTGTTTCCCGTCCTGCACGGCCCCCATGGCGAAGACGGCTCGGTACAGGGGGTGGCCGAGGTGGCTCTGGTGCCGCTTGCCGGCTGCGGCATCCTGGGTTCAGCAACCGCGCTGGACAAGGATGTCACCAAGCGGCTCCTGAAAGCGGCGGGTCTGCCAATCGCGCGCTCAGTGACGGTCCATGAAGGTGCGGCGCCCGCCGTCGCCACACTCGAAGGCGAACTCGGCCTGCCGTTCTTCATCAAACCGGCGCGTCAGGGATCGTCTGTCGGCGTCGGAAAGGTCAATGCCAGCCAGGAATTCGATGGGGCGCTTGCTGAAGCCTTCCAGCACGATTGCAAGCTGTTGGCCGAGGAATTCGTTCATGGGCGCGAGATCGAATGTAGCGTGTTGGAGGACCCGGCAGGCGACCTGTTCGTCTCGCGGCCAGGCGAGATCGTGCCGGCGGAAAGCCACGGTTTCTACAGCTACGATGCCAAATACATCGACGAGAACGGCGCGGCGCTAAAAGTGCCGGCCGAACTGCCGCCCGAGGTCGAGGCAAGCATGCGGGATGTGGCTGCAAGGGCTTTCAGAGCCGTCGGCTGTGACGGGATGGCGCGCATCGACTTTTTCCTGACACCGGACATGCAGTTCTTGGTCAATGAAATCAACACCATCCCCGGCTTCACCGATATCAGCATGTACTCCAAGGCAATGGCGGCAAGCGGCGTCAGCTATTCCGAAATCATCGACCGGCTCGTGGAACATGGATTGGCGCGGGCCGGCCGAGCAGCCTGAATGCAGCGAAGCGGCTTTCAGATCCCGGCGGATGGAACGTTGGCCTGTGTCGTATCTTACGACATGATCAGGCCGCCATCGACATTGATGGTCTGCCCGGTGATATAGGCCGCATCGTCGCTGGCGAGAAAGCTGACCAGGCCGGAGACGTCCTCGCCGCTGCCGGCGCGGCCCATCGGGATGTTCTCCACCCATTCGGCCATCAGCTCGCCGGGCTTGTAGTCGCCCATCAACTTGCCCCATGCGGCATCGTTATAGGCCCACATATCGGTGTCGATGATGCCGGGGCAGATCGCGTTGACGGTGATCTTCTCCTTCGCCACTTCCTTGGCGAGGCTCTGGGTGATGCCGACGACGCCGAATTTCGAGGCCGCATAATGCGGCGTGTAGATAAAGCCCTGCCGCGCCTGGCCGGATGCGGTGTTGATCAGCCGGCCGCCATCGCCATGCTTGCGGATGCGCGCGATCGCCTCCTGGCAGCACAGGAACACGCCCTTGGTGTTGACCGCCATCACCTTGTCCCATTCTGCCTCGGTCATCGCCTCGATCCTGGCGATGGTGATGACACCGGCATTCTGCACTGAGATGTCGACGCGGCCGAATTGTTGCTCGGCCAGGTCGTAAAGCGCGACGACCTCTTCCTTTTTGGTCACGTCCATGCGCATCCACGCAACCTTGGCGCCCGCAGTCTTCAGATCGGCGGCAACCTCTTCAACGCGCGCGTCGATGGCGCTGACGACGACCGCAGCACCTTCCACGGCGAAGCGCCTGGCCATTGCCGCGCCAATGCCGCCGCTCGCGCCGGTGATGACCGCCGTTTTTCCCTGGAATCGCTTCTGCATTTTTTCTCCTACCAGCAGACGAAGCCGCCATCGACGATCAGGTCGATGCCGGTGACGAAACTCGCGGCGCGGCTGGCCAGGAACACGGTCGGGCCGACCATCTCTTCCGGCGCCGCCATGCGGCCCATCGGCGTGTCGCGCTCGAAGATCCTGACCTGGTCGGCGACCTCCGGTCGCTTGTTCATCGGGGTCAGCGTATAGCCGGGGCTGACGACGTTGACGCGTAGACCGCGATCGGCCCATTCCATGGCGAGGCTCTTCGACATGTGGATGACCGCGGCCTTCGACGAGTTGTAATGCGCCTGGGTCAGGCCGCGGTTGACAATCGAGCCCGACATCGAGGCGATGTTGATGATCGAGCCCTTGCGCCGCGTCAGCATGGCACGGGCCTCGGCCTGGCAGGACAGGAACACGCCGCTGACATTGACGTCATAGAGCTTCTGCCACTTTTCCAGCGACAGCGTCTCTGCCGGCTCAGCTCCGGCGACGCCGGCATTGTTGACTGCGATGGTCAACGCGCCGAGTTCCTGCTCCGTACGCTCGATCGCGGCCGCGAGATCGGCCTCTGAAGTCACCGTGCCGGTCAGCACCAGTGCCTTGCGGCCGCGTGCTGTGATCTGGTGTGCGGTCTCCTCCAGCCCGCCTTTGGAGGCGTGGCCGAAGCAGGCTATGTCGGCGCCGGCCTCGGCCAGGCCGATGGCGATTGCTTGCCCGATGCCGCTGCCGGCGCCTGTCACAAGTGCCACGTCACCATGAAGTTCGAATAGTTTCATCGTCGGTCCCTCTCCTCCAACCGCCGTCCTCCGGAAATAAAGGGGCGCCAACTCTGTTGCTGGCGCCCCGCGCGGTCTGGTGCTTGGGAGGATACCACCTGCTGCGCTTTGTTTCGATGGGCTGTCCTAGCTCGCGGCGAGTTCCATGACGGCGACATTGCTCGCATCACTGCGGTCGAGAATGCCGCGCTGACGGCCGCGGCTCAGCACGAGCACGCGATGCGACAGGCCGAGCACTTCCTCGAGGTCGGAACTCACCACCACCACCGCCATGCCGGAACGGGCAAGGTCGGCGATGACATCGTAGATCGCGGCGCGGGCACCAACGTCGATGCCGCGCGTCGGCTCGTCCAGGATAAACACCTTGGGCGGGCGCGACACCCATTTGGCAATGATCACCTTCTGCTGGTTGCCGCCTGAAAGCTTGCTGACCGCCTGGTTCGGCCGGCCTTTGACGCCGAGCCGGCGAATACCGGCCTCGGCGAATTTCTGCACCGCCTTCGGGAACACCCAGCCATTCGGCGCGACATGGTCGAAATTGCCGATCGCCAGATTCTCGCCGATCGTCTGGTCGAGCACCACGCCTTGCGCCTTGCGGTCTTCCGGCACCAGCACGACGCCGGCCTTGATCGCCGCCGCCGGCCCATTGAGATGCACCGGCTTGCCGGCGACGCGCACCGAGCCCGATGAGATCGGATCGGCACCGGCGATCGCCCGCACCAGCTCCGTGCGGCCGGCACCGATCAGGCCGGCAATGCCGAGGATTTCGCCGGCCCGCACCGAAAAGCTGACATTTTGGAAACTGCGTTCCGGCGAGGACAGCTTCTCGACCTCGAGCAGCGTGTCGTTGCGGGGCGCCGACAAAGTCGGGAACATCCGCTCGACGCTGCGGCCGACCATCTGCTCGACAACGGTGCGCACCGGAATGTCGGCGCGCTCGTGCCGCGCGACGATGCGCCCGTCGCGCATCACCACCACACGGTCGGCGATTTGGGCGATTTCGTCCAGCCGGTGGCTGATATAGATGAAGGACATGCCTTCCGCCTTGAGCTTGCGGATTTGCTGGAACAGGAGCTCCGTTTCCTCGCCGCCAAGGGCGGCCGTCGGTTCATCGAAGATCAGCAGCTCGGCATTGAGCGTCAGCGCCTTGGCAATCTCGACCTGCTGCTGGGCGGCGATACGCAGCGTGCGCACCTTGCGCTCGGGCGAGACATCGAGCCCGAGGCGCTTCAACTGGGCTGATGCCCGTGCATTCATTGCCGCGCGGTCGATGCGGCCGCCGCGCATCGGCAGGCGCCCGACATAGACGTTTTCGGCGACCGACAGATCCGGCAGCAGCTTCAGCTCCTGGTGGATCATGCCGATGCCGGCGTCGATCGCCGCGGCAGGATTGGCGGGGGAATAAGCGTTCCCCCGCCAGGTGATGGTGCCGGCATCGGGCTTGGTCGACCCGGCGATGATGTTCGAGACGGTGGACTTGCCGGCGCCGTTTTCGCCAAGCAGCGCCACGACCTCGCCCGGCCGCACCTCGAAGCTCGCATCGGCCAGGACCTGCACCGGTCCGTAGCTTTTGCAGAGGCCGCTGACGACGAGACCCAGATTGGGGCTGTGCGTGTGGCGAGGTTCGGTGGACATTGTTGCGCTCGTCGACTGCCGGACTGGTCTAAATCAGGGATGCTTGGCGATGAACTGCTCGACATTGTCCTTGGTGGTCAGCGTCGCATCCTGCAGCTGTTCTGCGGGAATGGTCTCGCCGGCCACCAGCTTGATTGCCGCATCGACGGCAAGCCGGCCCATGCCCTGGGTCTGCTGCGTCGCCGTCACGTCGAAGACGCCGTCCTTCAGCGCCTTGAGCGCCGCCACGTCGCCGTCGAAGCCGGCAACCCAGACCTTGTGGCCGGGATTGGCGACCTTGACCGCCTGCGCCGCACCGAGCGCCAGCGCATCGGCCTGGCCGATGACGATCGACACGTCGGGATGCGACTGCAACAGATCCTGTGTCAGCTTGAAACCTTCGTCCTGGTGCCAGCCTTCGCTCCACAATTCGCCGACGACCTTGATGTCGGGGTAGGCGGTCAGCGCTTCGCCGCAGCCCTTCGAGCGGTCGACCTCGGGCGTCGTACCCTTCTGGCCGTGGATGATGATCAGCTCGCCCTTGCCGCCGGCCTGCTTGGCGATGTAGTCGCAAACCGCTTTCGCCGATGCCACGCTATTGGTGGCGATGAAGGTGTCGCCGGGCGCGCCGTCGGCGTTGCGGTCGACATTGATGACTGGGATGCTGGCAGCCTTGGCCGTCTTGGTCGGCACGGTGGCGGCGGTGGCGCCGGCCGGAATGTAGATCAGCGCATCGATATTCTGCGTGATCAGATCCTGCACCTGGCTGACCTGGGTCGCCGAATCGCCCTTGGCGTCGACGGTGACGACCTCGATGCCCTTTTCCTTGCCGTAGGCTTCGACGGACTGCTTGATCTGGTTGAAGAAGTCGGCCTGCAGATTGGCGACGGCGAGGCCGAGCTTCTTGGCTTCCTTGGCCGAGGCCATGTCGGACAGGCTAAGCAGCGGGATGATGGCCGCGGCGGCAAGCAGCAATGAACGTTTAGTCAGCATGTTATTCCTCCGTTGATGTTCAATCTGTCCTGCCCGCGCATCGCGGCGCCCCGTGGCCGAACAACTCCCAGTTTCGGATCACCGATCCGTTTTCGCCCGAATATCCGGGTGAATCTCATTGAGCCCAATTCTTCATTGTGCCCCATTTTTCATTGTGCTCTGCGCCGCCAGGTGTCGGTGGCCACCGCCAGCGCGATCACCACGCCGATAACCACTTGCTGGATGAAGGGCGAGACACCGAGCAGGTTCAGTCCGTTGCGCAGCACGCCGATGATGAGGACGCCGATGGCTGTGCCGCCGATCGAACCGACGCCGCCCGACAGGCTGGCGCCGCCGATAACCACCGCCGCGATGGTGTCGAGCTCGTAGCCAAGGCCGGAGCTCGGCTGGACGGAATCGAGCCGGGCGGCAAGCACGATGCCGGCGAGACCGGCCAGCACGGCGCAGATCGTATAGACCCAGTTTGTCAGCGACTTGACCGGTATGCCGGACAGCCGGGCGACTTCGGCGCTGCCGCCGATTGCGTAGAGGCTGCGGCCGGTGGCGCGATAATTCAGGAAGATCGCGAAAATGACGGCAAGCACGATCATCAGCCCGACGGTGACCGACAGGAAGCCGAAATGGCGGATGATCGACAGGCTGGTGAACCAGTCGGGAAAGCCGACGATCTGCGAGCCGTCGGTGATCATATTGGCGAGACCGCGCGCCACCGACATCATGGCCAGCGTGGCGATGAAGGGCGGCAGCTTGGTGACCGTCACCAGCAGGCCCGAAACCAGCCCGCAAAGGCCGGCGACGACGAGGGCTGCGGCGATGCCGGCCGGCAGGCCGAGATTGAGATAGTCCGGATGGGCGACGAAGCCCATCACCATGGAAGCCAGCGCCAGCACCGAGCCAACGGACAGGTCGATGCCGCCGATCAGGATGACCAGCGTCATGCCGATCGCCATGATGCCGAGTACGGTAACCTGGTCGAGCACGTTGAGGATGTTGCGGATGGTCAGGAACGTATCGGTGGTCAGCGAGAGCGCCAGGCACAGCAGGACCAGCCCGATCAGCGGGCCCATGGTTCCGGCAAAGACAGCCGAAAACTTTGCGCCCGTCGTGGCCTGCGTACCAGAGCCTGCTTTCAACTCGCTTGCGTCGTTGCTCACAGCCACTTCGTCTCCTCCACAGCAATCCGGCGCTGCATCACCGGGCCACTTTGTTCACCAGGCCCCTCCATGTGAACAATTTATCTTTAACATGCAATTTTGTTCAGCTAAACTGTTCGTCGGAAAATTGTCAAGGCCTGCCGTTTCATTCGACGACGGTTTGCGCTGTCCGCCGGTTTGCCTTACGCAAGGTCTCGGAAATCTTGGGCATTTCGAAGTCGCCGGATTGGAATATCATGAGCAGAGCCGGCGGCTGCGGCAAGGCAAACAGATGACGATCGTAGAGAACGAAAGAGCCTCGCGCTTTCCCGACGCCGAACTCAAGGCCCGCGCCGCCTGGCACTATTATGTCGAGGGTCTTACACAGGAGCGGATTTCCGAAATTCTCGGCGTCGGCCGCATCAAGGTACATCGCATTCTCTCCGCCGCCCGCGAAGAGGGTGTCGTCCAGTTTCGCATCCGCGACAGCGTCGTCGAATGCGTGGTTTTGGAGGAAAGCCTCAAGCAGAGGTTCGGGCTCAGCCAGGCTGTTGTGGTGCCGTCGGCTGCCGACCGAAGCAACGCACCGCTGATGATCGGCCACGCCGCCGCCGCCTATCTGGCCGACCATGTGAATGCCGGCGATGTCATTGCGCTGGGCTGGGGGCGGACGCTGAAATTCGCCATCAATGAGTTGCCAAGGCGGCCTATCGCCAGGACCACGGTGGTTTCGATGCTTGGCGGCCTGACCCATGCACAGCCGCTCAACCCGACAGAAAGCGCCTGGGATTTCGCCGAGAAGATCGGTGCGGAGTGCTTCCTGCTGCCGGTGCCGGTCTATGCCGACCGGCCGGAACAGCGCGACGCGTTCATGAGCCAGCGCAGCGTTCAGGACGTTGTCTTCCGTGCACGCCGGGCAAACATTGCCGTGCTCAGCGTCGGCTCGTTTTCCAACGACAGCCCGATCGCCAATTACGGCTTCATCAAGCCAAGCGAACTCGAGGAACTGCAGGCGGCCGGCGCCGTCGGCGATATTCTGTGTCATTTCATCGACGCCGAGGGCCGCCCGGTCGACCACGAGGTGAACCGCCGCGTCTGTGCCTATCCGCTGCAGGATCTGTCGGATATCCCGAGCATCATCCTGGTGTCGGGAGGGCAGGAAAAGATTGCCATCATGCGGGCAGCACTCGCCAACACCAAGGTATCGGTTCTGATCACCGACGAGGATGCGGCAAAGGGGCTGCTCAACCGCTAGTCGCGTTGAGAGCACTCAGCCGCACGTGGATATCGCGCGTCGCTTGATAGAGATCGCGGTAGATTGCCTTGCGGCCGCGATAGCCGGCAACAAGTCCATCGACCGGGTCGACATGCATGGTGGGAGCGGCAGCCATTGCCTTTGCGGCGGCTTCCGGCGAGGCAAACCAGCCGACCGCGGCGGCCGCCAGCATGGCGGCGCCGAGTGCGGCGGCTTCGTTGACCGGCGAAACCGAGATCGGCCGCTCGAGCACGCCTGCCATGATCTGCATGAGGAGTACGCAATTGGTGCCGCCGCCGGCGGCAATCATCGCCGCCTGTCCGCCGGCCTGGGCTTCCATGGCCTCGGTGGCAACGGCCTGCTCGAAGGCGATGCCTTCCAGGACAGCGCGGAAAAGATGCTCCGGCCGGTGGTCGAGCGACAGGCCGACAATGGCGCCACGCGCGGCACCATCCCAATAGGGGCTCATGACGCCGGCCCAATAGGGCATGACGAGCAGGCCCTCGCTGCCAGCGGCAACCTCCAGCGCCGCTTTCTCCAGTGCTGCCGCCGACGGCGAACCGGTCGTGCGGACAATCCAGTCGACCAGTTGCATGCCCGAACGCAGCACTGTCTCCAGCATGAAACCGGAACCGGTCGGCGAGACCAGCGTGCGAAAGGCGTCCGAGGTTTTCACCTTGCCGGAATAGCAGCCGCTGACCACGCCGGAGCCGAGCGAGAGATAGCTCTTGCCTTCGCCGTAGACGCCCATGCCGAGGCCCATCGCCTGGCCGTCCCCAGCGCCGGCAACGACCGGCGTGCCGGCCCTCAGGCCGGTCAGTTGCGCCGCGGTTGCGGAAAGCCCGCCGCAAATTGCGCCCGGCGCGACCAGGTCGGGCAATTGCTCCATCTGCAGTCCGGCGGCCGCAACGAGGCGGGGATGCCAGGTACCTCTCTCGACGTCGAGGAGCCCGAGCGGATCCGCACTTGCGGTGCTGGTGACCAATCGCCCGGTCAGCCGCTGGACGAAGAAACCGTGCACGTCGACCAGTGCCGCTGCCTGGTGAAGCACCTGAGGCTGGTGTTCGGCAAGCCAGGCGATGGCGTAGAGCGCCGGCGTCGGGTCCGGCGGCTTGCCGCTCCAGTCGCGGATCGCCTCGCGGCCGAGTTCGGCCGAAAGCCTGATAACCTGCGGCCGGGCGCGTTCGTCCAGCCACAGGATCGCCGGAATAAGTGGTTTGCCGGCGCTGTCGACCAGCGTGAAGGTCTCGCGCTGGTGGGCAATGGAGATCGCCGCCACGCGGAAAGCGCCGACCGCCTCAGTGACCTGCTTCAATGCGCCAAGCAGCGCCGTCCACCAATGTTCGGCGTCCTGCTCGAAATGGCTGGGCTTCGGATTTGAAAGCGGATAAGTCTCGCGCGCCTGGAACAGCTCCTCGCC
Organism: Mesorhizobium sp. M1423; assembly: GCF_040317575.1. Classification (NCBI taxonomy): domain Bacteria; kingdom Pseudomonadati; phylum Pseudomonadota; class Alphaproteobacteria; order Hyphomicrobiales; family Phyllobacteriaceae; genus Mesorhizobium; species Mesorhizobium sp. M1423. Next base: position 51,233 of record NZ_JAMYKU010000023.1, read on the forward strand.
GTCGCGGGTGAAGGCAATCGCCTTCACGGCCGTGGTCGAGGCGTCGATCCCGATTACGATATCGTCCATCAGGCGGAGATCCGGCGGGGTCAAGCCGCGTTGGTAGCGAACCGTCCGTCCGACTGATCGAGACGACGGCGGATCTGGGTTATCACCATCGAATCGTCGGGTACACAATTTTCATAGGTCAGGAAATCGCCGATCTTGAGCGGCTTGACCACCTTGGCCCGTTCGGCAAGGCCGAGCGGCAGCGCGCCCCGGGCGCGTGCATCTTCCCATGTCATGGCGAAGCCGCGATAGTCGTTCTCGCCGATCATGCCGAGCGACTGGCCGACGCCAAGATCGCTCTTGGCAACCGCCACCGCCTCGGCGACCGGACGGTCGAGCGGCTCCATGTCGGCCCGTTTGTAGACGACGGCGCGCGCCGCCGACAGCGGCACTTCCAGGCTGGTCAGATGATAGGGCCGGAAGATCGTGAAATAGGGGCCTTTGCCGACCTTGAGGTCGATCATGCGCTCCAGCACGCGCGGATGCTGGGTCTCGATGATGCAGAACACGCCGGGCGCCACGCCCTTGCCGATCGAATAATCGACCACGCCCTTGCGATGCAGCACGCCGCCATCCTCGCGCGGGCAGAGCACGCTGGCGAGCTCCTCCAGCGTTGCGGTTGGGCCGTGCATGCCCGGCACGTCGGGCACCAGGCCGGTGGCATTGGCGATCGCCACCATTTCGATGGCCGTCTTCGAGCCGTCGACGAATTCGACCAGCATGCGCGCATTCATGTTGCGCTCGGCCGCTTCTTTCTCGTAATCGGCCGGCATGGCGTCGATCTTCAGCGGATTGTTCTTGCCCTTGCCGGCGGCGATGATGTTGAAGCCGAGGCTTTTGGCAAAGCCGATGATCTCCAGCGTGCAGGCCGGCTCGTCGCCGGCGGCACCGGTATAGACGACGCCGGCCTTGCGTGCCTCGTCCTTGAGGAAGCGGCCGATCGTGATGTCGGCCTCGACATTGAGCATGACGATGTGCTTGCCGTTCTTCATCACTTCCAGCGCGAACAGCGTGCCGATATTGGGATTGCCCGTCGCGTCGATGATGACGTCGATCCGGCCAGCCGCCGCCAGCGCGTGCAAATCTTCGGTCACCGCAATCTTGCCGGCCTCGATGGCGCGGTCGATCGCCGCCGCATTGCCGGCCTGGACGATGTCGGAACGGTCGTGGCCAGCGAGCAGCGCCGCGTCGATCGCTGCCTGCGGCCTGACCTCGGAAATAGCGCCGATCCGCATGCCCGGCATCAGTGCCACCTGGACGACGATGTCGGTGCCCATCTGACCGGCGCCGGCAAGCCCGATGGTGATCGGCCCCTGCTGTTCAGCGCGCTGCAGAAGTTCCGCTGCAAATTGCGGATGGGACATGTCGCTTCCTCCAGTTCTTGACGCGCCGCAGCGTCCAAATCAACGTTTTGAACATTCCTATTTCCAAATGAAAAATATTTCAACCTGCAATTGGGACATTCCGGCTCTGGAATGGCCGATCGCTTGGGGTCAGCTGCCGGTCAGGGCACGACCTCTGCAGGTAGCCGGACGGCGCCGACCGATGCGGGTTGCTCGACGTTGCCTTGAGGTGGCGCGGTCTCTACCTCAGCTGCCGATCTCGAAGAAAGGCGCGCCGAGCAGGTCGGGAACGACATCGATGCCAAGTCCCGGCCCGTCCGGAATGCCCATGCGGCTGCCCGAGACCGGCGGCATATTGGATGCGGTGCGCACCGTCACCCATTCGTGGAAGGCGATGGCGTGCAGCCGGCGCTCCTCGGGCGTCGACAGCGACAGATGCGCCATGGCCGATGTGTCGATCTCGGCGCCGCCAGTGTCCTCGACGGTGATCATGAAGCCGAGATCGACGGCGAGGTCGCGGATTTGGCGCGTTTTGGTCACTCCTCCGAGCCGCGAGATCTTCAGCGTCAGCCCGTCGGCAGCGCCCTTGCGGTGGATGTCGAGCATGTCGTCCAGCGAGGCGACGGATTCGTCGAGCACCATCGGTTTGTCAAGCGAGCGGCGCACCGACATGCATTCGTCGATCGTCGTGCAGGGCTGTTCGAACGTGTAGTCGATGGTGCGCGTCGCATCCACGAACTGGCGTGCCTGGTAAGGCGTCCAGCCGGCATTGGCGTCGCAGAAGATGACGGTGCCCTTCGGCACCGCGGCGGCGACGGCTGTGACGCGTTCGATGTCGTCATGGACGTTGCCGCCGACCTTGACCTGCAGTCGATGAAAGCCGTCTTTGACGATGCGCTTGGCAAGTGCAGCCATCGCGTCGACCGTGCCATGGGTGACGACCTTGTAGAGTTCGGCCGTCTCGCTCTCGCGTCCGCCAAGCAACGTAACCAGCGGCACGTCGGCGGCGCGCGCCGCGAGATCCGAGCATGCCATGTCGAGCGCCGACTTGACGTAGGGATGGCCCTTGAACACCGTATCCATGAGCCTGTTGATCCCGGCAAGCCCGCGTGGGTCATGGCCCATGAGATGCGGCGCGATCTCGACGACGCCGGCGCGCGTGCCGGCGGCGAACGCCGGCGAGTAAAAATTGCCGAGCGGCGCCATCTCGCCCCAGCCGGTGAGCCCGCTATCTGCGGTGACGGCGACGATCACAGCGTCGAACGCATCGGCGACGCGCCCCTTCGACATCCGGTAAGGTCCGTCCACAAAGGGCTGCACGACATGGTAGGCTTTGATGGTTTTGATCTGCACGTCTTCTGTCCGTTGTCTGTGTTCCGGGATGACCGCCAAACTTGTCGGGCTCAGCCGCCTTTGGGCCGATTGCGCGTTAGGCCGGCACGATCCGCGCCGGCGCCCTTTGAGCCACGCTCTTCCAACTCGCGCGCATAGGCGAGCAGTTCCTCGAAATCCAAATCGATATGCTCCTTGGCGTGGCGCTGTGCAGCGCGCATGTCGCTGCCCTTGAGCAACTGCACATAGCTTTCGTGAGCGTCTTCGGCAGGCACCGGCTCGTTGCGCGCCCGCTGGTGCAGCGCAAAATACATCTGCAGCCGGCTGGCCAGCCGTCGCCAGGTCTCCAGCAGCACCGAATTGTCGGCCCATTCGTGGATCAGGCCATGCAGTTGCAGCGCCGTTTCGATCTGTCGCGTCGTGTCCAGTTCGCGCGTCGCCTGCTTCACCGCCGCATGCCGCCGGTCCATCTCGTCGAAGAAGCGCTGGTCGCGAAGCGGCCAGGTCCGCTCGATAGCGAATTCGTCCAGCACCTTGTTGAGCGAATAGGCATCGTCGATGTCCTTGGCGGTCACCTCGATGACGAAGGTTCCGGCGTAGGGGATGCTGGTCAGGATGCCTTCCTGCACCAGTTCGCGCATCGCCTCGCGCAGCGGCGCACGGCTCACCCGCATCTGCTCGGAAATCCTAAGTTCGTTGAGCTTCTGCCCCGGTTCCAGCTGGCCGGTCAGGATCGCGCGCCGGAGCAGCGCCACGATCTCGGCCCGGCGTGTCGTATCCGCGATCGGACTGAAATCCAGCGTTGCCATCCGGCTGCTCCAGGAGACCAAAAGCAACACAGCAGATTGTCGACAATCTAACAAGAGGTAATTGCGGGTACAGGTTCTCCGCTGGCCAGCTGCTTGCGGCAGACGGGTACGTCACGGCGCGCTCTACTTGCGCCTTCATGGCTCCTGCCAAGGTCGAGTGTGCCGATGAGGCCGATCTTGCCGACCCTGCTCAGCAAAAACGGCGCCCTCGGCGTGGGAGCCGAAGGCGCCGCGGGACCGGACCTGATGGGGGTTATCAGGTGGCCGGTTTCTGGGGTAGCGGCGAGACCGCCATTCCCGGACCGATCTTCTGCAGATTGCCGGTGATCACCTGGTCGCCTTCGGCTACGCCGCTCAAGATGGCCACCTGATCGCCATTGGTCGGTCCGAGCGAAACGATGCGCTGGTCGACGGTGTTGTCCTTGCCGACGACATAGAGGTATTTGCCGAGCTGGCCTGAGCCGAGTGCCGTCTGCGGTACCATCAGCGCATCGGGCTGCTCTTTGACGTGCAGCCGGACGCGGACATACTGGCCGGGCAGCAGGGTGAACTTGCCGTTGCCGACCGTCGCCCGTGCCGTGATCGTGCCGGTCGAGCGATCGATCGTGTTGTCCATGAAGGTAAGATCGCCCTTCTGGCGCGGTTCGGTTTCACCGGGAAGCAGGACGTCGACACTGATCGGTCCCGCGGCCCGAGCTTCCTCGATCTGGGTCAGGTCCGTTTCGCTCGGATTGAAGGTGACGTAGATCGGATCGAGCTGCACCAGCGAGTTGAGCACCGTGCCGGCAACGCTGACCAGCGTTCCGACGGAAGCCTGGCTGCGTCCGATGCGTCCCGCGAATGGAGCACGGATTTCGGTATAGCTCAAATTGAGCTCGGCGGTCCGCAAGGCGGCCTGGTTCACGGCGAGCGAGGCCTGAGCCTCGCGCAAGGTGCTGGTGCGCTGGTCGAACACGTCCTTGGCGAGATAGCCGCTCTTGGCGAGCTCGCTGCCGCGCCCGAGATTGGAGCGCGCATAGTCGAGTGTTGCCGTGTCGCGCTGGATAAGCGCCTTCGCCTGCTCCAGGGCAGCCTGGAAATCCTCCGGGGCGATCTTGTAGAGAAGGTCGCCCTTTGCAACATCGCCGCCGTCGGTGGCGACCTGCTCCTGCAGATAGCCCGGCACGCGCGCCTGCAGCGTAATGCTGCGGATCGGCTCTACCCGGGCGGCGTAGTCGAGATAGATCGGGATCGTCTTCTTGACGACGCTCACCACCGGCACCGGCATGACAAAGGCTTCCGGCTTGGGTGTCGCCGCCCCGGCCGTGCCGGCGTTGAGGCTGAGACTGCCCATGTCGAGCAAGTGAACGCTCGCTATCGAAATCGCCCCAAGGGCGACGGCCGTTCCCAGCGCGATTTTCCATTTACGCATGATCGATTCTCCAGTCCTATTCAGCCGCTTCGGCCAATGGCTCGAAGGCGGGTTCGGCGGTTGGTTGTTCAGTCGTTTCGGAGACCGGTTCGCTCTCGCTGCGGCGCTCGCGCAGCTGCTCGATCACCGCATAGAAGACCGGCACGAACACCAGCGACAGGATGGTCGCCGCGACCATGCCGCCAAAGACAGTGGTGCCGATCGACTGCCGGCTCGCGGCACCTGCACCTGTAGCGAACATCAGCGGCAGCACGCCGAGGATGAAGGCGAAGGCGGTCATCAGGATCGGCCGCAGCCGCAGCCGCGCCGCTTCCATCGCGGCGTCGACGATGCTGAGGCCTTCTTCGCGCCGGCGCCGGGCAAACTCGACGATCAGAATCGCGTTCTTGGCCGCCAGTCCGATCAGCATGACGAAGCCGATCTGCGAGTAGACGTCGATCTGCATGCCGCGCAGCCACAGCACGACGAACGCACCGAACAATGCGAGCGGCACCGCCAGCAGCACCATGAACGGCATCGCCCAGCTCTCATATTGCGCGGCAAGGATGAGGAAAACGAAGACGATGGCGAGGCCGAAGACGACGGATGCGATCGATCCCGCCTTGAGCTCCTGATAGGTGATGCCGGTCCATTCGTAGCCGAAATCTCTCGGCAGCGCCGTGGCGGCGGCACGTTCCATTGCCGCCACCGCCTGGCCGGACGAAAAGCCGGGGGCGGCGCCGCCATTGATCAGGGCCGACGCATTGTTGTTGTAGTGCGGCACGGTCTCGGGGCCGACGATGGGCACAAGCTTGCCCAGCGTGCTCAGCGGCACCATGCCCCCCGACGCATTGCGGACATAGAGCCGCGAAATGTCGGCCGGACCGGCCCGAGAGTCCTTGTCGGCCTGGATCGTCACTCGGAAGGTGCGGCCGAACAGGTTGAAGTCGTTCACATAAAGCGAGCCGAGATAGATCTGCAGCGTGTTGAAGACGTCCGGCAGGTTGAGCCCGAGCAGCTTTGCCTTGGCGCGATCGAGATCGTAGTTGAACTGCGGCGTCGAGGTCGAGAACGACGAGAACAATTGCTGCGGGTTGAGCTCCGGCTGCTTGCGCGCCTCGGCAATCACCGCTTGCGTAGCATCGTTGAGAGCCACGCTGCCGCGGCCGGTCAGATCCTCGACCTGGAACTCGAAGCCACCGGTGGTGCCGATGCCCGGGATCGACGGCGGGTCGAAGCTCAGCGCAAAAGCCTCCGGGATTTGCAGCAGCTTGTTGCGCACGTCGGCGACGAGCTTCGAGGCGCTCTGGTCGGGGCCGCGTTCGTCCCATGGCTTCAGGATGGCGAATTCGACTGCCGAGTTCGACTGCGCGGCACTGGTCAGGAAGTTCAAGCCGCTGATCGAGCCGACGATATCGACGCCGGGCGTGTTCTGCAGGATGTCGCGTGCCTTTTGCGCCACTGCATCGGTGCGTTCCAGCGAGGCCCCGTCGGGGAGCTGGATAACGACGAAGAAGTAGCCCTGGTCCTCGACCGGAAGGAAGGTCGAGGGCAGGCGCTGCCAGACGAAATAAGTCGCGACAAGTCCGGCCGCGAATAGGCCAAGCATGATCCAGCGCAGGCGGATGAGAATGCGCACGCCATTCGCATAGGCGTGCGACAGCCGTTCGAAGCCCATGTTGAACCAGCGGAACAGCACGAACTGCGTTTCAGGCCGGTGGCGCAGGAACGCCGCGCTGAGCGCCGGAGTAAGCGTGAGCGAGACAAAGGCCGAGATGCCGAAGGAGATCGCGACCGTCAGGGCAAACTGGTTGTAGAGCCGGCCGGAAACGCCAGGGATGAAGGCAACCGGCACAAACACCGCCATCAGTACGGCGGTCGTGGCGATGATCGGGCCGGTGACCTCGGCCATCGCCGTGCGCGTGGCAGCCAGCGGTTTGAGGCCGGCCTCGAGCTGGCGTTCGACGTTCTCGACGACGACGATCGCGTCGTCGACGACGAGGCCGATCGCCAGCACCATGCCGAGCAGGCTGAGCATGTTCAGGGAGAAGCCGAACATGTACATGACGACTAATGTCGACACCAGCGACACCGGAATCGCGATCGTCGGGATGATCGTGGTGCGCCAGCTTTGCAGGAAGATGAACACCACCGCGACGACCAGGACCAGCGCCTCGCCGAGAGTGATCAGCACATCGTGCATCGAGGCCGAAACGAAACGTGTCGTATCGTAATGCATGGCGTAACTGACGCCCTTCGGGAAGCGGGCCGACAGCTCCTGCATCTTGTCCTTGACGCGCTGCTGCAGATCGAGCGCGTTTGAGCCCGGCATCTGGTAGACCGCGAGCACCACCGTCGGGTCCTTGCCGAAGAAGGCCGACGACGAATATTGCAGCGCGCCTAGCTCGATGCGCGCAACGTCGCGTAGCCGCACCAACGAGCCGTTGGCGGTATTGGCCCGCACGACGATGTCGCCGAACTCCTTGGGATCGCTCAGCCTGCCGACGGCGTTGACCTGCATCTCGAAAGCGGTGCCGGCCGGAGCCGGCGATTGCCCGATCTTGCCGGCCGCCACCTGGACGTTCTGCTCGGCGACGGCGTTCTGCACGTCGACGGCGGTGATGCCGAGATTGGCGAGCTTGTCGGGATCGAGCCAAACGCGCATCGAATAGCGCCGCTCGCCGAAGATCTGCACGTCGCCGACGCCAGGCAGGCGCTTCAGCGGATCGACCACCTGCAGGTAGGCTAGGTTGCTCAAAGTGACCGGGTTGACGGAGCCGTCCGGGGAGGTGAGGTCGACGATCAGGACGAAGTTCGGGTTCTGTTTCTTGATCGTCACGCCGCCCTGGTTGACGATGGCCGGCAACGAGGAAGCCGCCTGCGAAACGCGGTTCTGGACGTCGACGGCGGCGGTGCTCAGGGAATAGCCGACCTCGAAAGTGATGGTGATCGTCGAGGAGCCGTCATTGGAGCTCGACGACGACATATAGGTCATGCCCTGGACGCCGTTGATCTGCTGTTCGAGCGGCGTCGTCACCGTGTCGGCGACAACCTGCGCGCTGGCGCCCGGGTAGTGGGCGCTGACCACGACCTGGGGCGGCGTGATGTCGGGAAACTGCGAGACGGGCAGCAGAAAATAACAAATCCCCCCGGCGAGCACCATGATGATGGCGATCGCCGACGCAAAGATCGGACGATGAATGAAGAAGTTTACCATGAGATGCACGCCTCGCCCGATGCTCTGGCCCGGCCAAAGGCCCTGGCCACCCTGGACAGTCGCCGGCTGCGCGTTGAGCCGGAATCTTCGAGAAAGCCGAAATCTTGCAGCGGGCGACGCGGCGCGTTGCGGCGCTCGGCCTGCTCGTCCGCCAGCGCACGCAGCATCGCCTCGAAAGACCGCGGGTCGACGCGGTCGGCCTTCATCAGCATGCGGATCATCGGATCCTTGACGACTTCATCGATCGTCAGATCATTGCGCTGCGACATCGAAGCGGCTCCTGGTTTTTGGCGATCCGCGGCAGGCCGCGGATCGGGTGTTCTCTTGCTCGCCGGCCGAGGCCGTAAGGTGCGGTTCGTCCCCTTGCCGATTGGGCGGGGCTGATGGCCGGCACTTGCGAGTTTGACATGATGCAATGCGGGTGTTACAGGTAAGTAACATCTCTAACGTTACAGACCGGTAACACCCTAGTCAAGAGGTGCACCGAGGGAATTTCGGGAAACGCAATCACGGAGGTTTTGATGACAGACGGTGTTGTGGAGCGTGTTCGCCCCCGGGACAGGATCCTGGAGACGGCACGGGACATGTTTCACAAGCATGGCATTCGCGGCGTCGGCATCGACGCCATCACCGAGGCCGCCGGTACCAACAAGATGACGCTCTACCGGCATTTCGAGTCCAAGGACGACCTGATCATCGAATGTCTGCGGGCGACCGCCTGCAGCGCCAACGCGATGTGGGAAAAGTTCGAGGCCGAGAATCCGGGCGACAAACTGGCGCAACTGCACGCCTGGGTCCGGATGGCGGCCGATTGCCTGATGTCGGATCGTCGCGGTTGCGACATGGCCAACGCCGCCATCGAGCTGAGCGAGACCGATCATCCGGCGAGGCAAGTGATCAAGGAACTCAAGGAAGCGCAGCGCGAGCGGCTGGTCTCGCTGTGTCGCGATGCCGGCATCGGCCAGGCCGAACTTCTCGCCGACACGCTGTCGCTTCTGCTCGAGGGCGCCCGTGTCAGCCTGCAAAGCGTCGGCGCCGAAGGCCCGAGCGCGCAGTTCGTCCGCATGGCGGAAGGCCTGATCACTTCTTTCAGGGCCAGATAGTCTCGCAAGCGGCGAAACCATTGACAGCTCGTCGGTTACGAGCCGCGCCGCCGAGCGCTCTTTCGTCCCATTCGGATGTGTCGTCACCACACTTCTCCGTCTGCCGCCGCGCCATTCCTTGCGCGGCGTATTGCTTGTTGGTTGTGAGGGCAAGATAGCGCCGGCAGCGAATTGGTGAGAGTGACAAGTGTGACAGGATTCCGCCCGGAAATGCCGTGGCGATCTCAGCGAAGGCCCATCGATTCGCGGATCGATACTCGTCCAGGTGATAGTCATGGCCCCAGCCTTGGCCGATACCTCAGAGCCGGAACGAAAAAAGCCCGCTGCCGGGAGGAGGTGGCAGCGGGCTTGATTTTCGAATGCGGTGCGGGAGGAGGTGCACCGAATTCAACGTCGGCATCGCATCTGGGAGGAGTAGATGGCCGACGCTTATGAACTTACTGGTTGCCCAATGATTCGGCAACCACAAAAGTTGCATAGCTGATGTGCAGATTTGCGGTATCAACCGAATTTTAACGATCGAGGCCGAGCGAACACCGCCCTCGCGCGGCATCACTGCACCGGGACATTTTCCTTGAAGATCAGGCGCGGCTCGATGAATTTCCGCGTCAGATAGGGCGCCGACGAGGCGATCGAGCCGAGCAGGCGAATGACCGACTGTTCGGCGATCAGCCTGGCATTCTGGTCGATGACGACGTCGAGCAGATCGTCGACGAGATAGCCGCGCGTTTCGCGCGTCAGATCATGGCAGATGAACACCGGCTTTTTCTGCGGTCTGGCTTCGAGCAACGCTTTCGCCACGCCTGATCGTCCGGCGCCGATACAGTAGATGCCGAGCAGCTCCGGCTCGTTGTGCAGCGCCTTCATGGTCGCGGTGTAACTGACCTCCGGCTCGTCGTTGATCTCGACGGCACTGGTGACGGTCAGATTGGGGAACTCCTCGCCGAGCACGGAGCGAAAGCCCATTTCGCGTTCCTCGTGGCCGCGATAGGAACGTGAGCCGACCACCATCGCCAGATGGCCTTTGCGGCCGCCGAGGAACCGTCCCATCAGCAGCGCCGCGGTGCGGCCCGCCACCCGGTTGTCGATACCGACATAGGCCGAGCGGGGCGCGCCCGGAACGTCGGACACCAGCGTGACTAGGCGGATGCCGGCCTCGACGATCTCGCGCAAGATGTTGCGCGTCCTTGGATGATCGACGGCAATGACGCCGACCCCGTTCGCCTTGAGGGAGAGGTTTTCGACGGCTGTCTGTAAGGCGCTCGGCGAAATGCCGGTGAGCTTATGGATGCGGCAGGAGGCGACCAGCGGCAGGCGCGCCGCATAATCCTCGATGTGCCTGGCCAGATCGGCCATGAAGGCATTGCTGCCGATCGGCAGGAAGAATTCGAGATGCGCCGGCCGCGAGGGCAACGCGACCTGGTCGACAACCGGCAGATAGCCGAGCTGCTTGGCCGCCTCCATTACGCGCTGCCGGTTGGCGGCACTCGCCCCCGGCCGGTTGTTGAGCACACGGTCGACCGTCGCGGTCGACAGGCCGCAGCTCCTGGCAAGATCCGAAACGGTGGCTTTCATCTCGCAACCATGTGGCGATGCGATCCAGTGCCTCGGCGGTCAGCCGGCGGTCAGTCGTGCCGCTTTGTGCGCTCGACCAGCGCGTCGTGGATCTCCTTGTCCGACATGCCGGTGATGACGCGTTCGACTTCGGCGACGCTGGTCTTCTTCGGGTCGATATCGTCGGCGACCACCTTGCCGCGGCGCATGACGACGATGCGGTCGACCACCTGGAAGACGTGGTGGATGTTGTGGGCGATGAAGATGCAGGAATGGCCGGAATCGCGGGCGCTGCGCACGAAGCTTAGAACGCCTTGCGTTTCGGCGACGCCGAGATTGTTGGTCGGCTCGTCGAGGATGATGAGGTCGCTGTCGAAATGCATGGCGCGTGCAATCGCCACCGCCTGCCGCTCGCCGCCGGAGAGCGAGCCGATCGGCGTCGTCGGCGGAATGTTCTTCGAGATGCCGACCTGCTTGAGCAGGTCGCGGGCAACCACGTTCATCGCCTCCTGGTCCATGCGGTTGAGGAAACGCGGCGGCTTGATCGGCTCGCGTCCAAGGAACAGGTTGCGGGCGATCGACAGTTGCGTCACCAGCGCCGAGTCCTGGTAGATCGTCTCGATGCCGTGGGCGATGGCGTCGCTGGTGCTGCGCAAATTTACCCTCTTGCCGCGGATGAAGATGTCGCCGCTGGTCAGCGGGACCGCGCCCGACAGCACCTTGATCAGCGTCGACTTGCCGGCGCCATTGTCGCCGAGCAGTCCGACGATCTCCCTTTCGTTCACATGGAAATTGGCATCCACAAGCGCCTGCACGCGGCCATAGGACTTGCGGATGTTCGTCATGCGGATCAGTGGCTCGGCCATCGTCTCAAGTCCCTGCCTGATGCCGGCGTTCCAGCCATGAGTGGAGCGCCATCATGCCGAGGATGATGGCGCCGATGAAGATGTTGTAGGCAAGGCCCGGCACGCCGATCAGCACGATGCCATTGCGCATCACGCGCAGGATCAGGATGCCGAGCACCGTGCCGATGATGGTGCCGCGCCCGCCGGTCAGCGCCGTGCCGCCGATCACCACCATGGCGATGACTTCGAGCTCGTAGCCGGTGCCGCTGTTGGGGTTGGCCGCCGAGGTGCGCAGCGAGCTGATGACGCCGGCAAGCGAGGCCAGGATCGACGACAGGATGAACAGGCCGATCTTGACGCCGCTGACATTGACGCCGCGCGCCCTTGCAGCGCTTGGGTTGCCGCCGGCCGCCTGGATCCAGTTGCCGGTCCGGCTCTGCGTCAGCACGTAGCCGAGCGCGACTGCGGCCGCGATGAACCAGAACAGCGACATATAGATACGGAACGGCCCGATGAAGAAATCGCCGACCAGCGCTTCCGCAAGCCAGCTGCCCTCGGCGCTCCAGGTCCGCTGCGGAAACCCGTTGGTGACGAACAAAGCGGTGCCGCGCACCACCAGCAGCATGCCCAGCGTCACCAGGAAGGACGGGATCTTGAGCTGCGTCACGAACCAGCCATTGACCAGCCCGATGAAGGCGGCAACCACCAGGGCAACGGCGAAGGCGGCTTCAAGCGAGGTGAGACCGCTGTTGAACAGCGTCCACATCAGGACCGGCGAGAAGCCGAACACCGAGCCGACCGAGAGGTCGAATTCGCCTGATGTCATCAGCAGTGTCATCGCCAGCGCGATCAGCCCGAGTTCGACCGTGAAGGCCAGCGTGTTCGAGATGTTCTGCGGCGACAGGAAGTCGTGATTGATGCCCCAGAACACGGCAATCTCGACGACAAGCAGCACGAAAGGCCCGAACTCTGGCCGCGCGATCGAGCGTTGGATAAGGGAACGATTTTCCACCTTGGACCCGCGATAGGATTGGAACTGGCCGAGACGGCAACCGGCTTCGGCGGAATGATGAGACAGTCACGGCCGCCGGAGCGGCCGTGACCAACTCGATCGCGGATTTATTTGCCGGACAGGATCTTGTCGTAGACTGCCGCGGTGTCCTTCTCGTAGAGCGCGCCGGTGATCACGTCGAAGCCGGGCGGAATGCCGCTCGCCGCCATGTTGGCGAGCGAGAGCGCGACGTAGCTGGTCGCCTGCGGATCCTGCCACTGGCCGGCATTGACGTAGCCGTTCAGCACTTCCTGGGTGGTATCGAGCGAGTTGCCCCAGCCGACAACCGGGATTTCGCCCGGCTTGACGCCGACCTGGTCGAACACTCGCTTGATCGAACCGGTGACAAGGTCGCCGAGACCGATGACCGCCTTGACCTTGGCCCTGTTGGCGGTGAGGTAATCGACCATGCGGTTGATCACTTCGGCCTGGTCGAGCGTCGCTTCGGTGATTTCATAGGTGATGCCGAGCGGCTCGAAGACGCTCTTGATGCCTTCCTCTTCCTGGACGCCATAGGTGGCGCCGGGAATTTCGACCGGCATCCAGACGAAGTCGCCCTTCTTCACCAGGCCCTTGTCGACCAGATACTGCGCCCAATGCTTGCCGAAGGTGACGTTGTCGCCGCCCACATAGGCGTTGAAATCCGCCTTCGGGTCGGGCGTGTTGAAGTTGATGATCGGGATGTTCGCCGCCCGCGCTTCCTTGACGATCTCGACAAGGCTGCCCGGATCGGGGCTGGTGGTGGTGATGCCGTCGGCCTTGGCGGCGATTGCGGCGCGAACGGCTTCCTGCTGCGACGCCACGTCACCATTGTGGAACGAGGTGTTGACGGTATTGCCGGTGTCCGTCGCCCATTGCTTGGCGCCGGCAAGGAAGTAGGTCCAGACCGGATCGGCCGGGCCGCCATGCGAAATCCAGTAGAATGTCTTGGCCTGTGCCGCGGCCGGAATGGCCAGCGCCACCACCAAGCCAAGTACAAGCAGTCTTAGCCTCGTCAGCATTTGATTTCCTCCCATTTGAACCGAACTCCTCCTCCCACGACGATCGCGGCGAAAAACCGTGCGCGGCACAAACCGTGATCGTATTCTGCCAGCGTCGACCTGGGTGCATTAGAGCATTCCCTTTTTCGATCGATGGCAAGCCTTCATCTGCCAGTGGTAGTTGGCGCATCCGCAGGCGCCATCAGCCCTACCATCAGATTGCATCAGTTTGCGTGATATTTTCCAGGCAGGCGATTCCTGGACTGCGTCGGCCGGATTGCTCCCGGCGCCCATCTACTCCAAATGACCATGACGTCCTTTGTCGTGGGCGCTGCGGGCCCGTTTGATACCGAAGACCTCAGGTTCCGGGTGTCAAGATCAGCCCTTGATCCAGGCGGGGTCGCGAAAATTGTCCCATGTGGCACCGATGCCTGCATCGACCGGAATGGCAGCGCCTGTAATGCCATTGGCTATGGGCGAGGCAACGAACGCAATCGCCGCTGCTATGTCACGCGGTGTCAGCACCCGGCCGAGCGGATGCCGCTCGGCGTAGGAGGCGAGGATCTCGTCGCCATTCGGCAGCGCTGCCAGCCGTCCGGCCAGCAGCGGCGTATGGGTCACGCTCGGGCAGACGCAATTGACCGTGACCCGGTCCCGCGCCAGGTCGAGCGCCGCCGCGCGGGCAAGGTTGAGCAGCGCTCCCTTCGACACGCAGTAGGAGAACATGCCGTGCTCGGCCTGCAGTCCATCGAGGCTGGAGAGCAGCACGATGGCGCCGCTCTTTTGCTTGCGCATGCCCTTGGCCGCCTCGCGCACCACCAGGAATGAGCCTCGCACGTTGACGCCCATCACCTGCTCGAAATCCTCGACCGAGGTCTCGAACACCGGCCCGCCGGCGCCGAGCACGCCGGCACAGGCCACGGCGACATCGATTTCGCCAAGCTGCTTGCGCGTCGCCGCAAAGGCATCGGCGACGGTCTTCTCATGACCGGCATCGCCTTCGAAGGCGATCGCTTTCCGACCGATGTGCTTGACCTGCCTGGCGGTGTCTGCAGCAGCGCCCGCGGTCCAGTCGAGGATCGCGACATCGGCGCCGAGATCGGCCAGTGTCAGCGCCGTCTCGCGGCCTATGCCCGAGCCGCCGCCGGTGATGAAGGCGACCTTGCCTTGATAGGAAAGTCCGGGAAACGGTTCGCGCGGGCTCATGCGCCGGCCTCCGCTGCCATTTTGATCGTGCCTTTGTAGGTCGGGGCGCCGCCGCCCGGCACTTTCAGCCGCCACAGGCGCCCGGCATAGGACGGTTTGTCGCTCGATGCCAGCACGCTGGCGTCGGTCACCCACAGCGTCTCGCCATCGAAGGCGAGATTGGTCGGCGCGCCGCCGCACTTGATGAAGCCCTTGATGGCGCCGTCGCGGGCGACGACATGGATGCCGCCGCCGACCAGATCCGTGACCAGCAGCGAACCGTCGGCGGCGATCGTCATGCCGTCGAGGATCGGGTTATCCCCCGGCATGCGGCCGAGATCCTCGATGCTGCCGTCGCCCTTCAGTCGCCTGACACGGCCGGTGTAAGATTCGTCCCAGACGATCGAGCCGTCGGCCTCGACGACGATGCCGTTCGGAAACACCGGTTCTGGGAAGGCCACCTTGATTGTCGCCTTGCCGTCCGGCGCCAGCGCAAAAATGTAGCTCGGGTCGGGACTGGCGGGATTATAGGTGCCGGGGTCGGTCCAGACCAGCGTACCATCCGGCGCAAAGACCAGATCGTTCGGGCCATTGAGTTTGACGCCCTCGACCTCGGTCACCAGAATTTCCGGCCCGGCGCCCGGCCGCACCCGCTGGATCGATGGCACGGTCATCTCAGGCGCGCGCCACGGACCGACGGTGCCGCCGTTCTGGCAGACATAGAGCGCGCCGTCGGAGCCAAGCACGCAGGAGTTCGGCGCGCCGGTGACATAGGCGAATTGCCTTGCCTTGTCGTCCTTGCCAACGATGGTCAGCTGGCTGCGGTAGCTTTCGACGAAGACCAGGCTGCCGTCCGGCATCACGGTCGGCCCTTCCGGCCATCCGAGATTGTCCGTCACCAGTTCCGGCGAAAGATCGTTCTTCATTTCACGGCCCCTGCGGTTAGTCCGCGCACGATGTAGCGCTGGACGAAAAGCGAGAAGAGGAGGATCGGGATGACGGTGACGACGCCGACCGTCGCGGCGATGTTCCAGTCGATCGGTCGCTGCGCGCTGACCAGGGTCGCGGCACCCAGCGATATGGTCTGGAAGGCACGGCTGTCGATGACGTAGAGTGCGACCAGGAACTCGTTCCAGATGAACAGCGCGCCGAACAGCGCTGCCGTCACCAGGCCCGGCCGCACGATCGGCAGCATGACGTGCCACAGCACACCGACGCGCGTGCAGCCGTCGATCATCGCCGCTTCATCGATCTCGCTCGGGATTTCGTCGAAGAAGCCGATCATGATCCACACCACGAGCGGCAGCGAAAAGGCGATATAGGGCAGGATCAGGCCCGGATAACTGTCCTGCAGGCCGGCCGTCTTGACCATCAGAAACAGCGGAATGGCGACCGCGATCGGCGGCATGAAGCGCATCGACAGGATGGTGCTTGCCAGCTGCTCGCTACGCTTGAAGCGCAGCCTTGAAAACGCATAGGCCGCCGGCGTGCCGATCAGAATCGCGGCTGCGGTTGCGATGCCGACCACGATGATGGAGTTGAGGGTGAAGGCCAGCATCCCCTGGCTGAACAGCACCTCATTGTAGTTCTTGACGATCTGCGTCCAGTTGAGGTTGAGCGTCGGTGGCACCTGCGCCAGGATCTCGATGCGCTTCTTGGTAGACAGCACCGCCAGATAGAGGAAGGGCGCGGCGCCGAAGATGCCGAGCACAATGAGGAAGAGGTAGGCGATGACCCGGCCCGGGCGGATACTCATCGCGAGTTCCCGGGCCGGATCTGGACGTATCTGAGCATCACTGTCGTGCCGACGGCGAGGATCAGAAGCATCATGTAGGCGACCGCCGCGGCATAGCCGTAATTCTGGAACTGGAAGCCGTTCTGGAACGAGAAAAAGGACAGCGTCGTCGTGCTGCGCGCTGGCCCGCCATAGCTCAGCCCGTAGATCAGGTCGAACGAACGGAAAGCATCGACGGCGCGGAACACGGCGGCGAAGACGATGGCCGGCGTCAGCATCGGCAGCGTGATGCGCCGGAAGGTGACGAATGGGCCGGCGCCGTCGACCTGGGCGGCTTCGAAGACGTCCTGCGACAGCGCCTGCAGGCGCGCAAAGACGATGATGAAGACGAATGGCGTCCATTGCCAGCAGTCGACGAGGATCACCGTGACCATCGACATGCCGACCGAGCCCAGCCAGTCGGGTGGCGTCAGTCCGATCTGCTTTATCGCCCAGTTGACCAGCCCCCAGTCCGGATTGAGCAGGGCGCGCCACATCACCCCGACGATGATCGGCGTCATCAGCATCGGCAGCAACAGGATGCCGCGCACGATCCAGGCGCCCTTCAGCTGCAGGTTGAAGAACATCGCCAGTGCGACGCCGAGCACGACCTGGATGGAAACCGAGAAAAACACCATGATGGCGCTGTTCATGGCGGCGTTCCAAAACAGCGGATCGACCAGCAGGGCACGGTAATTGGCGAGGCCGACGAAATTGCCGGTGCCGGTCGCGGCGGTCAAATCTGTAAGCGACAGGCGCAGGCTGTGGAACAGCGGATAAATGCTGAAGACGATCAGGTAAAGCAGGCACGGGCCGAGGAGCAGCCACACGGCTCTCCCCGGCTCGTCACGTGTGCCGAAGACGAATTTCGTCTGGGTGGCGGCGGTTGTCGCAAGGCTCATCGAAAATCACATCCACAGCGATCCGCGCGGGCACCGATCAGGCAAGGTGGCCTGCCTTCCGCAAGATCGCCTCCCACTGGGTCTGCACTTTTTCACAGGCAGTCTTGGCATCTTGCGTGCCGATCAGCGCCGCGTTGAACTCGACGTTCATGACATCGTTGAGTTGAAAGAATTCCGGGATCAGCGACGTCGGTATGGTGTCGGCCGTCTCGATCGCCGTCAGCGCGTCCTTGAGGTAGGGGAACTTCGCCACCAGCTCGGGATCTGTGAAAGCCGAGGTGCGGTTCGCATCGATGTTGTATTTCTCGATGGAATAGCGGTTCACCGCCTTGCTGGTGATCCAGGTCAGCGCCAGCCAGGCGGCGTCCTTCTTCGCCGGGTCGATATTCTTCGGGATGCCGACCCCCCAGCCGCCTTGGATTGCCCGCGGCGACTTGCCGTCGCCGGAAGGAACCGGGGTGGTCGCGGTGGTCTCGGCGACCATGGAATTCTCGCTGTTCAGGATCGGCCCGGCAATTGTAGACCAGAAGATCATCTGCGCGATCTTGCCGGTGGAGAAGCCGTCGACGTTTTCGGCAAAGCCGTATTTGGTCACATTCTTCGGCGCATAGGGCAGCAGGTCGATCAGCATCTGCAAGGCGCCGATGCCTTCCTTGGAATTGACCTGCGGCTTAAAATTCTTCTCCTTGGCGCTGCCGGTCATCAGCACGCCGCCAGTGGTGATGAAGCGAGTGTACCAGTCGACCGCGGCGAGCGAGAAATCGTTGGCGCCGATGAAGGAGCAACCGGCCACGTCGTCGGTGTTGAGCTTCTCGGCGGCAGCCTTGAACTCGTCCCAGGTCTTGGCCGGCTGCAGGCCTGCCGCGTCGAACAGGTCCTTGCGATAGAAATAGATGACCGACCCGGAATGCAGGCCGGGTATGCCGTAGACGTCCTTGCCTTTGCCAACCGTGCCGGAGGCCATGTCGAAAATGCCGACATTCTTCATCGCCGCCGGGATGAGATCGGCGAAATCCCAGTCCGGCGGCGTTTTTGCGGGATCGTCGATATAGGCGTTGAGCTGCTCGTAATAGCCGCCGCCGACCTGCTGGGTCGTCAGGAACCCAAGATACTCGATCAATTCGAACGAGGATTTGTCTGCCTTGAGGTTCTGCAATGTCTTTTCGATCAGCGCGCCGAGTGCCGGCGAGGTGATCTCCAGTTCCATGCCGGTCTCCTCGACGAATTTCGGCAGCATGTCGGCGAGCGCGCGATGGTCGTTCTCATCGCCGGTCATCAGGATGTTGATTTTGGTGCCGGCGAACTTCTTCATGTCGAAACCGGCGGCGTAGAGCGGCACGGTGCCGCCAAGTCCTCCAAACGCCGTTGCCAGGCCCAGCATGCCGGCGCGCTGCATCAGGTCGCGGCGCGTCAGGCCGCCTGTATCCACGGCGGCGTTTTCGCCGGGCCGCGGGTGATCCGTCTGCTCTTTTCCGCTCATGTCTCACTCCCCAGTTTCTTCTTTGTTCTGCCGACGGGACTGCATCGGTCCGGACGGCAGATTGCATCCGGCGATCTAAATAGTCAATCGATTGCTTAATGATCGCTCAAACGATTGCTTGAACAAACACGTCGTGTTATCGATGCCGTGCTCTATGGGTGAAAATTGTCTCGGGCGCAGGCGCTTGACAGCTGTCGCGCACGGCCTCTACACGCTGGCAAACAACAATGTGCCAGGCGACTGAATGGCGGCCTTCCAGCGCATCCGAAGCCCGAACCGACAGGGAGGTCGTCGATGAGCCTGGGAAGCGTTGTCGTGACAGGTGCGGGCGACGGCATAGGACGCGCCATAGCGATCCGATTGGCCGCCGACGGCTGGAATGTCGTCGGCCTCGAACTTGACCGGGCGGCAGCCGAGGCGCTTGGCAAGACGCTTGGCAACGGCCATCATGCGGTGTGCGGCGACGCATCCGACCGCTCGGTGCTGAAAGCCGCCCGCGAGGCGGCGGAACAACTCGCGCCGTTGCGCGGATGGGTCAACAATGTCGGCATCGCCTTGATGGGCAATCTGCATGAACCCAATGAGCCCGAGGTCGAGCGTTTGTTCGCCGTCAACCTGATGTCGCATTTCTGGGGCTCGTCCGAAGCCATCCGGACGTGGGTTCGAGACCGGGCGACCGGTTCGATCGTCAATGTCTCCTCGGTGCATGGCCGCTCGGCCTTCAACATGTGGGCGGCCTATGATGTGGCCAAGGCCGGCATCGATGCGCTGACCCGCTATATCGCGGTCGAATACGGGCCGATCGGCATCCGCGCCAATGCGGTCGCGCCCGGCGCCGTCCGTACGGCGCTGGTGCAACGCGTGATCCGCGACAGCCCCGACAGCGCGGTGGCTGAAAAGGAAATGTCGATTCAGCATCCGCTCGAGCGCATCGGCGAGCCGGAGGAGATCGCGGCCGCCGTCTCGTGGCTGATTTCGTCCGAGGCCTCGTTCGTCACCGGCCAGTCGCTGGCCGTCGATGGCGGCTTGACCTCGCGCTGCTACCGCTATGCGCCCGACGCGCAACTGCTCGCCATGTACGGAAAGGGCTGAAGCCTTTGAAGCCAATCAGCCCGCCGGGGCGCGCCACGCTGAAGGACATTGCCCGCACTGTCGGCGTCGACGTTTCCACCGTTTCCAAGGTGCTCAACGACGGCGGCATCAGCGTGCGGCCGCAGACGCGCCAAGCAATCATCGACGAGGCAAGCCGGGTCAACTATCGCCCACATGCGCTTGCTCGCAACCTGCGCACCCAGCGCACCGGCGCACTCGGCATTCTGCTGCCCGACCTCACCAATCCAATCTATGCCGAGACGGTGCATGGTGCGATGCGCCAGGCCGAACGGTCCGGCTACGTCATGCTCATTGCCGAGGTTGCGGACGAGCGCACCTCCGCCGCCGCCTATATGCGGTTGGTCAGCGAACGCCGCATCGACGGGCTGATCATCGCCGTCAGCGCCGAAACCAGCGAGATGATCGCTGCCATCGAGAACAATCCGGTGCCGCACGTCTTCGTCAACCGCCGTTCCAGCATCGGCCGCAGCGTCACCGTCGACGACCAGGCTTCGGGACGGCTTGCCGCGCAGACCCTGATCGAGGCCGGCCATCGGCGCCTCGGCTTCATCGGCGCGTTGCCCGAACTCGACACCTCGCGACGCCGGCGCCATGGCTTCGTCGAAGTCTGCCAGGCTGCCGGCCTGCCGGCCGTCGTCGAAATCGCCGGCCCGGTCTCGCGCCGCGGTGGCTACGATGCCTTGCACAGGCTGCTCGATGAGGCGCAACGCCCGACCGGCGTCTTCGCCTTCAACATGCTGGTCGGCATCGGTGCGCTGGCGGCGGCCCGTGTGCGCGGCGTGCGCGTGCCGGACGATCTTTCGGTGGTCACGCTCGACGGCGAGGACGCCATCTTTACCGCGCCGCCGCTGACCGCCATCATTACCCCGCTCGCCGAAATGGGCGCGCGCGCCGTCGTCGAGCTCGAAGCCATGATCCAGGGGCGCGAACCGCAGGATGTCGTCATCGATATCCCGCCGAAGCTGGTTTACCGCGAATCCGTGGCGCCGCCGCCTCGCTAAAGCGGTTCATCGTTTCACGGAAACGCCGAACCGCTCTATCTCTTTGTTTCTACGCAATTCCGGACGGAAAACCGTTTCACACCTTTCCTGGAATTGCGCTAAAGCCTTCGCGGCTCAAGCCGTCGCCGGACCGGCGACGATGCCGCGGTCGTGCAGGCTTCCGATCTCGCCGTCGCTCAACCCCAGTTCGGTCAGGATCTCGTCGGTGTGCTCGCCAAGTACGGGCGCGCGGACTGCAGGAAGCCGTTCCACCGAGGAGAAATCCAGTGGCGAAGTCGGCGTCAGCAGCGATCCGAGACCGGGGTGATCGACCTTTGCGAACATCGGGTTGTCCGTCGAGCAGCGCGGATCCTCGACCAACAATTGCCGGAATGTCTGGTAAGGCCCCCACGAGACGCCGGATGCCGTGAAGATGCGCCGCACGTCGGCGAAGCTCCGTGCCGAAAACCACGGCGCCAGTAGGGCGGCGATCGCCTCGCGCGCCGCATAACGCCCGCCTTCGCTGTCGAGGTCGGCGCCGCTTGTTGCCGCGAGCTTTGCCGTGTCCAGCCCGGTCGCCTGCAGCAGTACGGCCCATTGCCGGCCGGTCAGCGCCATCACCATGACGCGGCGGTCGTCGGCGGTGAGGAAATCCCGCCCGAACGCACCATAGAGATAGTTGCCGTCCTTTTCGGCACTGCCTCCAAGTTCGGCCTGCGCCAGCCGACCGAGATTGCCGGTCATGGCCAGCGCTACGTCCGATAGCGCCAGTTTCACCAATGACCCGTTGCCGGTGCGGCTGCGGTGGCGGTCGGCGGCAAGCACGCCCACCGCCGCCATCTCGCCCATCGCGATGTCCCAGGCCGGCAGCACGCTATTGGTAGGCTCCGTGGCGCCGCGCGCGCCGGTGATTTCGGCAAAGCCGGTTGCCGCGTTGACGGTATAGTCGACCTCGCTGGTTCCATCATTGTTGCCGGTCAGCGCGATCATGATGACGTCGTTGCGCCGGTGCTTCAGGGCCTCGTAGGAGAGGGCGCCGCGCGCCGCAAAATTGGTCAGGAAGATGCCGTTGCCCGGCCCCGGTCTCGCGATCAGACTGGCCACGACGTCCTGCCCTTCGGGCGACCGCAGGTTGATCTGGATCGAACGCTTGCCCTTGTTCATGCCGGCCCAGAACAGGCTCTGGCCGTTGTCCGCCACTGGCCACCGGCCATGGTCGAGCCCACCGCCGATCTGGTCGTAGCGGATCACGTCGGCCCCCAATTGTGCCAGCGTCATGCCGCCAAGCGGTGCCGCCACAAAGGCCGAGCCCTCGACGATGCTAAGGCCGGCGAGAATGCCGCCGCTCATGCGAACAGCCCCACTGATCGCCAGTCGAGCACGTCGGAAATCCCGCCATCGGAAGCGGTCGCCCGCACCAGTGAGCGCAAATGCACCAGCCCACCGCCGCCGGGCAGAGGCTCGCAGTGCCCGATGCCGATTTCGGAGTGCAGCGTGTCGCCCTCGTGCACCGGCCCCAGATGATCGCAGTCCTGCCAGCCCAAAATGGTTACCAGCGACGGCAGTGCACGGGTCAACTGTGCCGCTGCCAGCCCGATCGTATGGCCGCCATAGACGAGGCGCTGCCCCGTCTGGGTGCGGTCATGGTGGATCGTCGCCAGGTTCATCGTCAGCCGCGCCAGCTCCGGCGCGCTGCTCACCACATCGCCGCCGGCAAGGCGATGGATGGTGCCGGCGCTGAGATCGTTGAAATGCGGGCCAGGCACCGCCTTGCGGTAAGCGTCGAGGTTCCATCCGCCGATCGCCGCCGGCGCTCCCGTGAACTCGGATCGCGGCGGATCGGTTTCGCCCTGCGCGGCACCATCCCCTGCCTGTCTGGCCGGTAGTAGCGCGCACCGGCAGAAATCGAGTACCGGTCGGTCCTCCTGATCGCTGGTGGCGATCCGCATGGTGACCAGGCCGCGCGACGCACGCCCCGGCCTGGCGGCGGCGGACCGCAGCCCGATGATGGTGGTAACGGTCTTCAAACTGTCGCCGATCGCCGGCGCCCGGCGAAAGATCAGACCGCGGTAGAAGAGGTTGGCGATCGCCCGCTGCGTCACCAGCGTCGACTGGCCGATCGCCACGTCCCAGACCAGCGCCGGCGCCGCAAAAGGCTGCTTTAGTCCGGTCACGGATGCCGACAGTGCCGCATCGAAGGCCAGCCTTAGCCTGCCGCCGACGATTGTATGGTGGGCAGCGGCAAGGCCGTCGCTCAGCCGCATCACCGGCGCTCCGTCGAAGCGGTCGCCGATGCGGAGATCCTCGTAGAACGGACCGTCGATGCCTATTGCGGGTGGAGACGTGCTCACGCTGCTGATCCTTCGTCAGCTTCGGCCCGGATCAGAAGGATGCGCTGCCAGCGGCCGCACCACCACCTTCAGCCAGGGGTAGAACGGCAGCGACGCGATCGCCTCATGCAGCGCGGTCGCGTCGGGCGCCTCCCAGATGCCGAAATTCGCCCATCGGCCCGGCTGACGCCACAGCCGGCGCACGATGCCGGCCGCGGCCAATTCCTTGGCGCGACGGCCTTCTGCCGCGATCAGCTCCGCCTTTTGCCGGGGGTCGCCGTCGGGCGGGAAATTGACCTCTATTTCGACCAGAAATTCCATCTCTGGTCCCCTCCAGCCGAATGGGCGCCGACATGCGACAGGATTTCGCCGAGATCCGGCGCCGGTGAGTCCAGCACCTCCATTGTCGCCCGCTCCACGGCATCGCTTATGTCGGCCTTAAGCTGGTCGAGACCGCCCGGCGCCAATATTTTTTCGCCGGCCAGCCGCTCTGCCAGGATGTCGATAGGGTCACGCTTCAGCCAGGCATCGAGCTCGCCGGCCGGCCGATAGGTCGCCGGGTCCGAACGTGAATGGCCGGAATAGCGATAGGTCTTCATTTCGATCAGTGTCGGCCCTCCGCCGCGGCGGGCGCGGGCGACGGCGGTCGCCATCGCCTCCGCCACCTTGTCGACATCCTGCCCGTCGGCGACGACGCCCGGCATGTTGTAGCTCGCGGCACGTATGGCGATGTCCTCGACCGGGGTCGACAGCTGGATACGGGTGTATTCGCCGTAGAGATTGTTCTCGCAGACGAAGACCACCGGCAGCTTGCGGATCGCCGCGAAATTGAGCGACTCGTGGAAGGCGCCGATATTGGCCGAGCCGTCGCCGAAAATGGATACGGCGATGCGGTCCTTGCCGCGGGCGCGAGCCGCCATCGCCGCGCCGCACGCGATCGGCAGGCCGGCGCCGACGATGGCGGCGGTCGGCAGCAGCCCGACCTCCGGCTCGACCAGATGCATGGAACCGCCGAGGCCACCGGCGCAACCGATGACGCGGCCGCAGATCTCGCCGATGACCGCCGTTGGCGACACGCCGAGCGCCAATGCATGGCCATGGCCGCGATAGGTGCAGGTGACGATGTCGTCGGGATCGATCGAACGCGCGATGCCGACGGAGACAGCCTCCTGTCCGCTGGCAAGATGTGTGCTGCCGCGGACGTGCCCTTCGGCGAAGAGTTTCTGGATGCGCTCCTCGACCGCGCGGATCTCGACCATGCGCGTGAGCTGCTCCAGCCTGCTCTTCAAGGCCTCGCGCCGCACGATCGGCACATTCGAATTGGAGAGCGTCATGCTGCGTTCCTCCACCACGGCACGGGTGGCTTGTTGGTCGAGACAAGCGTCGCGATCTGCTCTGCCACATAGGCCGGGCTCGGCAGGAAACGGGCTTCCAGCGCGCCGCTATAAGGTACGGGCGCTTCGGGAAGCGTGATACGATGCGGCGGCGCCTTCAGCCGGCCGAACGCCTCGATGGCGATCGACGAGACAACATCGCCGCCCCAGCCGCTGCCGGCCGGCGCCTCCTCGAGTGTCACCAGGCGGCCTGTGCGCGCAACCGATTCGGCAACACTCCGGCGGTCCCATGGCCACAGCGTCAGAAGGTCGACGACCTCGATATTGGCGTGGCTGGTTTCCGCTGCCGCGAGCGCCACCCGCCGCATCGCGCCGCAGGTGACGAGCGTCACGTCGGTGCCGGGCCGCGCGATCTCGGCCTGGCCGAGCGGAATGCGGTAGTTGCGGTCGAATTCGTATTCCTCGCGCTCGGCGTAAAGCACACGCGGTTCGAGCACCACCACCGGATCCGGATCTTCGATCGCCGACCGCAGCAGGCCATAGGTCGTGCGTGCATTGCTGGTCACCGCGACCTTGAGGCCGGGCGTGCCGCGGAACCAGTGGTCGAGCATCTGCGAATGCTGGCAGCCAAACCCCTGGCCGGCGCCGGCGGACGCGCGCACGACGAGCGGCGTCGTCAGCCGGCCGCGCGACAGATAGCGCATCGTTGCCGCCTGCGTCGTCAACTGGTCGAGCGCGACGCCGATGAATTCGATGAACATCATCTCGACCACCGGCTTCAGGCCGCAGACGGCAGCACCGACCGCGGCACCCATGAACGCCATTTCCGAAATCGGTGTGTCGATCACCCGTTCGGGGCCATGCGTGGCAAGCAGCCCCTCGGTCACCTTGAACGGACCGCCGGCGGCGGCGATGTCTTCACCCATGACGATGACGCTGGGGTCATCCGTCATTGCATCGTCAAGCGCCCGCAGAACCGCTTGCCGTATCCAGATTTTAGCCAAGGTTCAGACCTCCCAATGCACTGCTCAGATCGTCGATAGCGTCGGCGAAATCATCGCAGCGGAAAAGATTTGGAAACGTTTTATCGGCACTGGCGTCATTCCGGTTTGTAGCTGCCGAAGGCTTGGGCACTTTCGATGAGCTCGACGCGGAAGCCGTCCGGGTCGATCAGGTAAACCGCCTTGCCGCCCTTGTTCGGCCCGATCGTCGGTGTCACCGGCGGCGACACGGATTGGACGCCCATCGCCGTCAGTTTTTCGTAGAACGACATGAGGTCATCGACGTTGAAAGCGATGTGGCCATTGCCGACATTGCCGTTATGCATGTCGACGGGAACTTGCTCGATGTTGCGGTATTCCAGAAGCTCGAGGCAGACGTCGGTACCGGGCAGGCGTAGGATGGCGCTATGCAGGTCGACTTCCGGATAGCCGACCAATTCGCCGATATAGGGCGCGCGCGGGTTCCATTGAAACGCCAGCTCGAATCCGAGCACGTCGCGATAGAACGCGATCGAGCGGTCGAGCGACCGCACGGTGAAGCCGATGTGATGGGCTTTCGTGATCCTGGCCATTCCGTCTGCGCTCCTTTGATCAGGCGTTCAGATAGCCGTCGTCGCACATGACGACATGGCCGGTGACCAGTTCCGAGGCGTCGCTGGCGAGGAACACCGCCGTGCCGATCAGTTCGCGCGGCAAGCCGAGTCGCGGCCGCGGCATGCGCGCCTTGATGAAATCGGCGGTGATCGAGCTTGTCGCTCCCGCCGCCCTGGTCAGCGGCGATTCCATCAGTGTCGGCCCGATGCCGTTGACCCTGACGCCGCGGTCGCGCCACTCGAGCGCCAGTGCGCGGGTGACCTGCAGGACGCCGCCCTTCGACGCGAGATAGGCGCTCGCCCAGGGATAGGCGTTGAACGAGCCGATCGAGGCGATGTTGATGATACTGCCCTTGTTCTGGCCGAGCATCACTCCGCCAAAGGCCTGGCAGCAGAAATACGTGCCCTTCAGGTTGAGGTCGAGGATGAAGTTGAATTTGTCCTCGGGGAACTCCTCGGCCGGGCTGCGGAAGGCCGAGCCGGCGCTGTTGACCAGTATGTCGATATGGCCGTGGTCGCGCTTGACCGCCTCGGCCAAGGCGAAGCACTGGTCGCGCTTGGTGACATCGAGGCTGGCGACCTCCGCTTTGCCACCCTGTTCGGCGATCGTTGCGCGCGTCGCTTCGGCGCCGGCCATGTTGATGTCGGCAACGATGACGGTGACGCCCAATTGCGCGTAGCCGATCGCGATCGCGGCACCCAGCCCGCTGCCGCCGCCGGTCACGACGGCGACGCGGCCGGAGAGGTCGAAGAGGCCCGCTGCATAATTGGCGGGAACGGTCTGGTCGTCGGTCATCGCTATGCCCGTGTCTAGGCCGCTCCGCGGCGGCTTTGGTCAGTTGAGAATGTGGTCGGGATCCTGGTGCGGCTGGCTCAGCGCCCATTCCCGGTTGAGCATGTCGCCGAAGCCGGGTTTGGCAGGAAGCGGCTTCATCAGCCCGCCCTTGATGATTTCCGGTTGCACCAGGCTGTCCGCATAGGGGTCGACGCCGCTCCACGGCACGCCCCATTCGACCGGCTTGTCGGAAAAGCCCCAGGCGCTGAACACCTGGCTGTGCACATGCGCGAACATGTGCGGACCGAAATCGACGCCCGCGGCAAGGCACTCGTCGATAATGGCGCGGCCGCCGGTAATCCCACCCATGCAGGTCAGGTCGACGCGCACGCGGTCGACGGAGCCGGCCATGATCAGCGCTTCGGGATAGTAAGAGCCGCCCTGTTCGTCGCCTTGCCAGATCGGCATTGGCACGCGTTTGCGCAGCTCGGCGAGCTTCCTGGCGTTTCCCGGCGGGAAGATGTCTTCGATGCAGCCCATATTGAGATCGGCGAGGCGGTTGGCATAGGCGGCAGCCGCGTCGACGTCCGAGAACATCCAGACCAGATCGGTGCCGAGCCAGGCGTCCGGCGCGTTCCTGCGCGCGGCGCGCAGCCGCGCTTCGGATTCATCCAGCGTGACGCCCATTGGCGCCTTGAACCGGCGCCAGCCCGCGGCATAGAGCCCTTTCACCTGCTCGCCGATCTGCTGCGGGTTCATCAGCGCCGGCGGGTAGCCGACGATCGCGGTTGCCGGCATTGGCGCGGTTGTTCCGCCGAGGAACTCGGCGATCGACTTGTCGGCTATCTTTGCTGCCGCGTCCCATGCGGCGAGGTCGACCTGCGACAGCGCGCGCAAGCCGACACCGGCGCTGTGCGAACCGTAGCTGCGCCCCTTGGCTGTCTTGAAGGTCTTCACGCGGTCGCCAACGTCGGTACCGATATAAACTGGGGCGATGCTCTTGCGGATCTGCTCGGCGCAGGCGCCATCCCGCGTCAGCGTGAACGACCAGCCCTCATGGCCGGACTGCGTGCGCAGCCGCACGACCACGAATTCCCTTTGCTTCATCACCCAGTCGCCAAAGATCACCGGCGCCGGCAATTGGCCCTGTATGGCGGCGACGCTGATATCGACGATAGTTGAAGGACCAGGCATTCCATCCCCTCCCAAGGACCCCGGCCGACCCGGGAAAGCGGAGCAACCATAGCCCCGCGAGGCGGTTTGGTCAACCGATTGATCTGGTCTGGTCAAACGATTGACATAGATTCTCGAATTGCCTAGTCTCGCGCCACAATTTCTGGTGCGGGACCGCTTTTGTCGGCAGTCGCCAACGGTGCGAAATGCGCTCCTGCATCGCCCGCGCCTGGCTGCTTGCAGGCCGGTGCGCAGGGAAGGGGTGTTGATGGGATCGATCAGCCTGCAGAAGGTCGGCAAGCTCTATGGCGCCGTTTCGGCGATCCATGGCGTCGACCTTGAGGTCGAGGACGGCGAGTTCGTCGTCTTCGTCGGCCCGTCCGGCTGCGGCAAGTCGACATTGTTGCGCATGATCGCTGGGCTGGAATCCATCACCACCGGCAAGATCAGCATCAATGGCAAGGTGATGAACGAGGTGTCGCCGCGCGATCGCGACATTGCCATGGTCTTCCAGAACTATGCGCTCTATCCGCAAATGACGGTGCGCGAGAACATCGCCTTCGCGCTGCAGTTGCGTAAATTTGCCAAGGCCGAGATCGACCGCCGCGTCAGCGAAGCGGCGCGAATTCTCGACCTCGCCGATCTGCTTGACCGTAAGCCGCGCGAGCTCTCCGGCGGCCAGCGGCAGCGTGTCGCCATGGGCCGCGCCATTGTGCGCGATCCGGAGGCCTTTTTGCTCGACGAGCCGCTCTCCAATCTCGACGCGAAATTGCGCGTCCAGCTACGCGCCGAGCTCAGCCGCCTGCATGTGCGGCTCGGCGTCACCACAATCCATGTCACCCACGACCAGGTTGAAGCGATGACGCTCGGCAGCCGCGTCGCCGTCTTTTCGCGCGGCGCGCTGCAGCAGTACGACACGCCGCACGCGCTCTATCACGCGCCGTCCAACATTTTCGTTGCCGGTTTCATCGGCAGCCCGGCGATGAATTTCCTTGAGGCAACTGTAGTCGATGCCGGGCGCGGCAAGATGGTCGTGTCCATCGGCGACGGTCGGCTGGTTGTGACACCGAAGTCGGATGCCCACGACCTTCCGGCCGGCAGAACATTGCTGGTCGGCCTCCGGCCGGAGCACCTGTCATGGCGGCCTGCAGGCGAAGCTTCGGCCAGCGGGGGGGCAGCAAGCCGTCTGGCCGCCCGTGTCGAGCTGGTCGAACAGCTCGAACCTGAATCCTTCATCGCGGTGGCTCCAGCCAATCCCCAGGTCGTCATCCGCACCGCTGATGATTATTCGATCGGCACTCCCGCCGATCCGGCCGAGCTGGTGCGCCGGGATGCCCGCCTGATCGTGCTTCGCGTCAGCGCCGACAAGGTGCCGCGCCGCGACACGATGCTGGAACTCGTCATCGATGGTAGCCGCGCGCATCTCTTCGACGGCACCACGGGCAAGGCGCTGTGATGAGAACGCGTGCCGCCTCGAATTTCACCGAAGTCTTTGCGCTCGATCTTGGCGGGGGTCTTGTCGTCTGGCAACGAAGAAGTGGGTGTTTTCAAGCGCCCATCCGCCGCGAAGCCTGGCTGCCAGCCGGCGGACTTCCTTCAACCCTCGCCTTGCGGACGGAGAACTGACGATGCGTTCCACACTCAAGATGCCCAAGGTCGGCGATGCCGTCGATGAAGTCGTCATCAGCGAAATCCAGGCCAGCATCGGTGCCAAGATCACCGAGGGGCAAACCCTCTTCACGGTGGAGACCGACAAAACCCAGGTCGAGGTTCCCGCACCCTTCGCCGGAACCGTCATCGAGATATTGATCGCTGTCGGCGATGACGTGAGGACCGGCGCCCCGACCCTGGTGCTCGAGGTCTGACATGCCGAGGGTTCATTCGGCCCGCGACGAAAGGTTTGGCTCGTATCTCGACGACTACGAGATCGGCGACGTGTTCAAGCACTGGCCGGGCAAGACCGTTACCGAGGCCGATGACCACCTTTTTTGCCTGCTGACCATGGCGGCCAGCCCGCTCCACATTGACCGCCATTTCGCCGCGACCGAAATGGCGCAAGGCCGCAATGTCGTCGTCGGCACCTATGTCTACTCGCTGCTTCTCGGCATGAGCGTACCCGACATTTCCGGACGCGCGGTCGCCAATCTCGGCCTCAGCGAGCTGCGCCATCTCGCTCCGTTGTTCCATGGCGATACGCTCTATGGCGAGACCGAAATACTGGCGCAGCGTCCATCCGCCTCCAGGCAGGGCGAGGGGGTTTTGACCGTTCGCACGGATGGGTTCAACCAGGACCGGCTCAAAGTCTGCACATTCACGCGCTCGGTCCTGCTGCCACTGCGCCCCGGGAAGGACGCGTGATGGACAAGCCGGCTCCGCCAGCGACCAAGACCGTGCCGAAGGCCGAAGCGTCGGGGCCGCTCGACGGCGTCCGCGTCATCGAGCTGGCCACCGTCGTAGCCGGGCCGGGTGCCGGCCGTTATCTTGCTGATTTCGGCGCGGAGGTCATCAAGGTCGAGGGGCCGGGTGGCGACCCGACCCGCCGCATGGGGTGGACCGGTCCGGGGGAAACGGATTCCTATTTCTGGAAACTGGTCAACCGCAACAAGCAGGTCATTGCGCTCGACCTCAAGACCGATACCGGCAAGGAAAATCTCTGGTCGCTGCTGCTCGACGCCAACGTACTGATCGAGAACATGCGGCCGGGCAAGCTCGAGGCGCTGGGTTTTGCGCCGGACGAACTGCTGCGCCGCAATCCCAGGCTGGTGATCCTGCGCATCACCGGTTTCGGCCAGGATGGTCCCTATGCCATGCATCCGGGCTTCGCCACGATTGCCGAGGCGATGAGTGGGTTTTCCGGGCTCCTCGGCGAGGCCGGGGGCCCGCCGCTTCTGCCGCCGATCGCCATGACCGACGAAGTCACCGCCCTTGTCGGCGCCTTTGCGGCACTGGCGGCGCTGCGTCATGCCGAGCGGACAGGCGAAGGCCAGACAGTCGACGTCAATCTGCTCAACTCGATGTTCCAGATCATGGGGCCGTTACCGTCCGCCTATGCCCATCTCGGCTATCTGCAGCCGCGGCTCGGCTCCGGCATCCCCTACACCGTCCCGCGCGGCACCTATCGCTGCGCCGATGGCGTGTGGGTGGCGATTTCGAGCTCGTCCGATTCAGTCGCCCGCCGCGTCCTGGCCTTGATCGGTCACGGTGACGATCCCCGCTTTGCCGGCTTCCAGGCCCGCAGCCAGAACCGCGAGGCATTGGAGGCCTATGTCGCCGCCTGGGTCGCCGGCCGGCCATCCGAGGAGGTGCTGCGCGAGTTCCGCCGCGTCGATGCGGCAATCGCCAAGGTCCTCGACATGAAGGACATCTTTGACGACGAGCATTTCCGCGCCCGCGGTATGATCGCCGAAGTGGACGGCGTGGTGATGCAGAATGTCGTTGCCGGCATGTCGAAGACACCCGGCCGCCTGCGTCATCAGGGCCGTCCGTTCGACGCCGATACCGAGGCGGTGCTCGCCCGCTTCGCTGGGGGTCGGGGAGCCGCAAAGAAGCCGACGCAGAAGACCTGAACCACTTCAGTCCGGCGCGAGATTTCGGCGCAGCAATTTGCCGTTGGCGCTGCGCGGCAGGCTCGGCACGAAGAACACCTGTTTCGGCCGTTTGTAGGCGGCGAGCCTTTGCCCCGCCAGGGCGACGATATCTTCGGCGCTGACGCTGACGCCTGCCTTGCGCACGACATAGGCCGCGATGACCGAGACATCGTCGCGCACCCGGTGTTCGGCAACGGCGATCTCGGCGACGCCGGGGCAGGGCGCAAGCGCTGCCTCGACTTCCAGCGGCGAGACGCGGAAGTCGCCAGCATTCATCATGTCGCGTTCGATTTTCAGTTTCGCGACATGGAAAACCCGGATTCTGGCGGCGACAATGCGCGACGTGGCGCGCGTTTCCGGCGTGTCCGTCGGAACCGTTTCACGGAGCTTGAACGCGCCTGAGACTGTCAGGCCGGAGACGTTGGGGAAGGTACGCGCGGCAATCCAGTCGCTCGGCTTCCAGCCCGATTCGCGCGCCCAGAACATGCGCCGTCGAAACACCATGACGGTTGGTTTCGTCATCGACGACATTGCCAATCCCTGGCATGCCAGTTGCTTCAAGGCGGTGGACGCGGAAATGCGCCAGCGCGGCTATTCGCTTTATCTGATGAGCACCAACGGCCGCGCCACCGAGGAGGCGGCGGCGATCGGCATGCTGCAGCATGGGCGGGCCGACGGCATGATCATGACCATCAACAACGAACAGGATGCGCGCACCATCAAGCGCTTGAAGGAGTTGCGGATTCCATCAGTACTGCTCGATCGCGACGTTCCGCTCGAGATCGACGCGGTGCTGACCGAGCACGCCACCGGGTTACGGCAGGCGACAAGCTATCTGATCGAACTCGGGCACCGTCGCATTGCCATCATCACGGCCGGCAGCGACATCAGGCCGGGCCGTGAACGGGTGCGCGCTTCGTCGAGGCGTTCCAGCGCAGCGGCCTGCCGGTGACGCAGGACCTGATCCGCTCGCAAAGCCTCTCGGTGGACTTCGGTTTCCGCGAGGCCACCGCCCTGTTGCAGATGAAGGAGCGTCCAACCGCCATCATCGCCGCCGGCAACCGCATTCTGGTCGGCGTGCTGCGCGCCATCCAGCAGCAAGGCGTTTCGGTCCCGGGCGATATCTCGCTGATTGGCTGCGACAGGTCGGACGTCGCGTTGCTTTATCCCTGCCCGATCACGCTCATCGACCGGGCCGTCGAGGAGATCGGCCGCACCGCAGCGCAGCTTCTGCTGGAGCGGCTCGGCGGCCAGAGCGAGCGGCCGGCGCAACGCATCGCCTTTCCGACCCATCTGATCCTCGGCGGCTCCTGCTTGCCCGTCCCGAAATAGAGGCGGTTCACGGCTTGGGTACTGCCGAATTGGATCGTTCTCTATTCAGATCAGGTCGGCCCTGGCGAGGTCGCGCATCAGATGGCTGGCGCCATAGGTCCAGTGCGGGCAGTCGGGGGACAGCCGCACGCGGTTGACCAAGGCGCCGAACTTCTCCGACGAGATGGTGACGATGTCGCCGACCTTGTGGGTAAAACCCTTGCCTTTTTCGCCGCGATCCTTCGACGGCACGAACATCGTGCCGAGATAGAGCGCGAGCCCGTCCGGGTACTGGTGGTGCGGCCCCATCGCGGCGGCGACCAGTTCTTCCGGCGAACGGCTGATCTCGGCCATCGAACTGGCGCCCTCCAGCGAGAACCCGTCCTCGCCCTCGACCTTCAGCCGTACGACCGCCTTCTTCACGTCGCCGATGGAAAATGTCTCGTCGAACAGCCGGATAAAGGGGCCAAGTGCTGCCGAAGCGTTGTTGTCCTTGGCTTTGCCGAGCAGGAGCGCCGAGCGTCCCTCGACGTCGCGCAGATTGACGTCGTTGCCGATCGTCGCCCCGACAATCCTGCCGCTGCTGGCGGCAATCATGGCGATCTCCGGCTCCGGATTGTTCCATGTCGAAACCGGATGCAGGCCGACATCGGCGCCGAAGCCGACCGAGGCCATCGGCTGGCATTTGGTGAAGATCTCGGCATCGGGCCCGATGCCGACTTCCAGATATTGCGACCAGGCGCCGCGCGCGATCAGCTTGGCCTTGATCTCCATCGCTTCCGGCGAGCCGGGTTTGAGCTTCGACAGATCGTGGCCGATCAGCCCGGCGATGTCGGCTCGAATGGCGTCGGCCTTCTCCGCCGAGCCGCGCGCCTGTTCCTCGATGACGCGCTCGAGCAGGCTGACGACAAAGGTAACGCCAGACGCCTTGATCGCCTGCAGGTCGACGGGGGACAGCAGGTACGGCGTTCCCGGATCGCGCGCTGTCTCGAAACTGTTGGCGGCAATGGCTTCGAGCGGGCCGATCGGCCGCCCCTTGGCCGAGCGGACGTGTCCTGCCGGATCCGGCAATTCGCAAATGTCGCGTACGGTCGGTGCCACATTTGACGTGATGTCGAAGACCGTGCCGTCGCGCACCGTGACCACCAGCGGATGGGAAGCATCGCTCGTCCGGGCGCGGCCTACGAAGAGGCCCTCGGCGGGCAAATGTGTGGCGTTCGTCATGACTTACGTTTCCTGTTGTCTTGTCCTTTGGCCGCGGCACTTTCAACAAATTCCCGCCAAACGTCTATCCCACTTCCAGGGTGAGCTTTGTCAATTCTTTCCAGCGGTCTTCGCATCGCTGGACCTTGATCGAGCCTGACGTGCGCCAATGGCCATGGAAAACGCTCTTTCAAAATAATGAAACCGTCGCTAGGGTTTTCACTTACTGAAATCTCCAGGTGACGCTTGCGCTTACGGTTTTCCGATCCAATCTGGCAAAAGCCGCGGACAGCAACCGCGTTCCAGTCGCTTTTTCCAGCCGGCCGACGCGTCGATGTCGTCATCGTCGGCGGCGGCATCATGGGGCTGTCGACGGCCTTGCACGCCGCCCGGCTCGGTCTTGCCGTCCAGGTGCTGGACGCCGGCGAAATCGGCAATGGCGCATCCGGCCTGAACGGCGGTCAGGTCATTCCCGGCCTGAAATACGATCCGGACTGGCTGCTGGAGCATTTTGGTCTGGAGCGCGGCGAAGCGCTCGTCAACTTTGCCGCCTCGACCGCTGACACCGTCTTCGAATTGATCCGCGACGAAGGACTGGCGGTGCCGTTCGTCCGTAATGGCTGGATCCAGGCGGCGCATACCGGGACCGCGCTAAAAGCGGCGGCAAACCGGGATCGGCAGTGGCGCGCCCGCGGCGCCGATGTCCGGCTGCTGAGCGCGACGGAGATTGCGACGATGACCGGCGCGCAAGGCTATCTCGGCGGCTGGCTCGATCGCCGCGCCGGTGTCATCGATCCGCTCGCCTACACGTCGGAACTGGCGCGCGTCGCTGCCGCGGCGGGCGTGAAGATCGCCGAACGCCAGAACGTGATGCAGATCA
Source organism: Mesorhizobium sp. M1423 (assembly GCF_040317575.1). Taxonomy (NCBI): domain Bacteria; kingdom Pseudomonadati; phylum Pseudomonadota; class Alphaproteobacteria; order Hyphomicrobiales; family Phyllobacteriaceae; genus Mesorhizobium; species Mesorhizobium sp. M1423. The sequence continues at coordinate 86,526 of NZ_JAMYKU010000023.1, forward strand.
GCAAGGGTGCTGGCATTTGGCACGTTTCGGCGGAAAGCGGCGCCGAACTGAAGGCCAAGGCGGTCGTTCTGGCGACCAACGCCTATACCGGCGGCCTGCTTCCCGGCCTCGCCGAGACGATCGTTCCGCTGCATTCCTTCCAGATCGCGACAGCGCCGCTATCGTCCAATCTCGCTGCGGCGATCCTGCCGGAAGGGCAGGCGGTTTCGGATTCGCGCCGCATCCTCGTCTATTACCGCAAGAGTGCCGACGGCCGGCTGGTGCTCGGCGGGCGCGGCCGCATGGCTTTGCCGAACGGCCCGGCCGACTGGGCGCATCTTGAACGCGCGCTGCTGCGGCTTTATCCGGCGCTGTCAGACATTGCCATTGAAAAGCGGTGGTTCGGCCGGGTGGCAATGACGCCGGACCATCTCCCGCATATCCACGAGCCAGAGAAGGGTCTGCTGGCGGTCGTCGGCTGCCAGGGCCGCGGCATCGGCCTGATGACCGCGCTTGGCGAGCGCATCGCCTCCTATCTGTCGAGCGGCGACACCAGGCAATTGCCGTTCCCGATATCGCCGATCCGGCCGATCCCTTTTCACGCGTTTCGGCAGGTCGGCGTTGCCGCGACCATCGCCTGGTACCGGATGCTGGACGCGTTCGAACGCTGACTTTCATTCCCAAGCGTGAAACAGCTTGACAGTTTCACCAATATGAAAAAAGCTTAGTCGATTTCAAATTTCGACGGACAGTCAATGTCGGCCATTGCCGCAACGCAGCCGCTGCCGGAAACCCGGTCTTCGCCAGGCTTCCGTTTCGCTATGCTGCTGCCCGGCGGGCTGGTCACCTTTCTGCTGATCCTTTTCGCCCTTGGCTTGGTGTTGTTCCTTGCCTTCCGCGGCAATGACGGCTCGCTGCTGGGGGCTGGTTTTACCCTTGCGAATTTCGTCACTGTGGCCACCGATCCGCTGTACTGGACGGTGACGCTGCGCTCGCTGGGCATCGCCGGCCTGGTCACGCTCGCAACCGTCGTCACCGCCTATCCCGTCGCCTATTATCTGGCTTTCCATGCCGGGCGGCGGCGTGGGCTGCTGCTGTTCCTGCTGACCCTGCCGTTCTGGACCAGCTATCTCCTGCGCGTCTTCGCCTGGAAGATCGTGCTTGCCTATAATGGCGTGCTGAACTCGGCGCTGATTGAAAGCGGCATCTGGTCGGAGCCGACATTGGCGTTCTTGAATACGCCGGCAGCAGTCGTCGTCACGCTCGCCCACGCTTATGCGCCATTCGCTATCCTGCCCATCTACGTGGCGCTGGACACGATCCCGAAATCGCTGCTCGAAGCCGCTTCCGATCTCGGCGCAAAACCGTTCACCAGCTTCCGCCGCGTCGTGCTGCCCAATTCGATGCCTGGCGTGCTGGCTGCGGCCCTCGTCGTTTTTGTGCCGACGGTCGGCGACTACGTCACGCCGGCGCTGGTCGGCGGCCCTGCCAGCACCATGATCGGCACACTGATCCAGGCCGAGTTCGGCAAGGCCAATGACTGGCCGTTCGGCGCCGCACTCGCCGTCGCCGTCATGCTGGTCATTCTCGCCGTGGTGCTGGTGGTGCGCTTCGCCGACCGCCGATACGGCAGCCGCACATGAACACAGCGCGTATCGATGCAAGGCAGGGCGGCGGCTGGCTCGGTGCCTATGTCCTTGCCTATCTGGTGTTCCTGTATTTGCCGATATTGCTGATCCCGCTGTTTTCCTTCAACAATTCCGTCCAGGCGGCATTTCCGCTGCAAGGCTTCACGCTGGAATGGTACGGCACGCTGGTCGGCAATTCGGCGCTGTCCGGCGCGCTTGCCAACAGCCTCGTCATCGGCACCATCGCCGCCACCGGCGCGACGCTCTGTGGCATCACCGTGTCCTATATGGATCTCTACGGCCGCTCGCCGCTGGCCGCCACGATCAGCGCCATTGCCCGGCTGCCGATCCTGATCCCAGGCGTCATCGTCGGCATATCGCTGCTCATCCTGGTCAACCTCGCCGGCTTTGGGCCGTCGCGCATTGCCATTGTGCTCGGCCACATATTGGTGGCGCTGCCGGCGACGGTGGTGGTCATGCGCAGCCGCTTCGCCGCCATCCCGAAGACCATCCGTGAGGCAGCGCTCGACCTCGGCGCCTCCGACTGGACGACCTTCAGGCGGGTGATGCTGCCACTCAGCCTGCCCGCCATTATCTCGGCGTTCATGCTGGCCTTCCTGACCTCGTTCGACGAGTTCATCGTCGCCTTCTTCCTTGCCGGTACCGAGCCGACGCTGCCGCTTTATATCTGGAGCCAGCTGCGCTTCCCGAAATCGCTGCCGACCGTCATGGCGCTGGGCACGGCGATCTTGGCCGTGTCCTTCGTCACCGCCGCACTCGCCGAAATCCTGCGCCATCGCGGGCTTGCCGCCGCTCAGCGGCCAGCGATCGCCAGCCTGTCAAAACCAGAAGAAACCGAAAGAGGAGAACTGCAATGGCATTCGACCTGAAATCGATAACGACAAAGACAGCGAAAACCGGACTGGCCGCCTTCGCGCTGGCGCTTGCGTCGACTGTCGCTTTTGCCGGCGACAAGCTGCAATATTTCACCTGGTCGGGCTATGAGCTGCCCGACTTCAACAAGAGCTTCCTCGCCGCGCACCCGGATGGTGTCGAAGCCTCGATGTTCGGCGACGACGATGACGCTTTCACCAAGGTCAAGGCCGGCTTCCGCCCCGATGTCGCGCACCCATGCTATGACAAGGTGGCGCGCTGGAACAAGGAAGGCCTGCTGCAGCCGATCGACACCAAGCGCATCAAGAACTGGGATTCGATCTTCCCGGTCTTCAAGAACCTGCCCGACCTGCAGGCCGGCGACGGCAAGGTCTGGATGGTGCCGTGGGACTGGGGCAACACCTCGATTCTCTACCGCACCGATCTGGTGAAGAACCCGGAAGCGAGCTGGAACCTGCTCTGGGACAAGCAATATGCCGGGCGCATGGCGACCATCGATGCCGTCCACGATACTCCGGTGGTGGCGGCCCTTCTTGCCGGCGTCAATCCATTCGACATGACGGCGGAACAGATGGACAAGGTTGCGGAGAAACTGCGCGAGCAGCGCCCGCTGCTCTCAAACTACACCACAGACATGACATCGGTCGAACAGGCGCTGGCCAGCGGCCAGCTGGTCGCCGCCATGACCTGGAATGCCTCGGCCACGTCGCTGAAGAAGCAAGGCGTGCCTGTCGAGTTCATGAAGCCGAAGGAAGGCATGCTTACCTGGGCTTGCGGTTTCGTCATGCTCAAGGACGCCAAGAACGTCGACCTCGCCTATGACTTCATCAACAGCCGGCTGGAAACGGACTCGGGCAAATACCTGATCCAGGCCTATGGCTATGGCAGCTCGACCAGCTCGGCTTTCGCTGCCGTGCCGAAGGAGGAGCTGGAGAAATTGCAGCTGCCGTCCGATCCGGAAGTGATGCTGAAGACCACCATCTTCACCGGGCCGATGAAACAGAATGATGAACTCGCCAAGATGTTCGAGAAGGTCAAGGCGGGCGGCTGAGCCTGCTTCTTCCTTCTCCCGCAAGGGGAAGGGAAAGCGTTGGCAAAAAGGACGAATGGATGGACATGCTGGACGAAGCGGCTGAGAAGCCGAAGGACGACGCCGACGTCAGGGTCGGCCGGCGCGTGCGGGCGCTCAGGCTGGAGCGTAATCTCTCGCTGGCCGAACTTGCAGCCAAAGCCGGCGTCTCGATCGGAGCGCTGAGCCAGATCGAGCGCGGCATGTCGTCATTGCGAGTGCGAGTGATCTGGCCGCTCGCCGCCGCCCTCGACATAGAGCCGTCGGCGCTGATCGCCGACGGCAATGATGTCGGCAACGACCTCTATTGCGTACGCACCAACAGCCGGCGTCAGATCCCGGTCAAGTCGGAAGGCATCGCCAAGTCGCTGCTGTCGCCGCCGGCCGCTGCGCTGACCGGCATGCTGGTGACGGTGGAGGCCGGTGGCGGCACCGCCGAAGCCTACGCCCATGCAGGCCATGAATTCGGGTTCGTCCTTTCGGGCGAGGTCGAGCTGGTGGTCGATTCGACCAGATACGGCCTGAAGGCCGGCGACAGCTTCGCCTTCAAGAGCACCTTGCTGCATGCTTTCCGCAATCCGGGCAGCGAGCGCTGCCAGATCCTGTGGGTCAACACGACCAAGCCGTCCGAGGTTCGCGATGGCGCCTGATCCGCTCGTCCGGCTGGACAAGGTCTCCAAGATATTCCCCGGCGGCATCGTCGGGCTCGACGCGGTCGATCTCGATATTTCGCGCGGCGAGTTCCTGACCCTGCTCGGACCATCCGGCTGCGGCAAGACCACCAGCCTGCGGGTCATCGCCGGCTTCGAAAGCCCGTCGAGCGGCAAGGTTCTGCTTGAAGGCCGCGACATCAGCGCGCTCAGGCCCTTCGACCGTCCGGTCAATACCGTATTCCAGGACTACGCGCTGTTCCCGCACATGAACGTTGCCGAAAATGTCGGCTTCGGCTTGTCGCTGCGCAAGCTCTCCGGTGCCGAACAGGCAAAGCGCGTCGGCGCAGCGCTCGACATGGTCGGCCTTGCTGAAAAGCTCGGCGCCCGCGTGTCCGAATTGTCGGGTGGCCAGCGCCAGCGCGTCGCGCTTGCCCGCGCCATCGTCTGCGAACCGCGCGTGCTGCTGCTCGACGAGCCGTTGTCGGCGCTCGATGCGCATCTGCGCGAACAGATGCAGGTCGAATTGAAGCGACTGCAGTCGCGCCTCGGCACCACTTTCGTCATGGTCACGCACGACCAGACCGAGGCGCTGTCGATCTCTGATCGCATCGTCGTCATGAACAAAGGCCGCATCGAGCAGATTGCGCCGCCGGCGACCCTCTACGACCGGCCCGCCACCAAATTCGTTGCCAGCTTCATCGGCACGATGAACCTTCTGCAGTCGCGCTTCGTCGGCCGTGACGGCGAGCGCTTGCGGTTCGCCGCCGGCGCCCTGCCGCTGGAAGCGGTTTCGGAGACGGGCGAACTGCCTGGCGAGGGCACGGTGCGCACCATCGGCGTGCGTCCAGAGGATTTTTTGGCGACGACCGAAGCGGCGGCCGGCACTGTACCGGTGCGGGTGAACAGCATCGTCTTCCACGGCCGCACCTTGCGCCTTCATGCGGAGCTGGGGCAGGGGACACAGGTGGTGATCGACGCGCCGCGCCGGGCGGAGGGTTTTCAATTCAGCGTCGGCGACGTGGCGCATATCAGCCTGCGCCGTGGCGCCAACTGCCCTATGCTGTCCAGCTAGGCAACGGCCGCGAATACGCCGACCGGGCGATCCACGATTTCCTCGAGATCAAGGGCATCATCGGCTACGGCGCCTGAGCCATCAACATACGGCCGACCGAAATGTGGTTGCGAGCGTTGGTGCTGCCAGTACCGGCGCTCGTATCATTTTCGTTTGATTTGTTCCCTTTTTGTTCTATTCTGCTTGGCTGGGCGGGAATGGCTTTGAGAGGAGCAATGAACATGAATGAGCTGCCCGCATTCAGGATCACCGAAAACGGCCAAGCCGTGTTCAACTGGCAGGAGCTGGATCGGCGCTGGAATGACCGGCTGTTCTTCGCCATTCTTCTTGAAAGTACGATCGCCGTGCCGCTTGCACGCCGGGCCGCCGTCTGGCGGCGAGAATCGGGATTGCGAGGGCAAGTGTTTCCGGCGGAACGCCTGCACATCTCGCTTATTGGGATCGGCGACTATGATGGACTGCCGGAGGAATTGGTCAAAATCGCCCGCCACGTCGCCTCGATGGTCCAGGCGAAACCGTTTGAGGTGTCGTTCGATCGGTTGTCGGCTTTCGGCGGCGGTGCGTTGGTGCTGCGTGGCAGCGACGCGTCCCGCCGCTGCAAGCGTTCTGGCGCAATCTTACCGCCCTGATCGCCGACAGCCCGCTGAAGCCCTTTGTGGGGAGCTCCTTTGAACCTCATGTTACATTGCTTCGTGACAAATTGCGGGTTCAAAGGGTTCGAGAACGGGCGATCGAACCGATCAGCTGGACCGTACGTGACTTTGTGCTCATCCGCAGTCTGATCCGGCAAGGCCGGTACGAAGAGCTCGGACGCTGGCGGTTGAACGGCCACGACGATTCCGTGGCCGCAATGTGAGTGCGAAGCAGGGTCGCCTCAGATCGTCTTGAGATAGCCGGCCAACTGATCCGCCACCGTGCCCCAGCCGTCGTAAAAGCCCATCTCCTCGTGGCTGTTGCGCGTGGCTTCGTCGCGGTGGATAGCGGTCGCGGTGTAGCGCGTCGCCTCGCCCTGCGATTGCAGCGATATGACCGCTGTGATGAATGGGTCGCCTGACGGCCGGTAGCCGGGCAGCAGCGCATCGGTCCACACCAGCCGCTCGTTCTGAACAATCTCGAGGTAGCAGCAACGCCTGTCGTTGACCTCCTTGCCGTCGGGCGACTGCATGCGGGTGCGGAACAGACCGCCGGGCCGCAGGTCGATCTCGCAATCGGTGATGATCCACGGCTTCGGCGTGAACCATTGGCGGACATGCTCGGGCCTCGTCAGGGCCGTCCACAGCAGTTCTCGCGGCGCCTCGATCGTCCGTTCGAGCACGAGGTCGAGCTTCGGATCGGGTTGGAACAACGGGACCATATTCATCTGTCTTTCTCCTTGAGTTTCAGCACGTAGTCGTCGAACTGGTCGAAACGGCGCTCCCACAGCGCCCGCTGGTCGGCCAACCAGTTTTCCGCGAGCTTCAACGGCTCCGGCGCGAGCCGGTAGGTCCTGACGCGGCCTGCCTTCTCCGAATGCACCAGCCCGCAGCCTTCCAAAACCCGGAGATGCTCGATGAAGGATGGCAGGGCCATCTCGAACGGCTGCGCAAGCTCGCTGACCGAGGCGGGGCTTCGGTTCAGTCGCTCGACCACGCGCCGCCGGGTCGGATCGGCGAGCGCCCGGAAAATGCCGTCGATCGGTGGGGGGCTTTCGGTCTGCAGGCTCGTCATGGTCATTTCCTTGCCTCGGCCATTCCGCGTGACCAGAGTTGGCTTAGAAAACACTTAGGGAAAGTCCTTACTATTGGCAAGCGCCAAAATCGCGGAGCCCGGCGAGGCCGCTGGAAAAGTGAGAGGCGCGGTTTTAGGGTGCCGTCAGATTCGACTGGTCCGAGGACGCGTTTTGACGATCACCATGTACGGCATCACCAATTGCGATACGGTCAAGAAGGCGCGTGTCTGGCTGGCGAGCCACGATGTTGCCTATCGCTTTCACGACTACAGGGCAGACGGGCTTGACGCGGACCGGCTGAACGGCTGGTCAGGCAAGGTCGGCTGGGAAATCCTGCTCAACAAGGCGAGCACAACGTTCCGTGAACTGTCGGACGAAGACAGGATGGGTCTGGATGAAAAGAAGGCCAAGGCGCTGATGCTGGCCAAACCGACGATGATAAAGCGACCGGTGCTGGAACTTGGCGATCGCATACTGGTTGGCTTCAAGCCTGATGTTTATCAAGCGGCGATCCGTAGGAAGTAGGACCGACCCGCCGCGATCCGTCGCGCCCCCCTCTGTCCTGCCGGACATCTCCCTCTCTAGTGGGGAGATTGGATGTCACTTCGGCTTTCGCTAGTCTCCAAAGAAGGGCGCTTTCGGCGAAGCTGCCAATCTCCCCCCTTGAGGGGGAGATGTCCGGCAGGACAGAGAGGGGTGCTGTCCCGCCGGCATGCCGAATTGAGCGCTTCTACTCACGCAAATAGCTCGCCAGCGCCACCGCATTGTTATGCGCCTCGTCATGCGCGCCGTAGAGCAGCGTCACCCGGCCTCTGCCCAGCAGAGCGCGCAGCTGGCCGACCGCCTCGCCGTTCCGGTCGAGCTCATCGCGGTATCGCCGCTGGAACTCCGCCCAGCGCGCCGGCACATGGCCGAACCATTTGCGCAACGCATTGCTTGGCGCGATGTCCTTCAGCCAGAGCGTCAGCGCTGCGTCTGCCTTGCGGACCCCGCGCGGCCATATGCGATCCACCAGCACCCGCTGCCCGTCATCGGGCGCCGGCGGCTCATAGATGCGCTTGACCGCGAGCTCCATTGCCAACTCCGCATGGGCCAGCAGGCGCCGATGCTTGCTGGCCTTCGCTTAGCGATCCCGGGCCTAAACCCACTCGCCCTTGCGCATCACCGGCACGCGGCTGCCGTCCTTGTGGATGCCGTCTATGTCGATCTTGTCGGAGCCGATCATCCAGTCGATGTGGATGAAACTCTTGTTGCCGCCGCGCGCCGCGATCTCGTCCTGGCTGAGCGAGGCGCCGTCGACGAAGCACTTCGAGTAGCACTGGCCGAGCGCAATGTGGCAGGCGGCGTTCTCGTCGAACAGCGTGTTGAAAAACAGCAGCCCGCTCTTGGCGATCGGCGAGGAATGCGGCACCAGCGCCACCTCGCCGAGACGGCGCGAGCCTTCGTCGGTGTCCAGCACCTTTTGCAGCACATCCTCGCCCTTCGTGGCCTTGGCCTCGACAATGCGCCCCGCCTCGAAACGCACCGCAATGCCGTCGATCAGCGTGCCCTGGTAGGACAGCGGCTTGGTGCTGGTGACATGACCCTCGACGCGCCTTGCATGCGGCGTGGTGAAAACCTCTTCGGTTGGGATGTTCGGGTTGCAGGTGATGCCGTTCTTGGCCGTCGAGGCGCCGCCCATCCACTCGTGGCCGTCGGCCAGCCCGACGGTCAGGTCGGTGCCGGGACCAGTGAAATGCAGTGCGTGGAAATTGTGGCCGTTCAGCCATTCGGTGCGGCTCTTCAACGCCGCATTGTGCGCCGTCCAGTTGGCGATCGGGTCTTCGACGTCCACCCGCGAGGCGGCAAAGATGGCGTCGGCGAGCTTGGCCACGGCGACGTCTTCGGCGTCGTCCGGGAATACCTGCTTGGCCCAGGCCTGATCGGGATAGGCGACGATGTTCCAGTTGATGTCGAAGCCGGTGATCTTCTCCAGCGCCGGCTGGTAGGCCATCGAATTCGCCTTGTTGGCACGCGCGACCTTTGCCGGGTCCTGAGAAGAAAGCAGCGAGGGATCCTCGCCGCGCACCGCAAGCCTGGCCGCATTGTTGGCGAAGGCTTTTGCCATGCCTTCATAGAGCCAGCCGGCGGCGCGGTCGAAGCCGTCGTCGGCGCCATAGCGGAAGCGTGCCAGAGTGATCTCGTCGTCATTGAAGATCGGCGTGACCAGGCCCGCACCTGCCTTGTAGGCATGCTCGACGATCCGCCGCGTCAAAGGCAGCGCTGCAATCGAGGAGGTCAGCACCAGATCCTGCCCCGGTTGCAATTGCAGCCCGACCTTGACGGCGACCTCCGCCAGCCTGTCGAGCTTCACCGGGTCGATGGTTGCGGAAACGCCGCGCGAATGTGTGGTCATGATCCTGCCTGCTGTGATTGGGGACTGTTTCTTACATAGACCGGCGCTGCCGACCTTTCCACCGTGATGTGCCGGCAGGTTTAGCTGGCGCTCTCGAGCGACCTGAACTGCGCCATCGTCGCCTCGATCTCTTCGCGCACCCAGGTCTTGAAATCCCTGACCTTGCGGCTTTCGCCCTTGCTGGCCGAAGTCACCAGCCAATAGCCGAGGCCGCTCTGCGCCCGTACGCCGAACGGCGCGACAAGCCGGCCGTCGGCCAGCGCGTCGGCGGCCAGCAACTGCCAGCCGAGCATGACGCCGTGACCGGCAATCGCAGATTCCAGGCACAGCATCGGATCTGTGAAGCGCGCGCCCTTCATGAAGGTGACCGGCTCTACCCCGGCCGCTTCGAACCAGCTCTCCCAGCTGATCATCGACCTTTCGTCGGTGATCGCACAGGTCAAAGCAAGGTCCTCGATCGATTTCAGCTTGCTGGCGATCGCCGGTGCACAGACCGGAAACACCTCCTGCGCCAGCAGCAATTCGGCCCGCCCGCCCGGCCATTTGCCGTCGCCGAGCCGGATAGCGACATCGATGTCCGAACGATCGAGATCGGCAAGCCGTACCGAGGCGTCGATGCGCAGGAGCACGTTCGGATGCCGGGCAAAATGCCGCGACAGCCGCGGCAGCAGCCATTTCGAGGCGAAAGCCGGCGCCACCGAAACCACCAGCGTGCACTCCGAGCTTTCATTGGCAAGCGCCATCGCCTGTGCGAGCTCGCGGAAGCCTGCGCTGAGCCGCGCGGTAAAGACGGTGCCGAATTCCGTCGCCACCAGGCCAGCTGGCGTTCGTTCGAACAGCGCCCGGCCGAGCTGCTTTTCTGTCCGGTTGATCTGCTGGCTGACGGCGCTGACCGAGACGTTGAGCTCGCCGGCCGCCGCCGCGAGCGAGCCCAGGCGGGCGACGGCTTCGACGGCGCGCAAGCCGTTGAGATGGACACGGTTCAGCATAGCCATACAGTTTTTCTAAACTCGTACGGCTGAAATCTCAATTGCCAGGCGCTGCCGAATGCCGGATTTTAGGTGGGTTACTCAGAGTGAGGAGGCAAATCCGATGAAGATTTTATCATGGCTCGGCGCCTTTTCCCCAATCGGAATGCAGCCACACCGGCATGACAGCGAGGCCACCAACTGGGTGACCGATCCGCTGTCGCATCCGGTGCTCGACACCATGTCGGAGCGCGAACTCGCCGACATGCCGTTCAGGCTGACTGCGGGTCGTACTCACTTTGAGACGGCCCCGCCAAGGACCTGCTGCGGCTAAACAAGGACTTGCTGGCACTTCAGGCGAGCCAGCCGCCGACGCGGCCGCGAACACTTCTGGCCCAATAAAAGGCGGATTGTCTCACTGGCAGGCGCACCTATGGTGCACCGCGATGAACATCGCTTCGCCCTTGCGTCTGGCAATCGCCGGCATGATCGCCCTGGCCGTCGCCATGGGCATCGGCCGCTTCGTCTATACGCCGATCCTGCCCGGAATGATGGAAGAGCTCGGCCTGTCGCCGGCCGATGCCGGCTGGATCGCATCGGCCAATTATCTCGGCTACCTCGTCGGCGCGCTTGCCGCCACCGGCGGCTGGGCGCAAGGCCGCGAGCGCCACCTGATGCTGGCCGGCCTTGCCGCCACTGCGATCCTCGCCGGGCTGATGGGCCTGACCGGCACCATGCCCGCCTTTCTCCTCATCCGCTTTCTTGCTGGCCTCGCCAGCGCCTTCGTGCTGGTCTTCATGACCAGCATCGTTTTCGGTCATCTCGCCGCGGCCGGGCGAAGCGACCTGCAGGCGCTGTATTTCGGCGGCGTCGGCGTCGGCATCGCGGCGTCCTCGGCGCTGTTGGCAATCCTCGTCACCGAACATGCCGGCTGGGCGGCGGGCTGGCTGTGGTCGGCGGTGATTTCGGCCGGCGGCTTTGCCGCCGTCGCCCTGCTGGCCGGCGGCACCTCGGCCGCGAACAGCACCACCGGGAGCGAGCCGGCACTGCCGAAAAACCGATCGCTGGTGAAGATCATCGTCGCCTACGGCCTGTTCGGCTTCGGCTACATCGTCACGGCAACGTTCTTGGTCGCCATCGTCCGCCAGGGCGGCGGCGGCCGCGTCTTCGAGGCTGTGGTCTGGATGGTCACCGGACTTGCCGGTTTTCCCTCGGTCTGGCTGTGGCAGAAGCTCGCGGCTAAAATCGGGCTCTATGCCACCTACGCCCTTGGGTGCCTGGTCGAGGTGGTCGGCGTCAGCGCCAGTGTAATCATGGGCGGGCACACAGGGCCGCTGCTCGGCGGCCTTCTTGTCGGCGGCACCTTCATCGCCATCACCGCGCTTGGCCTGCAGACCGGCAGGCAGCTCGCTCCGCAAGCGCCACGCCGGATGCTGGCGGTGATGACGGCCGCCTTCGGCCTTGGCCAGATCATCGGCCCGCTCGTCGCCGGGCTGCTTGCGCAGGGCTCGGGTAACTTTTTCCTTGCCTCGATCGTGGCCGCCGCCGTCCTGCTGGCCTCGGGTGCGATCGCTTGGTCGGCTGCGCCAAAATCGCCATGATTATGGTCTTGCTCGGCGCCGGGCGTCGGGCACGGGCATTTTCTTTCCCACTAATGTGTGACTTTATGCCCGCTGAACAACGCCGCTGATTTGCGCATCGAGCGAGGATTTCCCCACAGTGTTTGTATCCTTCTTCCCGCAGCCGAAGCTGTTCTTCAGTTCGCTGGCCGTCTGGAGCCTTGCCGCTATCCTGTTCTGGTTTTTCGGTGGCGGACAGCTGGGCGCTGTGTTCGGCTTGCCGCCGGCTGCGGCTGATGCACCGCCCATTATCGGTATCGCCGTACTCTGGTCGAAGCCGTTTCTGTGGTTCTATCTCTATTTCGCTTTTTGCGTCGCCGTCTTCTATGCATTCTGGAGCTGGTATGCACCGCATCCGTGGCAAAACTGGTCGATATTGATCAGCGCGGTCATCCTGTTCCTCATCTACTTCAATGTGCAGGTCAGTGTCGCGGTCAACGCCTGGTATGGGCCTTTCTTCGACTATATCCAGGGATTGATGTCGGGGACTATTAAATCCACCGACGCAGAGTTTTATGCCGGATTGGCCAGCTTTTCATGGCTCGCGCTGATAGGAATGAATGTGCAGGTCGTCAATGCCTTCATCGTAAGTCACTGGATATTCCGCTGGCGCACCGCGATGAACAATTACTTTGTAGAGAACTGGAGCAGGCTCCGCCACATCGAGGGCGCCTCACAACGCATTCAGGAGGATACGATGCGGTTCTCGCAGATCATGGAAGATCTGGGTTCCAGCTTTGTCCAGTCGATCATGACCTTGATCGCATTCCTGCCGGTGATGATCCAGTTGCAGAGCCATATCAGCGAACTGCCAATCGTCGGTGCGATTCCGCAGCCACTGGTCGTTGCCGCGCTTGCCTGGTGCCTGTTCGGAACGATTTCGGTTATGGTTGCGGGTTTGAAGCTGCCTGGGCTGCAATTTCGCAACCAACGTGTCGAGGCTGCTTATCGCAAGGAACTCGTCTACGGCGAGGATCATGCGGACAGGGCTCAGCCTGCAACCACTGCCGAGCTGTTTTCCAAGGTCCGTCACAACTATTTCCGGCTGTACTTTCATTATATTTATTTCAATGTGGTGCGTTACACCTACCTGCAGGCCGACAATATCTTCGCCATGCTGATCCTTGGGCCATCCTTCGTGGCTCACAGGATAACTTTCGGACCCTTCCAGCAGATTTCCAATGCGTTCGGCCGAGTAACAGGATCGCTCCAGTTCCTGCTCACATCCTGGTCGACCATCGTTGAATTGCAGTCGGTGCACAAACGCCTACGCGCCTTCGAGGCGACGCTGGAAGGGGAACCGCTGCCTGAAATCGACCAGCGCTATCTGGAACGTGAGCAAGCCGGCTTGCGCCCTGAGGATCAACCGGTAAGCTGATGATGGCGGGCGGCGGTCACTTGGGCTCAGCCGCCCACCGCCGCCTGCCTTTCGCCACGCCGTGAAACATAATCGCGAAAACTAATGCACCCGACGTCCGCTTTGACGCAGACTTCGCCGGCAAAGCGTTCCAGCGCGTTCCAGTAGGCGCCGTCGTTCATCAGCGTGAAGTGGAAGCCGAGCTCAAGCGGAATGCGCTTGCCCTGGTATTGCGCATCGAAGGCGGCGCGGAACGCGGCATAGGTCCGATCGGCGAACTCTTCTGCCATGCTCGGCCGCTCGAAGCCGCCGGAATGCCTGACATAGAGATTGTAGTCCATGGCGATCACACGCCTTGAGCTCGGCCCTTCCGGGATCTGCGGCAGCGAAAAGCGCGTGATGCCGTTGACGGTCGGCGGCTCGACCGGTCCACGCGAGACGCCGCTTGCGTCGAGCAGGAAACCGGCCGCGGGCAGCGCCTCGTAAAGCGCCTTGTTTGCCGACAGGTAGGGCGCGCGAAACCCGACCACCGACTGGCGGGCGAAATCGCGCCAGCCCTTCGGTTCAGGAGCAATGCCGTTGATCGAATAGGCGTTTTCGAGAATATGCTTGAACGAGCCGAACTCGCTCAGCCAGTCGGCCTTGCTCCAGTCCTTGCCGTCGAAATGGCCGCAGCCATGGCTGCCGATATCGTGGCCTTCCGAGGCGGCAAGGTTGATCTGCTCGAGCCGGGCCGCGACTTCCTGTTTGGAGGCGGCAAAGCCGATGTTCGATTTGCCTTCTGTCTTGCCTGGCGCGGTATATTCCTTGCGTGTCTCGGGCGAGAGCAGGAACACGCAGGAGACAAAATAGGTGAAATGCGCGCCTGTGCGCCGGGCCAGCGCCCGGCTGCGCTGCCACTGCGAAATGTCCCGGGCGCTGTCGAACGAGATGATGACGATCTGCTTCGGTTTTGCCGGCGTCGCCGGCGGGTCGGCAAAAGCCGTGCCGGCAGCAAATGCGGCAATGGAAAACGCAACAGCGCGATACAAACGAGGCAAAGGCATCTGACCGGATCAAGGAATGTAGAAGCACCGCCTACCGGTGAAATATGGCACGGATACGATCGACCTGTGCGGCCGCCGTTGGCGGCGACAGCCTCGTGAATAGGCGATTTTCCTGCCGAACCCCTTCCATGCCGGCAAAATTTCGCTAAAACGCGGGCTCATCAACCGCCCCGGCCGGGGCATGAATGGTTTTGATCCATGTCGGACGACAGTTTTATCCGCGAAGTCAACGAAGAGATTCGTCGCGATCAGGCGCATGCGCTGTGGGACCGTTTCGGTCCCGCCGTGCTTGTGCTGGCCGTGCTGGTGGTGCTCGGCACGGCTGCTGTCGTCGGCTACCGCTATTGGGACGAGACCCGCGCCAACCGCTCGGGGGATGCCTTCTCGCAAGCGCTAAAGCTTGCCAATGAGGGCAAGAACGACGAGGCGCTTGCCGCTCTGGAGGGGCTTGAGAAGGACGGCTACGGCGCCTATCCGCTGCTCGCCCGCATGCGTGCGGCAACCGTCAAGGCGGACAAGGGCGACGTCGATGCCGCCGTCAAGGATTTCGACGAGGTCGCCGCCGACACCAAGATTCCCTCCGGCATTCGCGACATGGCGCGCCTCAGGGCAGCGCTGCTTCTGGTCGACCATGGCTCTTTCGCCGATGTCTCCAGCCGCGTCGAGGCGCTTACCGCCGACACCAACACGCTGCGCCATACGGCGCGCGAAGCACTTGGCCTTGCCGCCTGGAAGGAAGGCAAGGCGGCGGATGCATTGAAGCTGTTCGACCAGATCGCCGCCGATGACGGCGCCCCGCGCAACACGCGCGAGCGGGCGACACTGATGTCCGAGCTGATCCGCGGCTCGGGCGGTGTATCGTAATGCATGTCGCCCAAAAGTGCGCAGCGGTTTTGGGGCAACGACATGCATAGCAGGGCCGGATGACTTTCAAAGTCGCCATCATCGGCCGGCCTAACGTCGGCAAATCGACCCTTTTCAACCGGCTGGTGGGAAGGAAGCTGGCGCTTGTCGACGATACGCCGGGCGTCACCCGCGATCGACGCGTCCATGCCGCAAAACTCTACGATCTGCATTTCGACGTCATCGATACCGCCGGCTTCGAGGATGCGGCCGCCTCGACGCTGCCCGGCCGCATGCGCGCGCAGACCGAGATCGCCATCCGCGAGGCCGACCTGATCTTTTTCACGATCGATGCCAAGTCCGGGCTGATGCCCGACGACAAGACCTTCGCCGAAATCGTGCGCAAGTCCGGCAAGCCGGTTGTCGTCGTTGCCAACAAGGCCGAGGCGCGCGGCGCCCAGGGCGGCATGCTGGAGGCCTGGGAGCTCGGCCTTGGCGAACCGATCCCGGTCTCGGCCGAGCACGGCCAGGGCCTGCCCGATCTGCGCGATGCGGTGATCGCGGCACTGGGCGAGGCGCGCGCCTTCGGTGAGGACGAAGAGGCCGGTGAGGAGGAGGTCGCCGCCAGCGAGGTGCTGATCGGCGAAGACATCACCGACCCGGACGCAGAGCCGAGCTATGACGACACCAAGCCGATGCGCATCGCCGTCGTCGGCCGTCCCAACGCCGGCAAGTCGACGCTGATCAACGCGCTGATCGGCGAGGAACGGCTGTTGACCGGCCCCGAGGCCGGCATCACCCGCGATTCCATCTCGGTCGACTGGGACTGGCATGGCCGCCGCTTAAAACTGTTCGACACCGCCGGCATGCGCCGCAAGGCCAGGATCCACGAAAAGCTCGAAGTGATGTCGGTGCAGGACGGCTTGCGCGCCATCCGCTTTGCCGAGATCGTCATCATCGTGCTCGACGCGACTATTCCCTTCGAGAAGCAGGATCTGCAGATCGCCGACCTGATCATCCGCGAGGGCCGTGCCCCGGTGATCGCCTTCAACAAATGGGACCTTGTCGACCATCCCCAGGAGTTGCTGGCCGAGCTGCGCGAAAAAACCGAGCGGCTGTTGCCGCAGGCGCGCGGCATGCAGGCGGTGCCGGTCTCGGCCGAGACCGGGCGTGGCCTCGACAAGCTGATGGATGCTGTCATCAGGACGCATCGCGTTTGGAACAGCCGCGTGTCGACCGGCAAGCTCAACCGCTGGCTGGAAGGCATCCTGGCGCATCACCCGCCGCCCGCCGTCGCCGGACGCCGGCTGAAGATCAAATATGTCACGCAGGCCAAGACGCGGCCGCCGGGCTTCGTCGTCTCCTGCTCACGGCCCGACGCGATGCCGCAATCCTATGTCCGCTATCTCTCGAACAGCCTGCGCGAGGCTTTCGACATGCCCGGCGTGCCGATCCGCATCGCCTTGCGCACCTCGGACAACCCATTCGCCAGCAAGGCAAAGAAGCGCCGCTGAGCGCCACTTCTCCTCTACGCCACGTTGCGCAGGACAGGCGCTGTTTGCGTCTGCGGCAACGCTTCCAGCGCCGCCTGCAGCAGGATGTCGCCAAGCCGCGCCGCCACCGGGTCGGGCTCGGCCTCCTTGCGATGCAGGAACAGCGCCATCTTGGGCAAAGCGGGCAGCCCGGCGATCCCCGGCGTCATCGCCCTGACGGTGGCCGGCAGGCCGATATCGGTGCGGATCGTCAGTCCGAGCCCGGCGGCGACGGCTGCCCAGATACCGCCAAGGCTCGGGCTGGAGAAGGCCATCCGCCATGCCAGACCGGCGCGGTCCAGGGTTTCGGTCGCCACGCTGCGGAGCAGGCACGGCGCTTCGAGCGCCACCAGCGGCAAAGGCTCGCCATCGCGCAGGCTGGTCTCGATCTGTTTTGCCGGGCCGATCCAGCGCATCTGGACGTCGGCGACATGCCGGCTGTAGGGCAGCGTCGCGCCATTGTGCCAGGCAAGCGCGATATCGAGGCTGCCCGAAATGATCCGTTCGGCAAGCTCGTGGCTGCGTGCGATCCTGGCTTCGATCTTGACCTTGGGATGGGCGCGGGCGAAGCGCCCGAGCACCTCCGGCAGGACCGCCTCGCCGAAATCCTCCTGCAATCCAAGCCGCACCCAGCCCTCCAGCTCGACGTCGTGGATGGCGGACGCGGCCTCGTCGTTGAGCTCGATCAGCCGCCGCGCATAGCCCAGCATGGTCTCGCCTGCCTCGGTCAGCGCCAGGCTGCGCCCCGACTTGCGGAAGATCGGCGTCGCCGCCTGCTCCTCCAGTTTCTTCAATTGTGCGCCGATTGCCGAGGTCGAGCGGCCGAGCCGGTCGGCGGCCTTGGCGAAGCTGCCCAACTCCATACCGGTGACGAAGCTGCGCAGGACGTCGAGATCGAATGTCACGCGTCGCATGGCAATAATCCTGATATTTGGGACATTACGTCAAAAACTTCCTGATATTCAGGACGAAGCTATGGCGATAGAGACAGCGCGTCAAGACCGAACGCAACCAGCCCATGCAGGAGCTGAACCATGTCTGCTGTCGCCACAGGACCAGATTGCAAACCGCTTCGCCCAGGCGCCGTTGCCGCCCCGTCGGAAGCGGCGGCACTTCGAGCCAATCATCGCTGGAAGGTGCTGGGCATCGGCGTCGCCGCCAATGCCTGCTTTTCCGCGACCTTCTCCGGCATTCCGGCGACGGCGGTGTTCCTGCGCTCGGGCTATCATCTCTCCAATGGCGAACTCGGCATGGCGCTTGGTCTTCTCGGCCTGGGCGTAGCGCTGAGCGAATTGCCGTGGGGACTGCTGACCGATCGCTGGGGCGACCGCCGCGTGCTGCTGACCGGGCTCGGCGCAACCGCGGTTTGGCTGCTTGTCATGGCCGCGCTGATCGTGCCGTCACCGGCCCACATTCCTGGCATCGCGCTTCTCGCCGCTGCCCTGCTGGTCACCGGATTGCTCGGCGGCAGCGTCAACGGCTCCAGCGGCCGTGCCATCATGGGCTGGTTCGGCGAAGGCGAGCGCGGCTTTGCCATGAGCATCAGGCAGACAGCGGTGCCGCTTGGCGGCGGGCTTGGCGCGCTCGTGCTGCCGTCGCTCGCTTCGGCCCATGGCTTCACGGCGGTCTTCGGACTTCTGGCGGCTGCATCCGCCGTCTCGACCTCTCTCGCCTGGCGCTGGCTGCATCAGCCACCGGTGCATGACGATACCAATTCGAGCAGCACGGCATTGCCGGCCGGCCCGGCGCCGCTGCGCAACCCGGCCGTCTGGCGCATCGCAACAGCCATCGGCCTGCTGTGCTTTCCGCAGGTGGCGGTGCTCACCTTTGCTTCCGTCTTCCTGCATGATTTCGCCGGCATGGGAACAGCCGTGATCAGCGCCAGCCTCGCCGCCGTGCAGGTCGGCGCCATGGTCATGCGCGTCTGGAGCGGCCGCTACACCGACCGTCACGGCAACCGCCGGTCGTTCCTGCGTCTGTGCAGCCTGTTGAGCCTGATCGCCTTCACCGTGCTTGCGGCGCTCGTCTTGTTGGCGGCCCAATTCTTGTCAGGCCAAGTGCCGATGCTGTCGCCGGCGATCGTCGCGATGCTGGTCGTGGCCGGCATTTGCGTCTCCTCCTGGCATGGCGTCGCCTACACCGAGCTTGCGACGCTGGCCGGCGCGAGCCAGGCCGGAACGGCGCTCGGCCTCGCCAACAGCCTGGTCTTCATTGCCTTCTTCCTGGTGCCGATCGCCATCCCCGGACTTCTCGTGCTCTGCTCGTGGGCAGGCGTCTGGCTGGGTGCGGCTATTTGCGCACTGATCGCCTGGCCGATCTTTCTTCCGTCAAGCGATGGCCGCAAAAGCGCCTGACTTCGACATGAGATGGGAAAACAACGTTCTAAGCTGTTAACGCCCCATCAAGGTTAATGCATCATTGTAGCTCTCCAGTGGGGTCCGTTGCGTTTCTGGAGAGTTCCGTGCATCGACGTGTTTTGACGCGGCTTGTCGCCGCCGCCGGTGACAAAAAACGTTCCTTCCTATCTCCGTTTATTATTGGCCTTGGCATCTGGATCGGCTTTCCGACGGTCGCTGCCTATCAGGACATGACAAGCCTGGTCTCCGGCCTTGAGGCGCCGAGCGTCCGCTGGAACGCCTATGTCGAGAAGTCCGTCGCCGGCTCCGTTCACGCCGCCGAAATGCCCTTCCTCGATTCCAGCAGCACCGGCTCGCTCTCCGGCTCCGGCGTCCAACTGCCCGGCATCGGCTCCGTCTCGTTTCGCGGCAAGGGCGGCATCGCCGGCACGACGCCGGACGAGAACCGTATCACGCGTGCCGACAAGAAGGGCCGCATCATCCAGGTCTCGCCCGTCTCGCCGCCGAAGAACTTCAACGCCGGCTCGATCTTCGAGCGCACCTCCTCACTGCTCCGCCCAAGCATGGACAGCGGCCTGAGGATGGCTTTCGCCAAGCCCGAGATCAAAGGCAAGGAAATCCAGATCGCCGCCGCCTTCCACACGCGCGTCGACAAGAAGCCGGATCCCGGCGTGCCGGCGATGCTTGCCGCGCTGGTCAACAACGATCATCCCGACGTGCTGGCGACCGCCTATGCCTCGTCGGCTCCCGACTATGCCAAGGCATCGCCTTTCGAGGCCTTGCTGCAGGACGAGGACCCGAACGATGGCCGCTTCATTCCACCGCTGAGCAAGGGCGATCATTCTTGGATGCAGACGCCGCTGCCGGCGAGCGTCTTTTCCAAACCGGAGCAGGCCTGTCTCGCCAACGGCATCTATTTCGAGGCGCGCGGCGAATCCGTGCGCGGCCAGGCCGCCGTCGCCCAGGTCATCCTCAACCGCGTCCGCAACCCGGCCTATCCGAACTCGATCTGCGGCGTCGTCTACCAGAACGACAACTGGTTCAACCGCTGCCAGTTTTCCTTCGCCTGCGACGGCAGGAAGAAGCGCATCGACAATCCCGCCGCCTACAAGACCGCCCAGGATGTCGCCATGGCCGTCACAGCCGGCAAGATATTCATTCCGGAAGTCGGCTCGTCGACCCATTATTACGCCAACTACGTCCATCCGGGCTGGGCGAGGACGATGAAGAAAATGACCAGGATCGGCCTGCATATCTTCTACCGCACCTATGGCGGCGGCTGGAGCTGAGTGCTCGGGCAGCCCTTGCATCTTTCGCGGGAGAGCGGCCGATCGAAGACCCGTCGTCGTGGGGATTCGGCCGCAGCCCGCCAGAGACCGCGTCGGGCACGATGTCGCACCCAAGCAAGTAGCTGATTTATAACGAAAAAATACTTGAGCTTGAACGTCCGCTCGTGGCTTGACGGGCGCGGACCCTCTAACTATGTTGCCGGCGACTTTAAGAAGCGGACGGACGGTGACGGTCTGACCGGGCAGGGGGGTTGCGTGGCCGACAAGAATGGGCCAGACGGAACCGGAAAAACCGGCCGCGGCAAGCAGCATGAAGCCGACATCCGCGACGACGATCTTGAGCGCCGTCGGCGCGACCTTGAAGCATCGCTTGCGACAAGGCGGCCGGACCGGCTCGAGGGGAAAGACGACGCGAAAGCGGGCAGTGTGGCCGGGTACGGCCAGGCGCTCAAGCTGTCCAGCGAGTTCATCGCCGGGATAGTGGTCGGCGCGGCTCTCGGCTGGTTTATCGATCGCGTGGCGGGGACATCGCCATGGGGTCTGATAGTCGGGCTGTTGCTGGGTTTTGGCGCCGGCGTGCTCAATGTCCTGCGTTCAGCCGGGCTTGTGTCGGAATTCGGAACGGGCGACAAACCGCGCGATCCGAAAGAATGAATTGAGGCGCCGCATGCCGGCGCATTGAACAGGATACTCAAGCCGTCTGCGGCTTCGATGGGGATTTAAAGTGGCTGCTGACAAGGTCGATCCGATCCACCAGTTCCAGATTCAGCCGATCATTCCGATTCACATCGGCGGCTACGACCTGTCTTTCACCAATTCGGCTCTGTTTATGCTTGCGACGGTTGCTGTTGCATCGGCGTTTCTCTACCTCAGCACGTCGAGCCGCAGCCTCGTTCCCGGCCGCCTTCAGTCGGTCTCGGAAATGGCCTATGAATTTGTCGGCAATATGCTGAGGGACGCCGCGGGCACGCAAGGCATGAAGTTCTTCCCCTTCGTGTTCTCGCTGTTCATGTTCGTGCTTGTCGCCAACCTGCTTGGCCTGTTCCCATATTTCTTCACCATCACCAGTCACATCATCGTCACCTTCGGCCTCGCTGCGCTGGTGATCGGAACGGTCGTCGTCTACGGCTTCACCAAGCACGGCTTTGGCTTCCTGAAGCTGTTCGTCCCGCATGGCGTGCCGGTCTACCTGCTGCCGCTGGTGGTGCTGATCGAGGTGATTTCCTTCGTCTCGCGTCCGGTCAGCCTCTCGGTTCGTCTGTTCGCCAACATGCTTGCCGGTCACATCACGCTGAAAGTGTTCTCGGGCTTTGTCGTCAGCCTGAGCGCGCTCGGCGCGGTCGGCGTGGCGGGCTCGGTTCTGCCGCTGGCGATGGCCGTGGCGCTGACGGCGCTGGAGCTGCTGGTCGCGTTCCTGCAGGCCTACGTCTTTGCCGTGCTGACTTGCATGTATCTCAACGACGCCCTGCATCCCGGGCACTAACAAGGTTTCCGGCATTGCCGCCGGATCGAATTTGCAACGGAATTTTAGATCCAAAGGAGTTGAACAAATGGACGCAGAAGCAGCAAAGTACATCGGCGCCGGCATCGCATGCCTCGGCATGGGCGGCGCGGGCATTGGCCTCGGCAACATATTCGGCAGCTATCTGGCGGGCGCGCTGCGCAACCCGTCGGCCGCCGACGGCCAGTTCGGCCGCCTGATTTTCGGCTTCGCCGTGACCGAAGCGCTGGGTATTTTCTCGCTTCTCATCGCGCTTCTCGCCCTGTTCGGCTGAATACTTGTTCGGCTGAACATTGGGAAGAATTGAACAGGCCGGCCGCGATCCTGCGGCGGGTCTGAATTTCGGGGATAGTCCATGTTCGTGACATCTGCCTTTGCGCAAGAGTCCGCGCCCGCCGCAACGGAAGGCGAAACGCACGCCGCCACCGGCGTTCCTGCCGAGGCGCACGGCACGTTCCCGCCATTCAATCCGGCGACGTACCCGTCACAGCTGCTGTGGCTGGCAATCACTTTCGGGCTGTTCTACCTCTTCTTGAAGCGGGTAGTGATGCCGCGCGTCGGCGGCATCATCGACGTGCGCAACGACCGCATCACGCAGGATCTCGATCATGCTGCCCGGCTGAAAGGCGAGGCCGATGCCGCCGTTGCCGCCTATGAGCAGGAATTGGCGGAAGCCAAGGGCAAGGCCAATGCGATCGGCCAGCAGGCCAACGATGCGGCCAAGGCGGAAGCCGAGGCTGCCCGCAAGACGATCGAGGCAGCGCTTGACCAGAAGCTTGGCGAGGCCGAGGCGCGCATATCTTCCATCAAGGCCAATGCCATGAAGGAAGTCGGCACGATCGCCGAGGACACCGCTTCGGCCATCGTCGAGGCGCTGGTCGGCGGCAAGGCCAGCAAGGCCGAGATCGCGGCCGCGGTCAAATCCGTGGCCGGGTGAGGAGCGCATCATGGACGCCACATCTCTCGCGACGCTTTGGGCAACCGTTGCCCTCATAATCTTCCTCGGCATTGCCATCTACATCAAGGTGCCGGGCATGATCGCCAAGGCGCTCGATGCCCGTGCCGACAAGATCAGCAGCGAACTCGAGGAAGCGCGCCGGTTGCGCGAAGAGGCCCAGCAGTTGCTCGGCCAATATCAGCGCAAGCGCAAGGAAGCCGAGCAGGAGGCCGCGGCCATCGTCGCCGCCGCCAAGCGCGAAGCCGACATGCTCGCCGCCGAGGCGCACAAGAAGACCGAGGATTATGTCGCCCGGCGTACCGCCTTGGCAGAGCAGAAGATCGGCCAGGCCGAGCGCGAGGCGATCGGCGAAGTGCGCGCCAGCGCCGTCGACATCGCGGTCGAAGCCGCGCGCGCGCTGCTGGCCGGCAAGATCGACGCCAAGGCCGGCGCCGACCTTTTCAACGCCTCGCTGCAGGATTTGAAGTCGAAGCTGAATTAAGCGACGTCGTCGAGAAATTCATCGAAGGCCGCCTGGGAAACCTGGCGGCTTTTTTGTTAGCGAAAGCGGCTGAGCGCAAATCTCCCCCCTCTCGAGGGCAGGGCTATCGCATATGAGTGATGGCATTGATGAGATAGTCGTCGTTCCAGGCGCATTTCTTGATGCGATGGCTGATGGG
>NZ_JAMYKU010000024.1:0-109395 GCF_040317575.1 Mesorhizobium sp. M1423
AATACCAAAGCTTTATCCCGGGGGGGCCGGCGGCCGATTGTCTTCCTCCCATCCCCCCACCACAACGCGGGGTTTTGGGGGGGCGGCCCGGGGGGGGGGGGCCCGCCCCCCCCCTCGACGCCCCGGCGGCGGCATTGCTGGCACCGTATCTTGGAGCCGTCCGTTCGCTCAATCCGGACGGCGGCGTGAAAAAATACCCGGGTTCGCCGCTGATCGCCCGGCACCTGCTGCGCAAGCAGGACCGGCTGTCGGCGGTCGAGCTGCACCCTAAGGATGCTGCCAGGCTGAAGGCGCTGTTCGACGGTGACTTCCAGACCCGGGTGATCGAGCTCGACGGCTGGCTGGCGCTCGGCGCGCATCTGCCGCCAAAGGAGAAGCGCGGCCTCGTGCTCATCGATCCGCCTTTCGAGGAAGAGGGCGAGTTCGGTCGCTTGGTCGACGGGCTGCAAAGAGCCCATCGGCGCTGGCCAGGCGGCATTTACGCGCTGTGGTATCCGCTCAAGGACCGCAAGGCGGTCGCCGCCTTCCGAAAGGCGCTGAAGCAAACGGGCATTCCCAGGCTGCTCGACGTCGGCTTTGAGATCAGGCCGGCCTCGGTCGAGCCGAGCCTCGACGGCTGCGGCATGGTGATGGTCAATCCGCCCTTCACCCTGGAGGGCGAGTTGCGGACGCTGCTGCCGGCGCTGCACCGGCTGCTTGCTGTCGAGCAGCCATCGCATTGGACGCTGGACTGGCTGGCGGGAGAGTAGTTTGAGGTGCGGTCCTTGCCGTTCCCTC
This sequence comes from Mesorhizobium sp. M1423, assembly GCF_040317575.1. Taxonomy (NCBI): domain Bacteria; kingdom Pseudomonadati; phylum Pseudomonadota; class Alphaproteobacteria; order Hyphomicrobiales; family Phyllobacteriaceae; genus Mesorhizobium; species Mesorhizobium sp. M1423. Next base: position 778 of record NZ_JAMYKU010000024.1, read on the forward strand.
AGCGCAACCATCGTCACCGTAACCATCGTCACTACAACCGCTTGACCGCGCGTCAGCGAATCCGCACAGTGCGCGCAGTCGACCTTGAGAGGCTGCCATGACTCGCTTCGCCCAATCCGCCCTTGCCGCACTGCTCGCCGTTTGCACGCCGCTGGCTGCGCCTCTCGGCGTTACTCAGGCGGTGCAGGCCGCCGACCTTGCAATCTATACCGATGAGGACAGCGGCGTCTGCGGCGAGGCCTGGGTGCTGAACAAAATCACCGACCGCTTCTCGTATCAGGTGCATCACGTGCCGCATCTGCCGGATGTGCAGATCGTCGACTTCCAGCGCATCCACCAGCATCGCTATCTGCCGGCCGACGACACCTGGCCAATCGGCCGCCATTATTGCGGCGCCACCGTCAGCCTCTCCGACGGCCACGCCCGCACCATCTGGTATCTGATCGAGGAAGGCCAAGGCTTTGCCTCGATAGGCGACAATGTCGAATTCTGCGTCTCGGGCTTCGACCGCTGGATGGTCTACAACGGCCGCTGCCGCGTCCTGCGCTGAACCAGTGCCTTCCGATTCCCGATGGATTGTTGCGTCACTTAGGTGGTCGAGAAAAGAAACACCTGACGGCCGTCAGGATCGCGGACGATCACACGCCTGCCCATAGCCGTCGCCTTGACATCCGCAATGATTCCAAAACCATTGGCCTTCGCGGCAGAAGCCGCTTCGTCCGCGTCGGTGACCTCGAAGCCGATCATCGTTCCCGCTCCTTCCGCCGTCGTTCCTTCGTTTGCCGGATAGAGTTCGATCGCGAGCCCTTGACCTTGGAACGCGAAATGTATCGGACCGGAGCCGTGCTGCTCTTGCCTGAAGACAATTCCGAAATTCGCATAGAAAGCCGCGGCTGATCTGGGGTCAGCCGAAAACCATGTGACAAATGCCAAGCTCGGCAAGGGGGGCATTCATACCTCTCTGGTGTGTGGACTGTCCGGCGCTCAAGGTCGGACGGAGGTTGCGAAAATCGTAGATTTCCATGCAGGTCAACGCCAACCGGCCACATCGATCACTTTGCGGGGAAACAGCACTACATGGATTCGCTTGTTTATATTGTTGCAATTGGGGCGGTCGTTGCAGGTTTCGTCCAAGGGCTGTCCGGGTTCGCTTTCAGCCTGGTTGCCATGTCGTTTTGGGTTTGGACCGTGGAGCCCCAGCTTGCTGCTGCCATGGCGGTCTTTGGGGCGCTCACCGGCCAAATCATCGCCGCCGTCACCGTCCGCCGGGGTTTCGACCTCAAGCTTCTGCTGCCATTCCTGATCGGCGGGACCATAGGAATTCCGGTCGGTGTCGCCATCCTGCCCCTGCTGGATGTGCACTTGTTCAAGTTGATCTTCGGCGCGCTGCTGGTCGTTTGGTGTCCCTTGATGCTTTTTGCCCGTCGCCTCCCTCCCATCACGCTCGGGGGTCCTGTTGCAGACGGTGCAATAGGTCTGGTTGGCGGCATCATGGGCGGGCTTGGCGGCTTCACCGGCCCGGTTCCAACGTTGTGGTGCGTGCTGCGGCAATGGGAAAAGGACAGGCAGCGCATTGTCATCCAGAATTTCAACCTTGTGACCCTCTCCATGACGATGGCCGCCTATCTTGCGACCGGAAAGATCAAGCTCGAAATGCTGCCGATGTTTGCCCGACACTCCTTGGCGCGAGACTCTACATCGGCATCAGCGAAGCAACGTTTCGAAAGATCGTCCTCACGCTCTTGGCCGCATCAGGTGCGGCATTGCTGGCATCGGCCTTGCCGCATCTCATGAGCCGGGTTTGAATCCGACGTACAGAAATCCCCGACTTCCGCCGTGCCCTGCGCTATCGACCGATGCGGTCCGCGCCCGATAGGTAGGCGCAGATCAGTTCGACGAGTTGCTTTTGCAGCTCCGGCGCGGCGAGCATGTTTCGGCGTGCCGCGTTATGGATCACACCTTCGATCGCCGACGACAGCACGCGCGCGACGGTCTCCATGTCGGCGCCTTTCCTTGGCTTGCGATAGGCGGCGACGGCCGTCGCGTAGTGGTTGAGATATTGTGTCTGGAACGAAGCATGGGCGGCCCTGGAGCGGCGGTCGCCCGGCGCCTCGTCGAGCAGCACCTGGTGCAGTGTCGGGTGAATGCTGTGCGCCGCGATCATGCCGCGCACCAGTTCCTGCGCGAATTTCCTGAGCGGCTTTTGGTCTTCTGCCGAATCGCGAATGACCGACAGCACATGATCGAAGTGACGGCGCCGGAGGGCTTCGAGCAGGGAAAGCTTGTCGGGAAAATACTGGTAGAGCGTGCCGATGCTCACGCCCGCAGTCTCGGCCACCTTGTTGGTGGTGAAGCCGGCCCAGCCCAGCCCGCTCAGAACATGAGCCCCTGCCTCGACGATCGCCTCTACGGTCGCCCTGGAACGCGCCTGGCGCGGCTGCTTGCGCATGCGCGGATACGGTTTTGCAATGCGAGTAGACACGCCCGCCCATTCTCCTGAAAATATGAACAACATACTCGCATTTCCAGAAAAGGACACCGACCATGAGTGCGCACGCTCTGCTTCGCAGCCTGTTTGCCTATCAGGCCTGGGCAAATGACGAACTGCTGGAAAGGCTCGTCAGTCTCGACCCGCCCGTTCACGGCAAGGAACGGCAGGCCGTGATACGGCTCATCGATCACAGCCATGTGGTGTCGCGGATATTCTCAGCCCACCTGGTTGGTGCAAGCCATGGCTACTCCGCCGACGCCAGCGAGGACACGCCGGCCCTCGACGAACTTCGTGCCGCAGTCGCGGCGACCGATCGGTGGTATCTCGATTATCTCGAAACCGTTTCGTCGCAACAGCTCTCCGAGCCCGTCGCATTCGTGTTCACCGACGGGGATAAGGCATTGATGTCGCGACAGGAAATGCTGACCCACGTCGTACTGCACGGCGTCTATCATCGCGGTGAAGCGGGGCGCATCCTGGCGCAGATTTCCGTCACGCCGCCATGGGATACCTTCGCCGTCCATCTCCACCAAGCCGAGCCTTCGCGCCGGCTGCAGATGCAGCGCGAGCCACTCGGCGCCTGAACGGCCGAGCGCTTTCGATTATGAGATCGGCTCGACCGGATCTATCGAGCGATATCCTGTCTTTCAGAAATGCGAGCTATCTGCTTACTTTCATCGCGTCGTGCAAGATAGTGCAGCGGCGTGCTCGTCGCGTTGCTTCGTACTTACCTGTAGTTTATCGTTTCGGACAAGACGAGGCGGGCGACCGCCTTCGCCCTTGACAATGTTCGCGCTGAGCGTCGGACGTTGAAGCGCAGAGCTGGTCGAAAAGGTCATGAGCTTGACGCGAAGACCGGTCGAGATAGAGCGAGCAGAATTTCTGTCGCAGAACTTCGCTGCGCGACACAAAGATTCGCAGCCGATTTTTGCACCGGTAAAATGGTCGCGCGCTCGCCGTAACCGAAACTTAAGCTGCAGAAATCATTCTAATGCTTCGCTGGCTAGCAAGCCGCGAGTCAGATATGCATTGCGCGCCGGGTCAATAACGGCCGTCGGCACAACGGAAGGGGCATGATATGGCTAAGCAGTCATCCAAAGCGCCGGCATCCAAGGCACCGGCAAAGAAAGCACCAGTAAAAGCAGCGGCGGCAAAGGCCGCAACTGCTGTGAAGAAAGCAGCACCCGCTGCCAAAGCGAAGGCCGCCGCGCCTAAGGCAAAAGCAGCGCCGGCGAAAAAGCCGGCCGCCAAGGCGGCGGCAAAACCAGCCGTGAAGAAAGCAGCACCTGCCAAGGCAAAAGCAGCACCGGCCAAGGCCAAGGCTGCACCGGCAAAGAAGGCGGCACCGGCCAAGAAGCCGGCTGCAAAGGCCGCTGCGAAACCCGCTGCGAAGAAGGCAGCACCGGCAAAGGCCGCCGCTGCAAAATCTTCCGCAGCAGTGAAGAAAGCAGCGCCCGCGGCCAAGCCGAAGGCAGCGCCCGCAAAGGCGAAGGCCAAGAAGTAGTCGCCGCTCTCCGATCGCCGGGGACAGTACTCAAGACAGCCAGGGCGGGATGCCGGACAGGCGCCTCGCTTGCTAGCTGACGGTCGGGCAGGACGAGAAAGAGGCGGGAGGAAGATGTCTTTTCGCAGCTCCCAGGACTTCGCCACGCGGCGAAGTCCGGTGGGATTTTCGTGGCTGCCAAAGACCAACCTTCGGTGCAAGGCCGAGTTGGTAGCTGATCGGATTTGGATTGTCCGACCTGCTCGCTTCTGCCGCCGCACCTCCGGCTCATCGCATCCAGATTGAAGTCGAGACAATGGCTGCGCGCTGGCGGCGCGGTTTTCCGCCTCTGGCCGTTGATGAAGCCAGCATGATCGGTCAACAGTGCCCACGCACGAGCCCCAATCGGAATCGATTTTCGGTGAGGGTCATGCGCGAAGTCACAATGCTACCGCGTCCTCTTGCGCGTCCAACAGGACATATGGAGCTGTAGCCGGTAAACAGGAATCGACAATGCCCAGACTGCTCTACGCGTCTACTTCTCCCTACAGTTCCAAGGTGCGCATGGCAGCACTTCATGCCGGCATTGCGGTCGATCTCGTGCCGATAAAGACCGAGGAAAAGCCGGCCGCGCTGATCGGCGCCAATCCGCTCGGCAAGATCCCGGTGCTGGTGCTCGACGACGGCCGCTCGGTCCACGACAGCCGCGCCATCACCCAGCATCTCAACCGGATGTCGAAGAACGCATTGTTTCCGCGCAATCCCGACAAGCGCCTCGAGGCGGAGGTGCTGGAGGCGTTGGCCGACGGCATCTGCGACTGCGCGCTGTCGATGGTCTATGAGCGGCGCACGCGGCCCGAAGAGATGGTCTACCAGCCTTGGCTCGAGCGCCAGTGGAGCAAGATTTCGGCCGCGCTCGATCTGCTCAACGCCAACCCGCCGAAGCTGCCGAAGAAAATCACTGTCGGCCAGATCGCGCTGCGCGCTTGCCTCGGCTATCTCTCGCTGCGCTTCGCCGGAAAATGGGAAAAGGGCCGCGGCCGGCTGACGCGCTGGGCGGCACGCTTCGACGAGAAATTCCCGGAGCTGAAGCCCGGCATTCCGGCTTGAGGGCGGGGATGGCGAAGCTACCGATTTTCCCCCAATGCATGTCGCGCAAAAGTGTGCAGCGGTTTTGTGATAACGACATGCATAAAACAGGAACCTAAGGCGCATCGCATGAGGCCGGTCGAACGCGACGCGCTTTAGCGGATTCCTGGCGGGGGAGGCGCAACGGCTAATTTCGACATGCTGGGAGTGAGCCGGGCCGTCGAGGCTGGAAGCGTTGGTCCTGGGGGCATTTTGGTCGACAGACGTTCCGCCCAGTCTTATCGTCGCTTTCTCAAACGTAAGCCGATGGGGGAGGGCGATTTGATCCAGCGCTTATTTGCCCTGATCATTTGTCTATCCGCGTGCACTGGCATTGGCCTTGAACTCAGCACCTTGATCAAGGGCGGTGCTTCGATGCTTGGCTCGCTGTGGGTGTTGGTGGGATATTTCACGATCCTGACCAACGGTCTTGTCGCCATTGTATTCGCAGCCATGGCGCTCCTCGGGGAGCGTTTCGACCATCCAACGCTGGTGGCGTGGACGGCTGCCGTGATGGCCCTGGTCGGGGTGATTTTCGCGGTGTTGCTCCAAGGGCTGCGCACTTTGGCTGGCGCGACCGCCGAAGCAAACTTTCTGCTCCACCAACTCAATCCTGTCCTTGTCTTATTGTTCTGGCTTCTGTTCACGCGAAAGGGGGAGGCTCTCGTGGCGCGATCCGCTTCTATGGGCGCTCTATCCCCTGGCCTATCTCGCCTATGCCCTGGCTCGTGGTGTCGCTGAAGGGAAATACGCTTACCCGTTCATAGATGTGTCCGCCAATGGCTGGGTCGCAGTCATGTCGAATGCCGCCACTATCGCCCTCGGTTTCATCGCAGCAGCTGAAGTTCTGGTCCTGGTCGACCGGATGCTGGCTCAACGCTGACCTCGAGATCACGCGTGCCTTTGCCGACAGGGTGGGCACCGGGCGCAAAAAAAGCCGGGCGCGAGGCCCGGCTTTTTCGTGTCGTGGCTTGGACGACTTAGAACTTCATACCGACGCCGAAAGTGACGCGATTGTCGGTCGACTTGACCTTGCCGATACCGTCGAAGTTCTTGTCGCCGAAATCGGTGTAGCGGTACTCGACACGGCCGAACACATTGTCGGTGATCTTGATGTCGGTGCCGACGCCGGCCGTCCAGCCAAGCATAGTGTTGGTGTCGCTGAAGCCGGCGGCTTCCACCTTCTGGTTCTTCAGCGCGCCACCGGCGGTGCCGTAGAGCAGGATTTCCGGGGTAACAGCGTAGCCGAGGCGAGCGCGCAGCGAGCCTTCGACGCCGCCCTTGGCCTCGATGCCGGCATCGTCGCCCTTGACGCCGTTATAGCCGATATCGGCTTCGGCACCGTAGACGAAGTTCTCCTGCTGCCAGTTGTAGCCGCCGAAGACGCCGCCGACGAAGCCCTTGGTATCGATGTCGACACCGACGGTTTTGGCATCGGCATGGCCGGCGAAGCCGTAGCCGACGCTCACACCGGCATAGGGGCCGGCCCAGGATGCGACCGGAAGTTCGGCGATGGGGGCAGGTGCCGGCGGCTCTTCCTGAACCACGTCCGCGGCATAGGCGGTTCCGCCGAGGGCGAACAGCCCAAACGCCACCGCGAGCGGTCGCGCAAATTTAAGATTGGCTTGCATTGTTCTTTACTCCTTAAGCCACAGGACACAGGCTTGTTTTTTCATGAGCGCCCTCAACCCGTCCGGGGGGTGAAACGGATCCGGCGTTCAACGGTTCCAAATGTCGTGTCGAAATGCGGCTGAAGCGAACCTGAACTTAGGTCATTCCCTGGCACGAATGAGGCAGAACCTTGACGTTGCATCTTCGCAACAGCGAGATGTCAGCAGGTTCGCCGTGCTGCACTGCACACGGCTTGGTGCAAGGGCTCCCGCGCCCTATATTGCGGTCGGGCTGGCCCGGATTCCGGTCGAGCCAGAATGCCGACCGGGCCACTTTGCCACAATCCTGCCCCAGGTGGAAATGGGATTTAACACTTGGCAGGCCATATTTTGCCGGCCCGGTCCCGGCAGGTCGGAATCGGCATCAGATTGAGGATTGACAGATGAGCAAGGTCGCCGCGACGGCACTGGTGACAGGCGGGGCGAAGCGGATCGGCAGGGCGATCGTCGAGGATCTTGCTGCGCACGGTTTTGCCGTCGCCATTCACTGTAATCGCTCGCTGGCCGAGGCGGAGGCACTGGCGGCCGGGATCAACAGTGGTCATTTTGGTCGAGACGGCAGGGCCGCGGTGGTTGCTGCCGACCTGACCGACATGGACGCCGTCGGCAACCTTGTCGGCCGCGCGGCGGCGGCGCTCGGGCCGGTGTCGCTGCTGGTCAACAACGCCTCGCTGTTCGAGCACGACAGTGTTGACGATTTCGACTGGCCGGCCTGGGATCGCCATTTCGCCGTGCATGTCAAGGCGCCGGCGCTGTTGGCGCAGACGTTCGCCCGGGCCTTGCCGCAGAGCAGTGAGGGGTTGATCGTCAACATGATCGATCAGCGCGTCTGGCGGCCGACGCCGCGTTATTTCTCCTATGCGCTGTCGAAGTCGGCCTTGTGGGCAGCGACCGAGATGATGGCGCAGGCGCTGGGTCCCCGCATCCGCGTCAACGCCATCGGTCCTGGCCCGACCTTGAAGAACACGCGCCAGCACGACAGCGATTTCGACGCGCAGATTGCCGGCCTGATCCTGAAGCGCGGCCCGGAATTGCCGGAATTCGGTGACACCATCCGTTATCTCTGGGCGGCACGCTCGGTCACCGGCCAGATGATCGCGCTTGACGGCGGCCAGCATCTTGCATGGCAGACGCCCGATGTGACAGGCATGACGGAATGAGCCCCATGGACCAGAAACAAAAAACGCGCGGCGGCGCGGACGACCTGCCGCCCGAAATCGACCTCGAGGACGAGGCAGCCGAGGAGGTCGTCGAGCCTGCAGCCGCTGGTCCGGACGTCACCTTCACCGCGATCGACTGGACGCCGCATGCCGGCGATGCCGACGGCATGGTCGGCGCCGAGGTGATCCAGATGCTGGTCAAGCGGCTGCCCAACGCGCCCGGCGTCTACCGCATGATGAATGCCGCCGGCGACGTGCTCTATGTCGGCAAGGCACGCAGCCTGAAGAAGCGGGTCACCAACTACGCGCAAGGTCGGTTCCACACCAGCCGCATCGGCCGCATGGTGCGCGAGACGTCGACGATGGAGTTCGTCGTCACCCGCACCGAGATCGAAGCGCTGCTGCTTGAAGCCAACCTCATCAAGCGCTTGCGGCCGCGCTTCAACGTGCTGATGCGCGACGACAAGTCGTTTCCCTATATCCTGTTGACCGGCGACCATGTCTCGCCCGGCATCTACAAGCATCGCGGCGCGCGCTCGCGCAAGGGCGACTATTTCGGCCCCTTTGCCTCAGCCGGCGCCGTCGGCCGCACCATCAATTCGCTGCAGCGCGCCTTCCTGCTCAGGAGCTGCACCAACTCCTTCTACGAGAACCGCACCCGGCCTTGCCTTTTGTTCCAGATCAAGCGCTGTGCCGGCCCGTGCACCGGCGAGATCTCGCATGGCGACTATGCAAGGCTTGTCGCCGAGGCGAAGGATTTTCTCTCCGGCCGCAGCCAGAAGGTTAAGACGGAGATCTCCGCCGCCATGCAGCAGGCTTCGGAGAACCTCGATTTCGAACGCGCCGCCATCTATCGCGACCGGCTGGCGGCGCTGTCGCATGTGCAGAGCCATCAAGGCATCAATCCGCAGACCGTCGACGAGGCCGATGTCTTCGCCATCCATCAGGAGGGCGGCCAGGTCTGCATCCAGGTGTTCTTCTTCCGCACCGGCCAGAACTGGGGCAACCGCGCCTATTTTCCCAAGGCCGATCCGGCGCTGGAAGCTGGCGAGGTGCTGGGTTCGTTCCTGGCGCAGTTCTACGACGATAAGCCGACGCCACGCACCATCCTGTTGTCGTATGGCGTCGAGGACCAGGAATTGCTGGCGGAGGCCCTCTCCACCCGCGCCGGCCGCAAGGTGTCGATCTCGGTGCCGCAGCGCGGCGAGAAGAAGGACCTGACCGACAACGCGCTGCAGAACGCGCGCGAAGCGCTCGGCCGGCGGCTCGCCGAGACCTCGACCCAGGCGCGGCTGCTCACCGGCTTTGCCGAGACCTTCGGCCTGGAAAAGCCGCCGGTGCGCATCGAGGTCTATGATAACTCGCACATCATGGGCACGAACGCGGTCGGCGCCATGGTCGTCGCCGGGCCGGAAGGGTTTGTGAAGAACCAGTATCGAAAGTTCAACATCCGCTCGACCGAGATCACGCCGGGCGACGATTTCGGCATGATGCGCGAGGTGATGCAGCGGCGCTTCTCGCGGCTGTTGAAGGAACATGGCGATGCCCCGCAAACCGAGAGCGCGGACGAGGCGAGCCCTACCGGACCGGGCGACGACATCGAGGACGCCGGCGGCTTCCCGGCCTGGCCCGAGGTCATCCTCATCGACGGCGGCCAAGGCCAGATGACGGCGGTGCGCAAGATCCTCGCCGACCTCGGCATCGAGGACCGCGTCGTGGCCATCGGCATCGCCAAGGGTCAGGACCGTGACGCCGGCCGCGAACGCTTCTTCGTCAAGGGCAGGGACTCATTCTCGCTGCCCGTACGTGATCCGGTGCTCTATTTCGTCCAGCGGCTGCGCGACGAGGTCCATCGCTTCGCCATCGGTTCGCACCGCGCCCGCCGCAAGAAGGAGATGGTCAAGAGCCCGCTCGACGAGATCAGCGGCATCGGCCCCGGCCGCAAGCGCGCGCTGCTGATGCATTTCGGCACGGCCAAGGCGGTCAGCCGCGCCGCCGTCGAGGATCTGGTCAAGGTTGACGGCATTTCCGAGCAGGTGGCGAAATTGGTCTACAATCATTTTCACGAAAGCTAAGACCTATTGCCGATATTTCGGCTGGCTAATCGATTCTGGCCTGTTGACCCCCCACATTCGCTTCTGATTTGACTAAGCAGGCAGAAAGAGTTCCCAAAACATGGCCCAGCGCGCGTTCAACCTGCCTAACATGCTCACCTATGCCCGCATTCTGGCGGTGCCGTTGGTCGTGCTGTGCTTCTTCCTGGAAGGGCATCTGAAATCGAGCGACTTCGCCCGCTGGTCGGCGCTCATCATTTTCCTGCTCGCCTCGATCACCGATTACTTCGACGGCTATCTGGCGCGCGCCTGGCAGCAGACCTCGAATATCGGCAAGATGCTCGACCCGATCGCCGACAAGCTGCTGGTCGCCACTTGCCTGCTGCTGCTCGCCGCCGACACCGATCGCCATGCCGGCATCGCCGGCTGGTCGCTGTGGGCGGCGATCATCATCCTGTGCCGCGAGATCCTGGTCTCGGGCCTGCGCGAATATCTGGCGGCCCTGAAGGTCTCGGTGCCGGTGACGCAGCTGGCCAAATGGAAGACCACCATCCAGATGATCGCCATCGCCTTCCTGCTTGCCGGCCCCGCCGGCGACAAGGTTTTTCCGCTGACCACCCAGACCGGGCTGGTGCTGCTGTGGATCGCAGCTCTGGTTACGCTCTACACCGGCTACGACTATTTCCGCGCCGGCCTCAAACACATCATGGATGAATAAGATGTCGACGAAGCTCATCTATTTCGCCTGGGTGCGAGAGCGGATCGGCAGACCGGAGGAAGACGTCGAACTGCCGGCCGGCATCGAAACGGTCGCAGACCTGTTGCGCTGGCTGAAATCACGCGGCGAGGAATACGAGAACGCGCTGCAATATCCTGATGTGATCCGCGTCGCCATCAACCAGGAACATGTCGAGCATCGCGAGAAGATCGCCGGCGCGCGCGAGATCGCGCTGTTCCCGCCGATGACCGGTGGCTGAACCATGTCCGCGGTGGTGCCTGTCGTGCGCATCCAGGCGGAGGATTTCGACGTCGCCGCCGAGATCGCCAGGCTGACCCAGGGTCGCAACGATATCGGCGCTGTGGTGACCTTCTCGGGCCTTTGCCGCGACGAGCAAGGCAGGCTCTCCGCGCTCGAGCTCGAACATTATCCCGGCATGGCCGAAGCCGAGATTTCCCGCATCGCCAGCGAGGCAATCGAGCGCTGGCCGCTGCAGGGGCTCACCGCCATCCATCGCCACGGCAAGATCGCGCCCGGCGAAAACATCGTGCTGGTGGTAGCCGCTTCCGCCCATCGGCAGGCGGCGTTCGAGGCCGCGAATTTCCTGATGGACTATTTGAAATCACGAGCGCCGTTCTGGAAAAAGGAACACCATAGCGACGGTTCGGAGGGCGGCTGGGTCGACGCCAAGGAGGCCGACGACAAGGCGGCGAGCCGCTGGAAGCAGCCGCCGTCCGAATAAATCCCCCGACAGCCATTCATTGACCGCAATCCTGCGAGACCTTTGGCCGGAAGGGGAGCAGGATCATGCTGGACAGGATCGCCGAGTTCTTCATCTTCGGACTGGTGCCGCTGGCCGTCGGCATACTTGCCGTTCCGGATCATTCCGTGGCTGTCGAAAAGACCCTCAAGGGCGAGGTGATGTATCGCGAGCGCATCGCGCTGCCGCCCAATGCCGTGCTTTCCGTGCAGCTTGCCGACGTGTCGCTGGCCGACGCGCCGGCCGCAATCATCGGTGAGCGCAAGGTGGTGCCGGCCGGCCAGGTGCCGATCAAGTTCGAGATCAGCTTCGATCCGCAGGTGATCCGGCCAGAGATGACCTACGCTCTGCAGGCGCGCATCACTGTCGACGACCGGCTGCTGTTCGTCACAGATGCGCGCCACCAGGTCGACCCGCTCAGCGACGCGCCACAGACCATCATGCTGAAAATGGCGGCGCCGAGCGATGAGCCGGCGGCAGCCTCCGTGTTCGGCCAAAGCTGGCTGGTCGAATATATCGACGGCATCGGCGTGATTGCCGAGCCGCGGGCGACATTCCGGATCAGCGAAGCCGGCAAGGCCGGCGGCAGCGGCCCTTGCAACGTCTATTTCGCCACCGCCAAGGTCGATGGTTCGATGATCGCCATCAGCGACATCGGCTCGACCTTCAAGGCCTGCGCGCCTCAGGTCATGGCCGAGGAAAAGGCGCTGTTCGAGGCGCTGGCCAAGGCGGCGTCCTACCACGTCGACGCCGGCAAGCTTGTCATCGTCGACAGAGACGGCCGCGACATCCTGCGCTTCAACGCCGCGAGCTAATGCATGTCGCGCAAAACTGTGCAGCGGTTTTGCGATAACGACATGCATCAAAACAAGAACCTAAAGCTTTAGCTGCCAGCCTTGAGCATGTCGATCACCGCACGAAGTCCGGCCGAGAGGTATCGTCGGCTTGGATAATAGAGGAACAGGCCGTCATCATCGGCGCACCAGTCGTCCAGGGAACGGACAAGTGCGCCGCTGGCGAGATGCGCCGTAACGCGACTGTCCCAGACATACGCAAGCCCGCATCCCTGCAGCGCCGCTTCGACCATGAGTTCCTGGTTGTCGAGGGTAATCGGACCATCGACCACGACATCGACCGCCTCACCGCCGCGCTCGAACTGCCAGTTGTAGATCGCGCCGCTTGGATAGCGATAGCGGACGCACAGGTGCTCCCTTAGGTCGCCTGGCACCAGCGGCATTCTGCGTCCCGTGAAATATTCGGGCGAGCCGACGACGGCGAAACGCAACCGTGGCTTGATGCGAACCGCGATCATGTCTTGAGTAAGGCGTTCGCCAAAGCGGACACCGGCATCGAAGCCTTCCTCGACGATATCGACCAGCCTGTCGGTGGCAACGATATCGAGGCGAAGTCCTGGATTCCGTTTCAGCAACGGTCCCATCACATCGTGCAGCAGAAAAGGTGCGATGGAACTGGGAACATTGATGCGAACCGTTCCGAACGGACTGCCGCGGAAGGCGTTGAGGCCTTCCAGCGCTCTTTCGATTTGATCGAACGCAGGGTGCAGTTCCGTCAGGAACCGCTCGCCGGCCTCCGTCAGCGACACGCTGCGGGTCGTGCGATGGAATAGCCGCACGCCGACACGCGCCTCTAGGCTGCGGATCGTGTGGCTGATTGCCGAGGCAGCGACGCTGCGCTGGACGGCGGCCAGCTTGAAGCTCCTGTGACGCGCGACCGCGAGGAAGGTCGACAATTCGGCGAGTTCGGTTCCGTGCATTTGGCGTACCGGGTTCAATTCATATGTTCTATTCACTACAATGAGAAGAATTATGCGTCTAATCATATGTTTCCGGGCCCTCTAGATACTGCGGCACCGGAACAATGGCTCCATCGAATGGCGCTCTGCCCGGGCAGATTTCAACCGATGGAGAACCCCATGACAAAGATCCTGAAGACGCTTGACGGCAAGGTCGCCCTGGTGACCGGCGCCAGTTCGGGTATCGGCCGCGCAACCGCCTTCGAACTCGCGCGTCGCGGCGCCAAGGTCATCGCCAGTGCGCGCCGCCAGTCCGAGATCGACGCGCTGGTCGCCGAAATCGGGGAAGCAGGCTTCGAGGCGACAGCCGTCGTTGCCGATGTCAATGTCGAGCAGAGCGTGATCGACCTCGTGGCGAAAACGATCTCGACCTACGGGCGGATCGACATCGCCTTCAACAATGCCGGCACCGAGGGCGGGTTCACCCCTTTCGTCGACCAGTCGAACGAGGTCTACGAGACGATCTTCAATGCCAATGTCCGCGGCGTCTTTTGGTCGATGAAGCACGAGACCAAGGCGATGTTGGCTCAGGGCGGCGGCACGATCATCAACAATGCTTCGATGGGCGGCATCATCGGCTTCGGCAATGCCGGGCTCTATGTCGCCAGCAAGCACGCGGTGCTCGGCCTGACCAAGACCGCGTCGATCGAACTGTTCACGCAGGGGGTGCGCGTCAACTCGATCTGCCCGGGCATCATAGACACCCCGTTCCAGGACCGTATCTGGCCGAGCACCGAGGCAAAGCGCGCTTTCGCGGCATCGACCGTTCCCGGCCGGGCCGGCGCGCCGGAAGAGATAGCGACGGTCGTGGCCTTCCTTGCTTCCGATGACGCGTCGTTTGTCTCAGGCCACGGCCTGCTCGCCGACGGCGGCTATTCGGTTGCCTGATCGGCCGCATGCCGATCACGTTGTGTTTCAGCGGGAATAGGCCGGGCAGAAGGCGCGTTAGTTCCACATAAAATGGCGGGTAAGGCAAAAGGGACGTTGTCCCTTGGTTGAAGCCGCCAGAATGGCTGCGGCTCGTTCTGGCCACTCAAAGGAGTCCAGAGATGAAAACGCACACGCTTATCCTTGCCGCCACCGGTGCATCGCTCCTTGCCTTTACCGGCCTTGCCAGGGCGGACGACCATCTGGTCAACGCTCTTGACCACGGTCTCAAAGCGGACAGCCAACCGTTCCAGACCAACAAGGCTGGCCATAGCGGCGATCTCGCGCCTGGGCAGGGCAGCCCGTTTTCAGGTGAGGAGACCAAGACCCCGTCCACCGACACGCCAGCGGCGAATGAACATGCGAACGTGAAGGAACGCCAGGCGAAATAGACTGGCAGAACCCGCCGCTAGGGGGCGGCGGGGCGAGATCTATCGGTGCGACGACCGCATACACCAGGCATTCTCAATTTGTCGCGAGTTTGAATACCGCGCCGTAGTGGTAGGGCGGTATGTCGACCAGCTCGGCGAGCTTGAACCCGCCCGCCTCGACGGCCTCGATGGTCTGTTCGGGTGACAGCCTCAGCTCGGTCTTCGGTCCGCGTGGCTCGCCCAGAACCGTGGTCTGCTCGCGCGGCTGCTGGTGCCAGTTGACGATGGCAAAACGACCGGCCCTGCCAAGCGTCGCCCGCACGGCGCGGGCAAGGCGCGGCCGGTCCGGAACGCCATGGAAAGCGTTGGCCATGAAGACGAAGTCGACGGGCCGGGGCACCAGCCTGGCAAGCTCATAGGCGTCGCCCGCCACAAACTCGCAATTGCTCGCGCCTCCGTCGGCCAGCCGCCGCCGGGCGACTTCGAGCAGATCGGCATCGATGTCGATGGCGATGACCTGACGAACGACCCTGGCCATTGGCAGCGTGAACCAGCCGTCGCCGCAGCAGAGATCGACCACATCCATGCCGGGCTTCATTCCCACCGCCGGCAACACCCCGGCAGGGTCGGGCCACAACGCCTCCCACCAGCCACCGGTCGGCATCTCGGTGCCCTGGAACAAGCCGGGAATGGTGCTGGTCATGGCCTGGTCGGCTCCGTTGTCGCGACCGCGTTTGATCCGTGCCCTCGAGCTTAACGCACCCATGACCCGTCGAGGAGCCTGAACCTGAAAATGTCTGCTACGAAAAAGGCCGGCGTTGCGCCGGCCTCTTTGATGGGTTCGGGATGCCGGCTTAGCCAACGATCTCGGTGTCCGAGAACCAGTATTTGATCTCCTGCGCCGCGGTTTCCGGCGCATCGGAACCATGCACGGAATTCTCGCCGATCGACAGCGCGTGCAGCTTGCGGATGGTGCCTTCGGCGGCGCTTGCCGGATTGGTGGCGCCCATCACTTCGCGGTTCTTGGCAATGGCGTTCTCGCCTTCCAGCACCTGCACGATGGTCGGGCCCGACGACATGGACTCGACCAGCTCGCCGAAGAACGGACGCTCCTTGTGGACGGCATAGAAACCTTCCGCCTCGCGGCGGCTCATCCACACCCGGCGCGAAGCGACCACGCGCAGGCCGGCATCTTCCAGTATCTTGGTAATGGCGCCGGTGAGATTGCGGCGGGTCGCGTCCGGCTTGATCATGGAAAAGGTGCGTTCGAGCGCCATGGGATCGTCCTTGTGATGGAGAGTGGAATTGAGGGTGGCGGGCTCTATACAAGCCGCCCGCCGGCTTGCCAAGGGGAGGTGGGCGCACAGCGCGTCGCCGTCAGCCAGACCCAATGTGTCATAGCTCTATCTCGATCGTCAGATTGGCCGTGTCGCCAGCCCCAAGGCCTTCGCGGACCCGCACCGCCGTCTTGATCGGTAAGAGCAGGCTGCCGGATTTCTTGTCGGGAAACAGCGATGTCCGCCATCTGGTCTGGCCGATGACGGCTTCCACGCCAAGCGAGCCCCAGGGCCTTGCCATCCCCACCATCGCCGTCTTGATCCAGGCTCCAGGTTCCGGCGGCAGCGTCACGAAATGCCAGCCGCCCTTGCCCGGATAGACCCAGATCTCGGCCTGCACGTCGCAGCGAAACATTCTATGCCCCTTCCTCAGATCAAGGCCGTCACGACTGGCTTTGCCTTTGGTCTCTTGTTGGCGATGCTGACGATTGGCGAAACATCCATGATATCCATTCTGCCCTGCAGGGGAGGAGTCATTCTCCCCTGCAAAGAGAATGGCTTCCCTGCAAAGAGAATGGCTTTCCTGCAAAGAGAATGGCAGCGCCGCCGTTGCACTACCGTTTTATCACGATCGAAGCGCGCCGGACTTCCCAGCCTTGCCGTTCCAGTTCCGGCACGCTGTGTTCCTCGCTTGGATAGCCGACACAGAAATAGCCGATCAGCGTCCACTCCGCCGGTGCGTCCAGGATCGTCGCCACCTCGGCCGGATCGAGGATCGAGACCCAGCCCATGCCTATTCCTTCGGCGCGCGCCGCCAGCCACATCGTGTGGACCGCCATGACAGCGGAATAGTCTATGGTGGCTGGCATGGTCAGGCGGCCGAGCCCATGCCCTTGCTCGGTTGCGCGGTCGGCGAAAACCGCAAGCTGGCAGGGCGCCTCATTCAGGCCGGCAAGCTTCAGGCGCCCATAGAGCGCGGCGCGTTCGCCGCAAAAATTTGCGAGTGCCTCCGCGTTGCAGCGCTCGAAGCAGGCCCTGACGGCAGCGCGGCATGCTTCGCTCTCGACGACGACGAAGCGCCAGGGCTGGCTCAGCCCGACGGAAGGCGCGGCGCTGGCAAGCTCGAGCAGCCGCTCCAGCGCCCCTTCGGGGAGCGGCGTCGGCTTGAACCGCCTGACGTCGCGCCGCCACAGGAAGAGATTGGCGAGCCCGGCGCGAAAGTCGGCCGGGAACTCTGGGTTTGCGGTCATGGCGCGCTGCCTTTGTTGTGATTGCCCGGTTCGCCGGATGTTCGTCTTGTTTGCTTCGATCCAGGCACGGATGAGGCGCTTCGAGCGACACTTCGTCTACCCGCATTGTCGCATTTCGCCGGCTGGCAACTTTCAGTTAAGGCCGGACAACGTCCCTGCCGGCAACGCAGTTGGACCTCGACCGGCAAAACAAAACCCGCCTCGGCAAGCCGGGCGGGTCGTCGGTACGAATCAGCACCATACCTAAATTAGTAGCATAGCTGCCGGCACAAAGCAAGAACAAAATGTGGCGTTGCCGATGAAACTGCCGATTTCAACTATCGAGCGGGGCGATCGCCGCCGCCGCGACCGTGCGGCCGAGGCCGCCATGCAGATCGAGGCATCGTTCGAACCATTGCGCCACGACATCGCTGTCGTCGAGCAGCCGGTAGGGCGTGGCGATGCGCGCCCATTGCAGCGCGCCGAAAACGATGTAGTCGGCAAACAGCGGTGACGGGCCGCCGATGAAGGGCTGATAGCCAAGCATCGAGCGGAGCGGCTCCAGCGCGGCGCGGAAGCTGGCGAGCCCAGCGTCGCGGGTGGCGTATACTGCCTCCAGGCGCTTGCCGAAGCGCTGCTCACGGTTCTGCCGGAAATAGGCGGCGTTCGTCTCGTCCTGCATGGCATGCAGGTCCAGTATCGCCGCGGTGGTGACGTAGGGATGGATGGTCAGCTGCGACCAGCGTTCGATGAAGCGCGCCATCGCCTTGCCACCGTCGCCGGAAAACAATGTCGGCCGCTCGGGATAGGTCTGCTCGAGATAGAGCGCGATGGCGAAGGAATCGGCGACCACCGTCTCGCCGTCGCGGATCACCGGAACGAGCTTCGAGACGCCGCCTTCCACCTTCGGCACTTCGAGGAAACGGGTCGGCACGCTGGTGATGTCGAGCCCTTTATGGGCCAGCGCCATCGCCGCCTTCCAGCAATGTGGGCTGAACGGGCGGGCGGCGTCGCGTCCGACAAGGTCATAGAGCAGAATGGTCATTGGCGGCAGCGTCCTCGCAGTCTAACTATGCGCGAAACAGACCCGCGCGAAACAGGGTCTCGCAGGTCGAGAGAAGAATGAAACAGCATTTCAGGATGTTTGCGGCCTACAATCAATGGGCCAATGGCCGCATCTACGATGCCGCCGCCGATCTCGACGAGGAAGAGTTCGACCGCAATGTCGGCGTCTTCTTCGGCTCGATGATGGGAACGCTCAACCACCTCCTGGCAGCCGACCGTATCTGGATGAAACGCTTCACCGGCGAGGGCGACGCGCCGGCAAGGCTCGACACGATCCTGCACCGCGCCTTGCCAGGCTTGCGGCTGGCGCGCGAGGCCGAGGACAAACGGATCATCGACTGGGTTGCCGGCTTGAGCGACAAGGCTCTGTCGGGCCGCTTCTCCTACATGACCGTCTCGGATATGCGCACCGTCTCGCAACGGCTGGCGCCGGCGCTCGACCACTTCTTCAACCACCAGACCCACCACCGCGGCCAGGCGCATGCGATCCTGACCGTTCTGGGCAAGCCAAGCCTCGGACTGGACCTGACGATGTTCCAGCGCAGCGAGGAGGGCAGGGCTTTCGCCTAAAGCGCATCGCGTTCGACCGGCCTCCATGCGATGCGCTTTAGGTTCTTGTTTTGGTGCATGTCGTAATCGCAAAACCGCTGCACACTTTTGCGCGACAGGCATTAACCCTGGGGCGGCTGGTGAAGCGGATGGCGATAGAGGACGATCTGCCGAGATTGCAAAGCGCGCCAAAACATTTTATGGAGCGCATGGTCGTGAGGGCGGCTGCTTCAGCAGCATTCAGCAGCAACAGCGAGAATTGGCACGCATGCCCAATGAACCCTTGCGCCTCGTGGCGTTCTTCGCCGTGGTCCTGGCGCTCCTCAACTCCGGTTATTATTTCCATCAGGGCGACATTGTCGCGACCATCTATTTCATGATCGGCGCCATTCTTGTGACTGCGGTGACCCGGATGAGCATCAGAAGGCAGCTGATTTAGGATCTGCCGACCTAAAACCACCGACAACGGACCGCATCTCCGGCCGGCCATGATGACGAAGAGGTTGCGTCAGGCGGCGTAGCCGCCGAGGCCCCGGACGACCGGCTTGACCGAGACTGCCGGCTGGGCGGCCGGCCAGAGGATGCCGGCCGTCACGGCGAAGGTGATCAGGGCGTCGCGTGCCGCTTCGGCCGAGATCTCGCCGGCGCGTGCCGCCTCGCAGGCCTTTACCGCGGCGCCATAGCTCAGCCGCCGGCGCGAAGGCGGGAACTCGGTCAGGAACTCGTGCATCTCGGAGAACGAAGCGATCGTCCGCTTGTAGCCGGCGCCAACGGTTAGGGCGACCGGTGTGGAAAACGTCCTGTCGTGCATTCTGGCCTCTCGAATGGGCGGAGGTCACGGCGGACGCCGTTCTCCGGTCTGGGGGTCGGGCAGAAACGCGGATCACGGCGCGAGGTTCCATGTTGCCGTGATTTGTTTTTTTCGCTCGCCCGGGTGAGCAGCGCGCCGAGGCGGGTGCCTATTTCCACATGCCCCGCATGCGGGCGCCGAGATCGACGCGCACCTGCGGCTGGCGGCGCGGATCGTCCCTGGCCTGGACGCTGGCCCACGCCACCTGCTCGAAGGCACCAAGGATCGGGCGCGGGATGAAGCGCGTGCGCGAGGCATAGACATGGCGGTCGCCGCGCGCCACCTGGCCGTGGACGAAAAAACGCTGCGGCATCACCAAATGCAGGCTATCCTTGGCCCGCGTCATGGCCACGTAGAGCAGCCGCCGCTCCTCGTCGACGTCCTCCTTGCTGCCGACCCCTAGGTCGATCGGGATGCAGCCGTCGACGGTGTTGAGCACGAAGACGTTCTTCCACTCCTGGCCCTTGGCCGAATGGATGGTCGACAGGATCAGATAATCCTCGTCGCGGTGCGGAGGTCCGGCTTCGTCGCTGGTCGCGTCCGGCGGATCGAGCGTCAGCTCGGTGAGGAAGCGCTCGCGCGATCCATAGCCGGAGGCGATCTGCTCGAGCTGCAGGAGATCGGCCCGGCGCGTCGTCGCATCCTCGTGGATGCGTTCCAGATGCGGCTCGTACCAGAGCCTGACCTGCTCGATGTCGGCCGGCCATTTCTTTGCGCCGGCGCGCAGGCCGCAATAGAGCGCGACAAAGCCCGGCCAGTCGTCGGCGGCCCGCTGCGGCGGCCGGTAGCGCGCAAGCCCCATCGTCTCGTCGAGCGACGTCGCCATGGTCTCGACGATCGCATTGGCGGCCGAAGGGCCGATGCCGGGCAGAAGTTGCAGCACGCGAAAGCCGGCGACGCGGTCGCGCGGGTTTTCGGCAAAGCGCAGCACGGCCAGCACGTCCTTGACGTGGGCGGCATCGAGGAATTTCAGCCCGCCGAATTTGACGAAGGGGATGTTGCGGCGCGTCAGTTCGATCTCCAGCGGGCCGCTATGGTGCGAGGCGCGAAACAGCACGGCCTGCGCTTTGAGAACGGTACCGGCCTCGCGCTCGGTGAGTATCGCCTGGCAGACATAGCTCGCCTGCTCGATCTCGTCGCGCACGCTCACCAGCTTCGGCTTTTCCGCCGATTTGCGCTCCGACCAGAGATTTTTGGTGAAACGTTCCGACGCTTCGCCGATCACCGCATTGGCCGCCGCCAGGATCGTCTCGGTCGAGCGGTAGTTGCGCTCCAGCATGACGACCTCGGCCGGCTGCGCGAACTGCTTGGGAAAATCCAGGATATTGCGCACTTCCGCGGCGCGGAACGAATAGATCGACTGCGCGTCGTCGCCGACCACCGTCAGCCCCAATCCGTCGGGCTTGAGGGCCGTCAGGATCGAGGCCTGCAGCCGGTTGGTGTCCTGGTATTCATCGACCAGCACATGGTCGAAACGTGCACCCAGATGCGCGGCGATTTCCGGCTCGCCGGCCATCTGCGCCCAGTAGAGCAGCAGATCGTCGTAATCGAGCACGTTCTGCGCCTGCTTGGCCTCGACATATCTGGCGA
This sequence comes from Mesorhizobium sp. M1423, assembly GCF_040317575.1. Taxonomy (NCBI): domain Bacteria; kingdom Pseudomonadati; phylum Pseudomonadota; class Alphaproteobacteria; order Hyphomicrobiales; family Phyllobacteriaceae; genus Mesorhizobium; species Mesorhizobium sp. M1423. Next base: position 21,913 of record NZ_JAMYKU010000024.1, read on the forward strand.
ATAATTGTTTCAGCTGTTCGGCCCAGCCGGCGCACCACGGGAACACCGAACCCAGCACCTCGCCGAGCGGCGCCTGTGCATTGACGGCACGCGAATAGATCGCAAGGCAGGTGCCCTTGGTCGGGAAGCGGGCTTCGGTCTTCGAAAACCCAAGCTCGTGGCGGGCGAGGTTCATCAGGTCGGCGGAATCCTCGCGGTCGTGGATGGTGAAGGCGGGATCGAGACCGATCTCCAGCGCATAATCACGCAGCAGCCTGGCGCCAATGCCGTGGAACGTGCCGGCCCAGCTCAGCGCATCGGTGATGACAGAAGCATCGCGGCCCAGCACCTCGCCGGCGATGCGCTCGACCCGCTTGGCCATTTCCGCCGCGGCACGGCGGGAAAATGTCATCAAGAGGATGCGGCGCGGATCGGCACCCCTAACGATCAGATGCGCGACCCGGTGCGCCAGCGTGTTGGTCTTGCCGGAGCCGGCGCCGGCAATCACCAGCAATGGTCCCGCGACCTTGCCGTCGCCATGTTCGACGGCAAGCCGCTGCTCGGCGTTGAGCTTTGCCAGATAGGCCGGCTGGAAGGACGAATCACGGGCGGCGAGGTTCATCGCCCATCAAGCATCGTTTCTGCTTTGTTCGCAACGGTTTGCGGAGCCGGGATAGGGCTCGTGAACGAAGAAGCCTTGCGGGCAGGCCTGTTGACTAACGCCCGGGCTCGACGCCCATCCTTGCCGATTGCCGCCGCAGCGCCTCGCGATCGTCTTCTGGTGGCGGCAGCAGCAGCGGATCGAAATCGTCGGGCACCTCGTCGATCACTTTCTTGGCGACGCGATAGGCAACATAGACGATTGCCCCGGCGATAAGCAGACGGATCATGGCTTCCTCCATTGATTCTGGAGCAACCGGAGACGCGGCATTTTGTTCCCCGACTGCTCGGCGAATGCGGGAACGACACCGATCGCGCAACCAAATCGCCGACGCCTCGTTGTCGGGCGAGAGGAGACTGCGATGAAAAAGCGCTCAATCCTGCTGCTTGTGGCAGCGCTGACCGTTGCGGGTTGCGACAACAACATCCAGCCGACCAAGGCCCCTGGCGATACGGTCGAGCAGAATCCGCAGGTCGACAAGAATCCGGTGCCGAAGTCGACGACCGGCGGCGATCAGCCCGGCACGCCGCCGAAACAATGACCGCTTCAAATGGCGTCGGCGCCGGTCAAAAAAGGGTGGCCGGCGCCGCTTGGGAGGAAGCTGATGACGCCGGCCAGGCGGAGATCAGGCCCGCCGCACATCCAAGAATAGCCGAGTCTTTCCGCAGCGTCATGGTCCGATAGCGTACAAACGGCACGCCCTGTGGACAAACCTGCCGCCACGCCGGCGTTTGTTCATCACATGGTTTGTCTATCCCATGGAACAAACCCGGCTGCTGCGTGTTTGGGTGTCGATCGGACGCTCCCAAGGCCGCCGTTCACGAAAGAACCCGCTTTCCTTGTCCCCCCTCAGGATAGCGGGTTCTTTTTGCGTTTTGCGGGAAGTCGCGGTGCGCGGGGGTCGGCGTCACCTGCTTGCCGGTTTTCGCGCCTTATGCGGCGAACCGGGGCTCAAGCCCTTGCGAAGCATGGTTGTCCCGTGCAAAAGCGCGGCCATGCTGATCATCAACGACCTTTCGCTCCGCATGGCCGGACGCCTGCTTCTCGACCATGCCTCGCTGACCTTGCCGGCCGGCAGCAAGGCTGGCCTTGTCGGCCGCAACGGCACCGGCAAGACGACCTTGTTCAAGGCGATCACCGGCGACCTCGCCTCCGAGACCGGCTCGATCAGTCTGCCCAAGAACACACGCATCGGCCAGGTCGCTCAGGAAGCGCCGGGCACCGAGGAGCCGCTGATCGAGATCGTGCTCAAGGCCGACCTTGAACGGAGTGCGCTGCTCGAAGAGGAAAAGACGGCGACCGATCCGCACCGCATCGCCGATATCCATATGCGGCTGGCCGATATCGATGCGCACTCGGCCGAGTCACGCGCCGCCACCATTCTCGCCGGCCTCGGCTTCGACGACGCCGCACAACGGCGCCCGGCCTCGTCCTTCTCCGGCGGCTGGCGCATGCGCGTCGCGCTGGCCGCGGTGCTGTTTGCCGAGCCCGATCTGCTGCTGCTCGACGAGCCGACCAATTATCTCGATCTCGAAGGCACGCTGTGGCTGGAAAACTACGTGTCGAAATACCCGCACACTGTGCTGCTGATTTCGCACGACCGCGACCTGCTCAACCGAGCCGTCAATTCGATCGTCCATCTCGACCAGAAGAAGCTGACGTTCTGGCGCGGCGGCTACGATCAGTTCGAGCGCCAATATACCGAGCAGCGCGAATTGCAGGAGAAGGGCCGCGTAAAGCAGGAAGCCGCGCGCAAGCACATGGAATCCTTCGTCGAGCGCTTCCGCGCCAAGGCGTCGAAGGCGAGGCAGGCGCAGTCGCGCATCAAGGCGCTGGAGAAGATGAAGCCGATCGCCGCGATTGTGAACGACACGGTTCGGCCGTTCTCCTTTCCGGAGCCGGTGAAGACGGTGGCCTCGCCGATCATCGCGCTGAACAACGTCAATGTCGGCTATACCGAGGGTGCGCCGATCCTGAAGAAGATGACGCTGCGCGTCGATGCCGACGACCGCATCGCGCTGCTCGGCGCCAACGGCAACGGCAAGTCGACCTTCGCCAAGCTGTTGGCCGGCCGGCTGAAGCCGGAGACCGGCGGCATGACCGTGGCGCCCGGGCTGAAGGTGGCAATCTTCGCCCAGCACCAGCTCGACGACCTCAGGCCCGACGAAAACGCCTATGAGCATGTCCGCCGGCTGATGCCGGACGCGCCGGAATCCAAGGTGCGCGGCCGCGTCGCGCAGTTCGGCCTGACCACCGAAAAGATGAACACCGCCGCCAAAGACCTGTCCGGCGGCGAAAAGGCGCGGCTCCTGATGGGCCTGTCGGCCTTCGAGGGGCCGAACCTGTTCATCCTCGACGAGCCGACCAACCATCTCGACATCGACAGCCGTGAATCGCTGATCCATGCGCTGAACGATTTTCCCGGCGCCGTCATCCTGATCTCGCACGACCGCCATCTGCTCGAAGCGACCGCCGACCGGCTGTGGCTGGTCAAGGAGGGCGCGGTTAACCCGTATGACGGCGACCTCGAGGACTACAAGACGCTGGTCACCGGCGTCTCCGGCGACCGCCGCGGCAAGCGCGAGGCGGACAAAGCCTCGAAGGCCGACCGCCGCCGCGATGCAGCCGCGCGCCGCGCCGCTTTCGAGCCGCTGGCCAAGGAAATCCGCGCCACCGAAGCGCTGATGGACCGCCTCCGCAAGCGCATCGACCTGATCGAGGACGAACTCGCCAATCCGGCCGTCTACGAAAAGGACCCCTCGACCGCGACAAGGCTGGCCAAGGAACGCTCACAACTCGCGCAACAGCTGGCCGGCCACGAGGAGAAATGGCTGTCGATGTCGGCGGAGTACGAGGAAGGCACGGCGGAGTAGGACGATGTCGGCAAAACTGTGGATCGAAGCTGCCAAGGTTTTGGCCGTCAATTCCGGAGCTGTCGTAAAATGTCCTGAGTGTGGAGACGGCAATCTGCTGGTCATCGACGCCGGAGCCGGATCATCGCATGTCGAGCGCCACATACATTGCCCGAAATGCGGTGCCTACAACGCCTTGTTCAAGCGCATTGATGGCGTGTAACTGGCCCTACACGCCGCTATCACAACCGGCTAGTTTGCTCCCATGAATCAGCACGCCAAGCTCAAAATCGGCCATTCGGCCTGTCCGCATGATTGTCCCTCAACCTGCGCGCTCGAGGTCGAGTTGCTTGACGCCAGGCGTATCGGCCGCGTCCATGGCGCCAAGGCCAACAGCTACACGGCCGGCGTCATCTGCGCCAAGGTCGCCCGCTACGCCGACCGCGTCCATCATCCCGACCGCCTGCTGAAACCGCTGATCCGGGCGGGCGCCAAGGGCGAGGGCGCCTGGAAGGAAGCGAGCTGGGAGGCCGCACTCGACCTTGTCGCCGAAAAGTTCATCGCGGCGGAGGCAAAATTCGGCTCGGAGACGGTCTGGCCCTATTACTATGCCGGCACGATGGGTCTGGTGCAGCGCGACGGCATCGAGCGGCTCAGGCATGCCAAGAAATACTCCGGCTTCTTCGGTTCGATCTGCACCAATCTGGCCTGGACCGGCTGGATGATGGGGGCAGGCGCACTGCGCGGCCCCGATCCGCGCGAGATGGGCAAATCCGACTGCGTGGTGATCTGGGGCACCAACGCCGTGGTCACGCAGGTCAACGTCATGACCCACGCCATCAAGGCGCGCAAGGAACGCGCAGCCAAGATCGTCGTCATCGATGTTTACGAGAACGCGACGATGAAGCAGGCCGATCTCGGCCTAGTGCTGAAGCCCGGCACCGACGGCGCGCTGGCCTGCGCGGTGATGCACGTGCTGTTCCGTGACGGCATGGCCGACCGCGCTTATTTGGAAAAATACACCGACGACCCGCATGGTCTGGAAGCGCATCTTCAAACGAGGACGCCGCAATGGGCCGCTGATATCACCGGGCTTTCTGTCGACGAAATCGAGACCTTCGCCCGTCTCGTCGGCACGACGAACAAGACCTACTTCCGCCTCGGCTACGGGTTTTCGCGCCAGCGCAACGGTTCGGTCAACGTGCACGCCGCAGCCTCGATCGCCGCGGTCACCGGCTGCTGGCAATATGAAGGCGGCGGCGTCTTCCATACCAATTCGGGCATCTTCAAGCTCAATCAGGAACTGCTCGAAGGCACGCGGATGCGCGACCCCGCGATCCGTCATCTCGACCATTCGCGCATCGGCCCGGTGCTGACCGGGGCTGAGGATGCGCTCTATGGCGGCCCGCCGGTGACGGCGCTGCTGATCCAGAACACCAATCCGGTCAATGTCGCGCCGGAGCAGCGGCTGGTGAAGCAGGGTTTTTTGCGCGACGATCTGTTCTCCTGCGTGCACGAGCAGTTCATGACCGACACCGCCAAGCTCGCCGATGTGGTGCTGCCGGCGACGATGTTTCTCGAGCATGACGACGTCTACAAGGGCGGCGGCAACCAGCACATCACGCTCGGGCCGAAGCTGATCGACCCGCCGGAAGGTCCGCGCACCAACCATTTCGTCATCGAGGAACTCGGCAAAAGACTCGGTGTCGCCGATCGCCCGGGCTTCGGCATGACCGAGCAGCAGCATATCGACGTCATTCTGGGCAAGCGCGGGCTGGGCAGCTTTTCGAGCCTGAAAGAGCAGAAATGGGTCGATTTGCAGCCGGATTTCGATGCCGCGCATTACCTCGACGGCTTCGGCCATGCCGACAAGAAGTTTCATTTTCGCGCCGACTGGACGGGCCAGGCGTCGCCCAATCGGCCACCGAAAAGCATGGGCCTGTTCGGGCCGGTGGCGAGCCTGCCGGAATTCCCCGACCATGTCGATCTGATCGAGGTGGCGGACGAGGCGCACCCGTTCCGGCTGACCACCTCGCCGGCGCGCAATTTCCTCAATTCGACCTTCACCGAAACGCCGGTGTCGCAGGCAAAAGAGCGCCGGCCGGAGCTGCTCTTGCATCCCGATGATGCGGCGGCACTCGGCGTCGCCGACGGCGGCCGCATCGAAGTCGGCAACCAGCGTGGCGAAGTGGTGCTGCACGCAAAACTGTTCGACGGCATCAAGCGCGGCGTGGTCATCGCCGAAGGCATCTGGCCGAACAGCGCCCATGAGCGCGGCGAGGGCATCAACGTGCTGACTGGCGCCGATGCGCCGGCGCCCTATGGCGGCGCCGCCTTCCACGACAACAAGGTCTGGCTGCGCCCGGCAACTTGAAGCGTTCGGAACGATATGTTCCTCCGGCCGTTTTCGCATGGCGGGTGGAGGCATGGTCATGGCAGAAGCGTTGGCGGCGCCGGACCCCATCGGGCGAACGCTTTCGTCCGGCGAACTCGTAACCACGATGTCCCACTTCCATCGCGCCGAGATTGCGCGCATGGCTGGGTGGCGCGACCGCCTGGACCGGACGAGCAATTGGGCGATAACGGTTGTCGCGGCGATGCTGTCCGTCTCGCTTTCGACAGCCAGCGCTCACCATGGCGTGCTGCTGTTTGCCATGCTGCTTGTTCTGCTGCTGCTGTGGATCGAGGCGCGGCGATACCGCTTCTTCGACTTCTATCGGGCTCGCGTGCGCCAGTTCGAACGGCACTATTTCGCACAGGTATTCTCACCGCAGCCGGATTTTGCGTCCGATTGGCTGTTGATCGTCGGCGAGAGCCTGCGCGCACCAAAATTCCTGATTTCGCAACGCGTGGCTTTGGCGCGCCGCCTGCGTCGGAATTACATCTATATGCTGCTGATCCTGCTGCTGGCCTGGATCCTCAAACTGTCGACCCCCAGCCTCTTAAACGAAGGCGTCCGCATCGGCTTCGTCGGGTCGATGCGTGAGGCCGTCGCCAGTGCTGCGCTGGGTCCAGTTCCTGGTGGCGCCATCGTCGTGCTGGTCGCCGTCCTCTATGCCGGCCTGCTGATGGCAGCCTACCTGACGGAGAGCGACGACGGCGAACTCTCCTTCGGTGACGTCCACGTCTAGCAATGCCCTGTCTAGCAACGCAACGGCCTGTCGCGCGTTGTGGGGCAGGTGCATTGGGCGATGGGGGTTTCATGGCTTGGCAGGCTCCGACACGTTCCAGCCTGGCGCTGTTGGTTTGTGCATTCGTCCCCGCAGGAGCGGCCCGGGCGGCGGAGACGCTTGTTGCCGGAACCAAGGCTTCGGGAATGGGCGGTTCGGGCGAAGGCGCTTTCGTTGCCGAGATCGTCCTGCTGCTGCTTGTCGGGCGCGGCCTGGGCGAAGTGCTGCAGCGCTATGGCCAGCCGGCAATCATGGGCCAACTGATCGGCGGCATCCTGCTCGGTCCTTCGCTGTTCGGCTGGCTATGGCCATCGGCTCAGCACCTGATCTTTCCCAGCGATCCTGCGCAAAAGGGCATGATCGACGCCGTCTCACAGCTCGGCATCCTGATGCTGCTTTTGCTGACCGGCATGGAGACGGACCTGCGGCTGGTGCGCCGGGTTGGCGCGGCCTGTTTTTCCATTTCGGCGACCGGCGTCGTGGTGCCCTTCATCTGCGGTTTCGCGCTGGCGCAGTTCCTGCCGGGCGCATTGCTGTCTGACGCCACGCAACGCACCGTCGCCGGGCTGTTCCTGGGCACCGCGCTGTCGATCTCGTCGGTCAAGATCGTCGCCATGGTGGTGCGCGAGATGAACTTCATGCGCCGCAACCTCGGACAGGTGATTATTTCCTCGGCGATCATCGAGGACACGATCGGCTGGCTTATCATCGCCGTAACCTTCGGCATCGCCACCAATGGCAGGCTGCAGTTCGCGCCGCTGGTGACCACCATCGCCGCGGTGGCACTATTCATGGTGTTCTCCTTCACCATTGGCCGCCGTCTTGTCTTCACCTTGATCCGCTGGACCAACGATCAATTCCACAGCGAGTTCGCGGTGATCACCATGATCCTCATCATCATGGGCGTGATGGCGCTGATCACCAATATGATAGGCGTGCATACCGTCCTGGGTGCGTTCGTCGCCGGCATTCTTGTCGGTGAATCGCCCATCCTCTCCAGCCATATCGAAGGCCAGCTGCGCGGCGTCATCACCGCGCTGTTCATGCCGATCTTCTTCGGCATGGCGGGGCTTTCCGCCGACCTCACAGTGCTTGCCGATCCGACGCTTGCCATGCTGACGGGCGCTCTGGTGGTTATCGCCAGCATCGGCAAGTTTGGCGGCGCCTTCATCGGCGCCAGGCTCGCCGCCATGTCGTTCAAGGAAGCAATCGCCGTCGGCAGCGCCATGAACGCGCGCGGCTCGACCGAGGTGATCGTCGCCAGCATCGGCCTGTCGATGAACATCCTGTCGCACAATCTCTTCACCATGATCGTCACCATGGCCGTGGTCACCACGCTGGCCATGCCGCCGATGCTGCGCTGGGCGCTCGGCCGGCTGCCGGTCGGTCACGACGAGCAGCAGCGTGTCGAGCGCGAGGCCTTGGACGAATACGGCTTCATTTCCAGGCTGGAGCGGCTGCTGGTGCTGGTCGACGACAGCAGGATCGGCAAGTTCACTGCCCATCTCGCCGGACTGGTGGGCGGAGGCAGCGGCATGCCCACCACCTTGCTTCGCCTGCCCACCACCTTGCTTCAGCCGAAAGACGGCCGAATTGACAGGCCAGCCGACAGCAAGGGGCAGGAGCGCGCCCTGCAGGAAATCAAGAAGGGTGCAAAAAAAAGCGCCCAGGCGGTAAAACGGATCGAAGATACGCTTGTCGGCAAAGTCCACCTGACGGCCCGCACCGAGTTGGAAGCCACCGGTGAGACGATCGCCGAAGAGGCCCGCAAGGGATACGGCCTGTTGCTGGTCGGCCTTGACAATGTGCTGACCGCCGATGGCGCCTTCGCGCCGGCCCTCAACGACATTGCCGCAGGATTTGACGGCCCGCTTTGCTTGGTCCTGAACGGCGGCAATGCTGCCGAAAAGATGCCGACGCTGAAGGCCGGCACCAGCATTCTCGTCCCCGTCAACGGAACCCAGGTGGCGCGTCGCGCCGCCGACTTGGCGCTGGCGCTGGCCCGTCCAAACCGGGCGCGGATCAAGGTTCTCTACGTCTCGCAAAAAGCAGCCAAGGGGCGCAGGTCGACATCCGTGTCGCATAGCCGCGAAGAGGCCGTCCTGAAAGACATCGCCGACTTGGCGGGCCGCTACGGCCTGCATATCGACACCGCGTTCCATACCCGCGTCACACCCGACAAGGCGATCACTAGGGAGGCGGCCAAAGGCGCGGCGATCGTCGTGATGGGTGTCACCCAACGTCCGGGTGAGGACCTGTTCTTCGGCGAAACCGCCGGCGCTGTTTTAGCCGCCTGCAACTGCCCCGTGGTGCTTCTGGCCAGCGCGCGGCCCAAGCATGACACCGCTGGCGCTGAGCTGGCAGCGTGATTTTTACTGGGCATTGATCGGTCGGCAGGCATGTCGATCGAGGCTCTGAAGCGCTGATCCAGCCAAACGTAAAATAGTTCGAACCGAACGGTTCGGTTCTGTTGACAGAGGGTACAGGAATGGGTGAACGCCGGCTCACAGAATGTTCGCGCTGAAAATCACCAATAACCGCATAACCAATTGAAAAGAAATAAGAACATTGTGGCGGAAGGAGCCGCATGTCGAATTTCAAGCGGCCAATTTGGCGCACCCGTACAAAATTTTTGTGATTGGAAACGACAAGCTTGCGGACCCATCTCGGGGCGGTCCGAGCGACGCGAATTCTTCCCAAGGCACGCCACTTGACGGACAGACCAAAGAACTACCGGAGTACCTGAAATGACCAAGATCGCTCTTACCGCCGGCGCCATCCTCGTTGTCACCGGCACTGCTTTTGCCGGCAGCGACCATTATGGCTCAGACAACGTCAACCAGCCGGCCGCTCCTGCTGCCAACGTTGACAACACGTTCACCGGCTCGATCCGCAAGCCGGTTACTTCCGAGCATACCGGTGCCAAGACGACTTCCGAGTCGGTGGCGCCTGAATCCGGCCAAGGCATCTGGGGCCGCTGATTATCACAGCCCCGGAACACAAAGAGCGGCGGGCTCGGCCCGCTACTCTTGCTTTCGCGTATCAGCCGGGACGAGCGCTGGATCGAATCCTGCGCCAATCGAATACTTTGAATTGCAGGTTTCATCTGTAGCCACAATCTCGGTTGCTGAAATCGTCCAGCAACGTGCACGTCGGAAAAAGCCGATGCGTATTCGGCAGCGCTCTCATCTCGAATGCGTCGAAAGCAACGACAACTCACGAATGACCAGCACACTGGAGTACCCGAAATGACCAAGATTGCTCTTACCATCGCCGCTATCGTCCTCACCGCCACGGGCAGCGCCTTTGCCGGCAGCGACCACTATGGTTCGGACGGTGCCAACCAGCCGGCCGCGCCTGTTGGCAATGCGCCTGTCGGCGCTATCGACAGCGGGTTTACCGGTTCCATCCGCAAGCCGCTGACGGCTGAGCACAACGCCGTCGACACCGGGGCGACGACCCGGTTCGGCACGGATCAGCCCGTAGTGCCCCAATCTGGCCGGGGCAACTGGGGCCGCTAGTTCCTCAAACCCCGGGAGCACAAAGAACGGCGGGCTTGGCCCGCCGCTCTTGTTTGTGCGAAGCTCGGTCGGTCGAGGGATCGGCGGTTTTTCCCCCGGCCTGTTGGTAAATCCCTAACGCAGATCCTTCGGCCAAATGCAGTGCGTCAGTCGGGCGCTGCCGAAGGTGAGACCGGCCCAATCGCCATCGACGTCGAACCGAGCCAGGGCCGCGGTCGGGAATTTTTCCGCCAGCTTTTTCAGCGCCGCTTCATCCGATCCAGCCCCGGCAAGCCCGCGCGCGAACTCCTCCAACCCGGGATTGTGGCCAAGCACCAGCAGCGTTCCGGTCTCCGCCTTTACTTGCCGCACCTTGGCGAGGATGTCCGCCGCCGCTGCCTCGTAGAGCGCCTGGGCAAATTTGGCCTGCACCTTCGCCGGCAATTCCGCCGAAACCAGCCGCCATGTGTCGCGGGTGCGCAGCGCCGGCGACACCAGCGCCAGCTCCGGCAGCCAGCCGCGCCGGGTCAGTTCGCGCCCGACCAGCGGCGCTGCTTTCCGCCCGCGCCCGGACAGCGGCCGGTCGAAATCGATGAGGCCAGGATCGTCCCAGCTCGACTTAGCGTGACGCAGGAGCAGCAATTGCATCATGGTTTCAATTCAAGTCCAAGGGATGTCCGGCTGAAAGTCTTTCCCATATCCGCCGCCATGCTTTGTGCCCATGGCGGTATCAAAACTCGCCCAAAGCACACCAAAGATGAACAGGCCTACGCGCCGTTCATCTTTATCCCATCTGACCGAAATGTCTGCTTCAGTGATAGCCCAATCGCCCGATCGAATGTGAATTGCTTCGATGACAGAATCGGCCCGCCCGTCCTCGGTTCGACAAAGATAGAAATATGCCGTGGCACTGTTCGGATCGTCCGCCTCGTCATACTCGAAGACGCCGGCGAGATCACCTTTTGTGCGGATCGCGCTGTCGAAAACGTCCATTGGTCTGTTTCTGCCGACCCCGACGATTTATTGGCTTTTTCTACGGACCCTCACGGCGTTATCCGCGCCAGGTGCTCGAGATCGGTCTCTTCGCGCAGCGGGTCGGGCGCGATCACCACCGACGTGGCATTGTCGGCATCGTCGGCGAAGCGCGAAAACACCGTGCGGCCGCCTTCCATCCGCGCCTTGCCTTCGGCGACCAGGCCCAGCGCCAGCGGATAGAGCTGGTGCTCGGCCTTGAGCACGCGCGCGGCCAGCGTGTCCTCATTGTCGCCGACCATCACCGGCACTGCGGCCTGGGCGATGATCGGCCCGTCATCCATGTCGAGCGTGACGAAATGCACTGTGCAGCCATGGATGCGCATGCCTGCGCGGATGGCTCGCGCGTGCGTATCCAGCCCCTTGAAGGCAGGCAGCAGGGCAGGGTGGATATTGACCATCCGGCCCTGCCACTTCTCGACGAAACGCGCGCCGAGGATGCGCATATAGCCGGCCAGCGCGACGATTTCGGCGCCGAACGACAAGAGGGCCGCATCGATCGCCCCGTCATGCGCTTCCTTGCTGGCATAATCGGAGCGCGAAATCACCTTGGTGGCGATGCCGCGAGCCGCGGCGATGCCGAGGCCGGCGGCATTGGCGCGATCGGAGATGACGCCGACGATCTCGGCAGGATAGGCCGGGCTGCCGGCGGCCGCGATCAGCGCCGTCATGTTGGAGCCGCGCCCCGAAATAAGCACTACGGTGCGTTTTCTGGTCATAGGCCGATCGAGCCCCGATAGATGACGCCGGCATCGCGGCGCGGCACGATCTGGCCGATCGGCGTCACCGTCTCGCCGGCCTCCTGCAGAACGGCGGCGACCTGCGCCGCCTGGCCGGAGGCGACGACCAGGATCATGCCGATGCCGCAATTGAAGGTGCGCATCATCTCTTCCGGCGCGACGCCGCCGGTCTTGGCCAGCCACGAAAACACCGGCGGCACTTCGATGGCGCCAAGATCGAGCTCGGCCGAAAAATCCTTGGGCAGAACGCGCGGGATGTTTTCTGGAAAGCCGCCGCCGGTGATATGGGCCAGCGCCTTTATGCCATGCGTGTTGCGGATCGCCTTGAGGATCGACTTGACGTAGATGCGCGTCGGCTCGAGCAGCGCCTCGGCCAGTGTCGCCTCGTCATTGAACGGCGCCGGATCGCCCCAGCCAAGGCCGCTTACCGCGACGATGCGGCGGACCAGCGAAAAGCCGTTCGAATGCAGGCCCGACGAGGCAAGGCCGAGCAGCACGTCGCCCTCGACGATGTCGTCGGTCGGCAGCAGCTGGCCGCGTTCGGCGGCACCGACGGCAAAGCCGGCAAGGTCGTAGTCCTTGTCGTGATACATGCCCGGCATTTCCGCCGTCTCGCCGCCGATCAGCGCGCAACCGGCCTGCCGGCAGCCGGTGGCAATGCCGCCGACGATCGAAGCACCCTGGTCGGGATCGAGCTTGCCGGTGGCGAAATAGTCGAGGAAGAACAGCGGTTCGGCGCCCTGCACGACGATGTCGTTGACGCACATGGCGACGAGGTCGATGCCGATCGTATCGTGCTTGCCGGCGTCGATGGCGATCTTCAGCTTGGTGCCGACGCCGTCATTGGCGGCGACCAGCACCGGATCGGTGAAGCCGGCGGCCTTTAGGTCGAACAGGCCGCCGAAGCCGCCGATCTCGCCATCGGCGCCCGGCCGGCGGGTCGCGCGCACCAGCGGCTTGATCTTCTCGACCATGAGATTGCCGGCATCGATGTCGACGCCCGCTTCGGCATAGGTGAGCCCGTTCTTGCGCTTGCTCATTTCCGGCGCCTGCTCATCTGTTGCGCTTGCCTGTCGCTGGTTTCATTCGCTTGCGGGCTCTTCGCATGAACGGCCGCACCTCGCAAGGATGACGGCGGGATCAGACGGTCTTGGCTCGACAAAAGAGTGGACACTGCCGCCCTTATGGACGCCCCTCTCGTTCCGCCAGAACCATGTCGACGCGGTCGAGTTGTGCCTTGGCGTAGCCGCTCAGCGCTATTCCGCTATTGTTCGTTCGAATCCAGTGCACAGCCTGCCTCACCCGCTCGTAGTGCCCAAGTTCAATTTCGCAGGCAATCAGCGCGAGGATCCGAATTGCGAAGGGCTGTGTGAATTCGTAAGGTTTGTCGAGCAGCTCGCTATGTCCGGCGACGTAACTGGCGAGGTCCGGATTCTGAGCCCTGATCCGTCGCGCCAGCTCGACATATTTCCCCAGCAACCTATCTATGCTCGTCTGGTCAAGGTTCTCGAAGTAACGAGCATAAGCTTTCAGCTCATTGTTAAATATCGTTTCGGGATGAAACTGCGACAGTCCGGGCCAGATCCATTTTTTGCCGTACAGCCTTTCAAGCAACGGCCTGACGGTAAGAAAGTCCAGGTAAACGAGCATGTTCACATGAACATCGCCAGAGCTTGCAGTAAAGGCTTCTTCGAGAATCAGGCTGATATCGTCGCTCCGGTCGACTTCGAAGACGCCTTTCCGGATGCGGCGAAAGCCATGTCCCATCATGAACGTATCGAGATACTTACGCGCTTCGCCAACGGCCAAAGACAAGGTTCCACTCCCTCTTTGTTGCGCCATGGTGCCTTGATGGTTGCCGAAGAGTCCAGCCACTGCGCCGCTTGTTCCAAAATAGCTTCGCGGCCAGCGCGCTCTCGACAAACCCGTGCACGGCCCAACTTTTGTCGCTTCTCACTTGCCGTGACCCTCCATCTCCATCATGTATCGACAAACAAGAGCGACGGGATAATGCGTTTGACCATCCCCAACATGATCACGATCATGCGCTTCGTGCTGGTGCCGGCCGTGGTGCTGGCCATGCTGCAGGAACGCTGGGACTGGGCCTTTGCCGGCTTCCTCATTGCCGGCATTTCCGACGGCGTCGACGGCTTCATCGCCCGCCATTTCAATCAGTTTTCCAGGCTCGGCGCCTATCTCGACCCGATGGCCGACAAGCTGCTGCTGGTCTCCGTCTTCGTGGTCATGGGCATCAGCGGCGAGTTGCCGCTATGGCTGGTCATCACCATGGTGTCGCGCGACGCGCTGATCGTCTGCGCCGTGCTTTTGTCCACCGTCATGGCGCATCCGGTTGAGATGAAGCCGCTCCTGGTGTCGAAGGCCAACACCGCGATCCAGATCGTGCTGGCGGCAGTGGTGTTGGGCGAACTCGCCTTTGACATCCGTCTCGATCCGCTGAGGCCGGCCCTCATATTGCTGTCCGGGGTCTTGACCGTGGCTTCGGCCGCGGCCTATCTCGTGGCTTGGCTGAGGCATATGAGCGGCTATGGCGAAGGCTCCACACCCGGCACCTGAACGCGGGGCACCTGAACACCAGGCACCCGACGAACGGTCGATCGACGCCGAGGCCGAAGCCGCGGCAGCGGAGGCTGCGGCATCGGCGTCGTTTCGCCGCCAGATCCGCTTCTGGCTGGTCAGCGCCATCATCCTCGCTGTCTTCCTCTATGTCTTCAGCGGCATCCTTCTGCCCTTCGTCGCTGGCATGGTGCTCGCCTATTTCCTCGACCCTGTCGCCGACCGGCTGGAGCGTCTCGGCCTGTCCAGGCTGATGGCGACGGTGGTCATCCTCATCGCCTTTATCGTCGTCCTGGTGCTGGCCGTCGTCATCCTGGTTCCGGTGCTCGCCTCGCAGATGGCTGATTTCGCCAGCAAGCTGCCGGACTATCTGACCCGGCTGCAGAGCCTGATCACCAGTTTCGACCCGAAATGGCTGGAAGAGAAATTCGGCGTCGACGCCAATGGCCTGCGCGAAGGGCTGAACTCGCTGCTGACCTCCGGCTTCGGTCTCCTGACTACGGTCTTCACCTCGATCTGGAGCTCCGGCGTGGCGCTGGTCTCGGTTGTCAGCCTGTTCGTGGTGACGCCGGTCGTCGCCTTCTACATGCTGCTCGACTGGGACCGCATGGTGGCAATCGTCGACGGCTGGGTGCCGCGCGACTATGTCAAGACGGTCCGGGCGATCGCCAGGGACATCAACACCGCGACCGCCGGCTTTGTGCGCGGCCAGGGTACGCTCTGCCTGGTGCTCGGCGCCATGTATGCCACCGGCCTGACGCTGACGGGCCTGAATTTCGGCATCCTCATCGGCCTGTTCGCCGGGCTGATCTCGTTCATCCCCTATGTCGGCTCGCTGACCGGGCTGGTGCTGGCTGTCGGCGTTGCCTTCGTCCAGTTCTGGCCGGACTGGACCATGATCGCGGCAGTGGCAGGCGTGTTCTTCGTCGGCCAGTTCATCGAGGGCAACATCCTGCAGCCGCGGTTAGTCGGCAAAAGCGTCGGCCTGCATCCGGTATGGCTGATGTTTGCGCTGTTTGCCTTCGGCGCGCTGTTCGGCTTCGTCGGCCTGCTGATCGCCGTTCCGGCTTCCGCCGCCGTTGCCGTTCTGGTGCGTTTCGCCATCGCGCGCTATCTCGAATCGCCGCTCTACAAGGGTCACGCCGACGAGCCGGTGCCGCCGCTGCCGGTACGGCGCCGCGGGGGCGCGCGCGGTTGAGCCAGATGCCGGACAACAAGATCGATCCGCCGCGCCAATTGCCGCTCGATCTAGGCCACGACACCGGCTATTCGCGTGACGAGCTCGTCGTCTCCGCCACCAACAGCCAGGCAGCGGCGCTTGTCGACCGCTGGCCGGACTGGCCGTCGCCGGTTGTCGTGCTGGCTGGGCCGGCCGGCTCGGGAAAAACCCATCTGGCCTCGATCTGGCGGACCCGCGCCGACGCGGTGAAAGTGGAGGCCGCCCGCATCGGCGACTGTATCGAAAATCTCGGAGCGCGCCCCGCCCTGATCGACGATGTCGATGCCGGCCCGATTGATGAGCACGGCCTGTTCCATCTGATCAACGCGGTGCGCGGCGCCGGCTCGAGCTTGCTGTTGACGGCGCGCCGCTTTCCCTCCGCCTGGGGCGTCGGGCTGCCCGACCTGGCGTCGCGGCTCAAGGCGGCGGCTACCGTCGAGATCCACGAACCCGACGATCTCTTGCTGGCCGGCGTCATCACAAAACTGTTCGCCGACCGCCAGGTCGAGGTCGAGCCGCATGTCGTGCAATACCTGGTGCGCCGCATCGAACGCTCGCTGGCCACCGCCATGCGGGTGGTCGAACGGCTCGACCGCACCGCGCTCGAGCGCAAGACGCCGATAACGCGGGCGCTCGCCGCCGAGACAGTCAGCGCCATGGACGAAGGGCAGGGCGAGTTCGAGATTTGACGATTCCAGTTCAGCCACTGTCCCATTTCGGGAACAAAAGCTGGCATCCGTCTTGCAGCAAGGAGCTTGCCGGCTGATCCCGGTCCTGATTGCGTATCAATCAGGTAAGTAGGCTCGCCGGGAGATGGGGTGGTTGGGGTTCTCTTCCCGGCGAGCTTGCCTTTGGCAGCATCGAATCGATAGCGCCATTGCGCGGCGGCCGGGCCTCAGCTCTCTCCACCCGCAATCACAGCTCATTCCGTGCCAAAGCGCTTGCGATAATCGCCGGGCACCAGCCCGGTTATCCTGGCGAATACTTTGCGGAAGGAGCCGGGATCGTCATAGCCGACCTCCCAGGCGATCTGGTCGATCGATCGCATCGTGGTTTCCAGCATCTCGCGCGCCTTGCCGACGCGCAGGTGCTGACAATATTCGGTCGGCTTGAGGCCGGTGGCGTTGCGGAACCTGCGTAGGAAAGTCCGCTCCTCCAGTCCGGCATGCTCTGCCATGGCGCCAAGCGTCACGTCACGCGCGCCGTTCGCCTGCAGCCAGTGCTGCACCTTGAGGATCGCTTCGTCGCCATGGGTCAGTCGCGGCGCAAACGGGCTGTAAAAACGTTGCTCGCGGCCCGGCGGATCGACCAGCATGAAACGCGCCGTGTCCATCATGACGGTTGACCCGAGCACCCTGTCCACGAGCTTGAGGCCGAGGTCGGTCCAGGCCATGTAGCCGCCCGCGGTGATGATGTCGCCATCGTCGATGACCAGCCTGTCGGCGTCGAGCAGGATGTCTGGAAAGCGTAGCGCCAGCGCGTCGCGATAGGCCCAGTGCGTTGTCGCGGCGCGACCGGACAACAGGCCGGTCTCGGCAAGCACGAAGGCGCCGGCACAGACCGAACCGAGCGTCGCGCCTGCCGCATGACGGTCCCTGAGCCAGCCGGCATAGGGCGCGGCCGCCTCGCGAGGGATCGGCTGCAGCAGGGTCGGCGGCAGGATGACCATGGCCGGTTCATTGTCGGCGCCGGGGTCGCTGTCGAAGGTGCGGATTACGGTATTGCCCGCGTCCAATTGCCAATGGCTGACGCGAAGCCTCGCCGCCTCCGGCGACCGCTCGACAGCCAGCCGGTTTGCCAGCATGAAAAGATCGGTCAGGCCGAGCACGGCTGCTTCCTGCACGCCGGGATACAAGACAAGGCCGATTTCGATCAGATCACGCGCAGCCGTCATTTGTCAGTTTTGCCACGTTGAATGTCCGTTTTGCCAATGCTCACCCTGACCGCACTGTTATAATTTGTCCAGCTGAAGGGGGCTAAAAGCTTCCCTGTTACCCGCCAACTTTTCCATCAAGGAGTAGGACGATGAGCACATTCACCACCCATGACGGCACCGAGGTTTTCTACAAGGATTGGGGCAAGGGCCAGCCGATCGTGTTCCATCACGGCTGGCCGCTGAGCTCAGACGACTGGGACAACCAGATGCTGTTCTTCCTCGAAAAGGGCTACCGCGTCATCGCCCATGACCGCCGCGGGCACGGCCGCTCGTCGCAGACCGCGACCGGCAACGACATGGATACCTACGCTGCCGACGTCGCGGCGCTGGCGGCGCATCTCGATCTCAGGGATGCGATCCACATCGGCCACTCGACAGGTGGCGGCGAGGTGGCGCGTTACGTCGCGCTTTATGGCGGCGGCGGCCGTGTTGCCAAGGCGGTGCTGATTGGCGCCGTGCCGCCGATTATGGTCAAGACCGACAGCAACCCCGGCGGCTTGCCGATCGAAGTCTTCGACGGCTTTCGCGCGGCTCTGGCCGCTAACCGCGCCCAGTTCTACAGGGATGTGCCGGCCGGCCCGTTCTATGGCTTCAACCGCGAGGGCGCCAAGATCTCGCAAGGCGCCGTCGACAATTGGTGGCGCCAGGGCATGATGGGCGGAGCCAAGGCCCATTACGACTGCATCAAGGCATTCTCGGAGACCGATTTCACCGACGACCTCAAAAAGATCGAGGTTCCCGTCCTGATCATGCATGGCGACGACGACCAGATCGTGCCGATCGCCGATTCCGCGCTGCTTGCGGCCAAGCTGGTGAAGCATGGCACGCTCAAGGTCTACAAGGGCCTGCCGCACGGCATGTGCACCACCCATCCGGAGATCATCAATCCGGATCTGCTGGCCTTCATCCAGGGCTGACGGCTCGCATATCGGACGGGCAGCGCAGGCTCGTGCTGTCCGTCCGTCGCTTAAGCATGACCGGCGACGGCAGACACGCTCGAGCGTGATCCGCTTGCCCTGCCGACGAGATTTGGTTGATGAATGGTCGGAGTGGAGAGATTCGAACTCCCGACCCTCTGGTCCCAAACCAGATGCGCTACCAGGCTGCGCTACACTCCGAACGGTCTGTTGCCTAGTGATTTCGGCCCGCCAAAGCAAGCGCAAAAACCATCGGCCTTGCTGCCGGCGTCATTGCGCAGTAATGACGGGCTAGTGCATGGCCAGAGAATAGTAATCTGGTTTCGAGGTCGTGTGCTTGCAACCAGCAATGAGGTGGTCATGTCAGCCCGCATTTTCAGCCCAGCCAAAACCGCGATGCAGTCCGGCAAGGCCAAGACCGGCCATTGGGTGCTGGAATTCGATCCGGAGCAGCGCAAGAAGATCGATCCGCTGATGGGCTACACCACGTCCGGCGACATGCGAAGCCAGATCAGGCTGACCTTCGACACCAGGGAAGAGGCGGTCGCCTATGCCGAGAAGGAAGGGCTGTCTTTCCGCGTCGAGGAGCCGAAGGAAATCAAACGCCGCCAGATTTCCTATGCGGAGAATTTCCGCTATGACCGCAGGACGCCCTGGACGCATTGATCTCATACCGGCCCTGCCGGCGCCAACAATCAGCCGGTCATGCGGCCGGCCAGCGGTCCCGTAGCTCAGCTGGATAGAGCACCGGCCTTCTAAGCCGATGGTCACAGGTTCGAATCCTGTCGGGATCGCCAATATTTCAGGTCCATTCCGGACAGGTTCACTCGCCAGTCGCGAACAGGATTTCCGAAACATGACAGCGATGGGCGCGGCGGCACTGCTGATCCTTGTCCTGACCTATGCCGGCGTCGCGGTCGGCAGGATACCAGGGCTGCGCCTCGACCGGGCAGGCATCGCGCTGCTCGGCGGTGCGGCGATGATCGCCATCGGCGCGCTCAGCATGGAGGACGCCTACCGCGCCATCAGCTTCGACACCATCACGCTTTTGCTCGGCATGATGATCGTCGTGGCACATCTGAAAGTGTCCGGCGCTTTTCGCGCGCTCGGAGGGTTCGCCATTGAGCATGCGCATGCGCCATTCATGCTGCTGGTGATGGTGACGCTGTTGACCGGCGTCCTATCGGCGTTCCTGGTCAACGACGCCATCTGCCTGGTCATGGCGCCGATCGTCGTCCACGTCACCCGCGTCATCAACCGCAACCCGGTTCCCTATCTGATCGCCACGGCAACCGCATCCAATTGCGGCAGTGTCGCCACCATAACCGGCAATCCGCAGAACATGGTCATTGGCGCCCTGTCGGGGATTTCCTATCCGGCCTTCTCGGCGGCGCTTGCGCCGGTCGCGGCGTTCGGCCTCGTCGCCGTCATCGTCATCATCCGCATCGTCTACCGCGCCGAATTCTCGCGCAAGGCCGAGCTCAGCCCCGAAGTCTATCGCGGCCGCATGCTGCCGGGGCAGGTGCTGAAGGCGGTGGTCGTCTGTATCGGTTTGGCGGTCGCTTTCTTTGCCGGCGTTCCCGTAGCCAAGGCGGCGCTGATTGGCGGTGCGATTCTGTTGCTGACCCGCGCCATCAAGCCTGAGCGCATCTATCGCGAGATCGACGGGCCGCTGCTGTTCATGTTCGCCGGGCTGTTCATCGTCGTCGCCGGTGCCGAAAAGACATTGCTGACGCCCGACATCGTCGCTTCGGCAAAGGACCTTGGGCTGAATGATGTATGGCGGCTGTCTGGCTTCACCGCAGTGCTGTCCAACATCATGAGCAACGTTCCGGCCGTGCTGGCGCTGCGGCCGTTCATATCTGGCCTGGAAGACCCTGAGCGGGCCTGGCTGGTCGTCGCCATGAGCTCGACGCTGGCCGGCAATTTCACGCTGCTCGGCTCGGTCGCCAATCTGATCGTTGCCGAGCACGCGCGGGTCTCCGGCAAGCCGCTGGGCTTCATCGCCTTCTTCAAGGTTGGCCTGCCGTTGACGCTGGTCACGCTTCTTGTCGGGACGGCATGGCTGGCGGCCTAAAAGCACGTCGCGTTCGACCGGCCTCATGCGACGCGCTTTAGGCTCTTGTTTTATGCATGTCGTTATCGCAAAACCGCTGCACACTTTTGCGCGACAGGCATTAGCCAGTCAGGGCGATGTCACCGTCACATGGCCCTTCATATTGGGATGGAAGCGGCAGAAATAATCGACCGATTCGGCCTTCTTCACCATCAGGCTTGCTGCCTGCTTCGGATGGATCATCACTTCCCAGCCGCCGTTGACGGTTGCCGTGTGGGCGAACACGTCCTTGTTCACCCACTTGATCGTATCGCCGACCTTCGCCTCGATCTTTGCCGGCGAAAACACAACCTTGTCGATCGTCACCTCAATGGTTTCGGCCTTGGCAGGTGCGGCGCCGATGGTCAGCGCCAGCGCAACCCACAGATGCCGCCTCGACACCATTGGCCCGATCCTCACTTCAGCATACCGGCGACGTGTTCGGCGTGCTGTTCGTGGCCCTGGAATATTTTCAGGCCGGTTTCCAGCAGGCTCTTCAGCTCGGCATTGCCGGCCGACGGGATCAGCAGAGTTTCGAGCGCGCCATTGACCTGCTTGTGGTAGGCCACCTCGCTGGCGACATAGGCCTTGTCGAACGCCGCGCCCTTGAGCTTGGCAAGCTTGGCACGTTCCTCGGCCGCCGCCTTGGTCAGCGCTTTGCTGGTCGGATTGTCCTCAGGCGTGACCTTGAGCTTCTTGACCAGGTCGAGAGCCTGTTTGTTGACGGCCTCGTGATCCCGCACCATGTCCTTGGCGAAATCTACGACCTCTTTGTTTTTCGATTTCTGCAGCGCCTGCTTGGCCGCCTCGACGTCAAGCACGCCCGCTGTGTAGGCGATATGTGCGATCTGCGGATCGGTCGGCTTGTCGGCAGCTTGCGACAAGGGCGCTGCGCTAAGCAGGAAAAATGCGGCCAGTGCCGTGGTCGATCGAATAAACATAATGCTCTCCTTCGCCCCGACGCCGAGCTGCATCGGGCTTCGTTTTCAGTGATGCTCATTGGATGCAGGTCGCCGGAAAACGTTCCCGCGAAAATCGACGCGACCTACCCGGAAAGACCAAGCCGCTGCATCACGGCATTGGTCAGCCGTTCACAGCGCCGGCCCGCGAACGGAAACGCGTCGAGCAGCACCGGGCCGATCTGGTCGTCCAGCGCCTTGCGCACCAGCGCACGAGCGCGGTGCAGCCGGGTCTTGATGGTTTCTGGTCGCACGCCAAGCAGTTCGCCGGTCTCCTCGATGCTCAGCCCCTCGATGACTCGCGCCACGAACACCAGCCGGTAGACATCGGGAAGACTGTCGGTTGCCAGTTCGACAAGCTCAAGGATCTGCCGTTGCGCCATCGTCCGCTCCGGATCGTCGCTCGGGTTGAGGGGAAACCGGATGATTTCGGCTTGCGGATTTTCAGGTATCGCCACCATTCGCCGCCTTTTGCGCAAGCGGCCGAGCGCTTCGTTGATGACGATACGCGACAGCCACGTGGCGAGCGAGGCATCGCCACGAAAGGCCTCGAGGTGGGCAAACGCCCTGACATAGGCCTCCTGGACGATGTCCTCGGCCTCGCTGTCGTTGCGCACAACGCCGCGGGCGATGCGGTAGAGCCTCTGGTTGTGCGTCTTGATGATGGTGCGGAATGCATCGCCATCGCGTGCCAGCGCGCGGCCGACAAGCTGCATGTCGCCGGAAGCGGCGGACGTTGCCGTCAACACAGCCGGCATGGGCGATCTCCTGATAGGCTTCTCATCGGGATATTGGATGCATCGGCCGACAAAAGGTTCCCGACCGATCCGCCGGCCAGCCTCGATCCGCATCAAGCGCCGGCAGAAGCTATTCTATCGCTTCCGCCACGCCGGCGTCTCTATTTTGTAGACGCCGCTTCATCGGCTGATCGGTCGCCATGACACCGCTCAGGATCGCAGTGTTCCCAGGCTGTTACGCCGATTTCCTGACTCGGTCTGGAAAGGTGCTGGCTCAGGCCTCTGCGGCCGCCGCCAGCCCGCGCGCCAGGTCGGTCTTCAAATCCTCGACATCCTCGAGCCCGATCTGCAGGCGCACCAGCGGCCCGTCATACGGGCCCTTGGCGACGGTGCGGTCACCCAGGAATACCGGCACGGCAAGGCTCTCATAGCCACCCCAGGAATAGCCGAGTCCGAAAAACCCCAACGCGTCGAGGAAGGCGTGCTGCTGCTTCTGTCCGCCGCCTGCAAGGACGATAGAGAAGATGCCGCTCGATCCGCAAAAATCGCGCTTCCACAAAACGTGGTCGGGATGGCTGGGCAGCCCCGGATGCAGCACCTGCGCCACGCCCGGCTGGCCCTCCAGCCAGCCGGCGAGGGCAAGCGCGCTCTTTTGATGGTGCTCCAGCCGCACGCCCATAGTGCGCAGGCCGCGCAGCACCTGGTAGACGTCGTCCGGCCCGGCGCAGCATCCCATCGTGTTGAACGTCTCGCAAAGCTGCTTCCAGCAGGCTGCGTTGGCCGAGACCGTGCCGAGCAGCACGTCGGAATGGCCGGCCGGGTATTTCGTCGCCGCATGGATCGAGATGTCGACGCCATGGTCGAGCGGGCGAAAGTAGAGCGGCGTCGCCCATGTGTTGTCCATCATGACGATGGCGCCGGCGGCATGCGCTGCCTTGGCGATGGCCGGTATGTCCTGCACCTCGAAAGTGTTGGAGGCCGGCGATTCGGTGAACACCACCCTGGTGTTGGGCTTGATCAGCGCCGCGATGCCGGCGCCGATGCGCGGTTCGTAATACTCGACCTCGATGCCCAGCCGCTTCAGCATCGTGTCGGCGAAATTGCGGGTCGGGTGATAGACGGAATCGACGATCAGCAGATGATCGCCGGCCGACAGGAAGGCGAGCAGCGGCAGCGTCACCGCCGCCAGGCCCGATGGAACCGCCACCGTGCCCGCAGAGCCTTCCAGCGCATCGATCGCGCTGTTCAGCGCATCGGTGGTCGGCGTGCCCCGCGTTCCGTAGGTGTATTTCTGGCTGCGTGAAGCCATCGCCGCCGCGTTGGGATAAAGCACGGTCGAGGCATGCACCACCGGCGGGTTGACGAAGCCGAAATAGTCATGCGGGTTGTTGCCGGAATGGGCGAGCCGCGTGTTGATGCCCATCTCGCTACCGTCTTTTGCCATTGCATTTCGTCCCGTGAGTAGGTCGTTAGCCATAGTGCGGCGGCATTGGCCGCGCAACCGCACCGCACTCGCCAGGCAAAGGTCTTGAATATGCCAATTCAGCAATGCGCCGTAGATCCGCAGGGCGCCCGGCGCGGTCGGGAAGCCGCGGTCGGGAAGGCGCGATCGGATTTTGCCGGCTTTATTGGCGCGTTGACCGATTTGCGGGCGCGTTTGTCTGCGATTCAGGCATTTCAGCCAGTTGGTTTTCAAAGTCTTTCGGATTTGGTCATTTCCCTTGACCTCACAGGAATAATCGCCTTCGATGTTGTTCGTGAATGGGAGACAGCGCGTCGGTTACGATGCGGGATTCCGGTAATGGGCCGGGATACGAAGCTGCGTTCACACGGGAAAAAGTCAGGTTCGCCTGGAAAAAACAGAAAAGGGTCTGTGGGTCATGAAACACATTGCAATCGGCGTTTTGGGCGCCGCCGCGCTTGGATTCGCGGCTTCGGCCGCATCCGCGAGCACGCTCGACGACGTCAAGGCGAAAGGCTTCATCCAGTGCGGCACCAACACAGGTCTTGCTGGCTTCGCTGCGCCTGACGACAAGGGTGAATGGAAAGGCATCGATGTGGATTTCTGCCGCGCCGTGGCGGCCGCCGTCTTCGGCGATGGCACCAAAGTCAAATTCACGCCGCTCAGCGCCAAGGAGCGGTTCACCGCGCTGCAGTCGGGCGAGGTCGACATCCTGTCGCGCAACACCACCTGGACCATCAACCGCGATACGGCACTTGGCCTGAACTTCGTCGGCGTCACCTATTATGACGGTCAGGGCTTCATGATCAACGCCAAGAAACTGCCGGGCGTCAATTCGGCGCTGCAGCTTTCGGGCGCGGCGGTCTGTGTGCAGAGCGGCACCACGACCGAGCTCAATCTCGCCGACTACTTCAAGGCGAACAAGATGGAGTACAACCCCGTCGTCTTCGAAAAGCTGGATGAGGTCAACGCCGCCTATGACGCCGGCCGCTGCGACGTCTACACCACCGACCAGTCGGGTCTCTACGGCATCCGCCTGACGCTCAGCGCGCCGGCCGACCATGTCGTGCTGCCCGAGATCATCTCCAAGGAACCGCTCGGCCCGGCCGTGCGCCAGGGTGACGACCAGTGGTACCACATCGTCAAGTGGACCTACTTTGCGCTGTTGCAGGCCGAGGAACTGGGCATCACCCAGGCCAATGTCGACGAGATGAAGAACTCGGACAATCCTGAGATCAAGCGCGTGCTCGGCCAGGAAGCCGACACCAAGATCGGCACCGATCTCGGCGTCTCCAACGACTGGGTCGTCAACATCGTCAAGGCAGTTGGCAACTACGGCGAAATGTTCGAACGCAATGTCGGTTCGGGCAGCCCGCTGAAGATCGCGCGCGGCATCAACGCGTTGTGGACCAAGGGCGGCCTGCAATACGCTCCGCCGATCCGCTGATCGAAATGTGATCCGGAAGGCAGCTTCCTGCCTTCCGGTTTCTCTTTCCAGGGGATGGTCGCCAGAAGGGTGGTGGTTTAATGGCATCGCAGGAAATTCTTCGCGAGGAGCCAAGCCGCGGTTCCTTCATCAATGATCCTCGCGTCCGCGGCATATTCTTTCAAGCACTAGTCCTTGTCCTGCTGGTAGCGGGTGTCTGGTGGGTTACCCACAACGTCATCGCCAATTTGACGCGGCTGCACATCGCTTCCGGCTTCGGCTTTCTCAAGGGCCGCGCCGGCTTCGACATCAGCGAAAGCGCCATCGCTTATTCATCGGATTCGACCTATTTCCGTGCCATCCTGGTTGGCTTTATCAACACCGTGATCGTTGCTGTCGTCGGCATCATCACCGCTACCATCATCGGTTTCATCGTCGGCATCGGCCGGCTGTCGCATAACTGGCTGATCAGGAAGATCTGCACCGTTTATGTCGAGGTGTTCCGCAACATCCCACCGCTGCTGGTCATCTTCTTCTGGTATTCCGGCGTGCTCGCCGTGCTGCCGCCGCCGCGCGACAGCATCAATTTGCCATTCGGCTCCTTTCTCAACCAGCGCGGCTTCTATTTTCCCCGCGCTATGTGGGGCGAGGGATCCTGGCTGATCCTGGTCGCACTGCTCCTCGGCATCGCCATGGCCTGGTTCGTCGCCCGCAAGGCGCGACAGCGGCAGATGGCGACGGGGCAGCCATTCCCGGTGTTCTGGACATCCATAGCGTTGATCGTCGGCCTGCCGCTGCTGGCCTACGCGCTGAGCGGCTTTCCGCTGAGCTTTGAATTTCCAAAGCAGTCGACCTTCAATCTCGTCGGTGGCTTTCAGGTCAGGCCCGAGTTCCTGTCACTCTATCTGGCGTTGTCCTGCTATACGGCCGCCTTTATCGCCGAGATCGTGCGCGCCGGCATCAGGGGCGTCAGCGCAGGCCAGACCGAGGCGGCCGCTGCACTCGGGCTGCGCTCGGCATCGATCCTCAGGCTTGTCGTCGTGCCGCAGGCGATGCGCATCGTTATTCCGCCGCTGACCAGCCAGTATCTCAACCTGACCAAGAATTCCTCGCTCGCCATCGCCATCGGCTATCCGGACCTGACGGCGACGGCTGGCACGGTCTTGAACCAGACCGGGCAGGCAGTCGAAGGCGTGGTGATCATGATGGCGGTGTACCTGGCGCTCAGCCTGATCACGTCGGCGGTTATGAACGTGGTGAACGCCAGGATGGCGCTGGTGGAGAGATAAGGCCATGCAAGAGCACGATATGTCCTGGGTGCGGACGGAGATGGCGCTGGCGCAGCCGGCGCCGTCGAGCGAGCGCGGCCTCGGCGCCTGGGTCCGCAAGAATCTGATCGCGTCGACCGGCGACACCATCCTGACCATCATCGGCATCGTGCTGGTTGCCATGATCCTGCCGCAGATCGTCAATTGGGCTTTCATCAACGCCCAGTGGACGGGACCGGACCGCACGGTCTGCGCCACCGTGGCGCAGGGCGGCATCCAGCCGGACGGCTGGACCGGCGCCTGCTGGGCCTTCGTCAACGCCAAGTTCGGCCAGTTCATGTTCGGCCGCTATCCCCTGGAAGAGCGTTGGCGCCCGATCCTGGTCGCCATCCTGTTCGTGGCGCTGCTGGTGCCGCTGCTCATTCCGCGCGTACCGCGCAAGGGGCTGAATGCCATCCTTCTCTTTTTTGCACTGCCGGTCGTCGCCTTCGTTCTGCTGCTCGGCGGCATGTTCGGCCTGCCCTATGTCGAAACCCCGCTTTGGGGTGGACTGCTGGTGACACTCAGCCTGTCCTTCGTCGGCATCGCTGTGTCGCTGCCGGTCGGCATCGTGCTGGCGCTCGGCCGGCGCTCGAACATGCCGATCGTCAAGCTGCTGTGCGTGATCTTCATCGAGACGGTACGCGGCATCCCGCTGATTACGGTGCTGTTCTTTGCCAGCGTGATGCTGCCGCTGTTCCTGCCGGCCGGCGTCAGCTTCGACAAGTTCCTGCGCGCGCTGATCGGTGTGTCGCTGTTTGCCGCCGCCTACATGGCCGAAGTGGTGCGCGGCGGCCTGCAGGCGATCCCCAAAGGCCAGTATGAGGGCGCCGATTCGCTCGGCCTCAGCTACTGGCAGAAGATGGGTCTGGTCGTCATGCCGCAGGCGCTGAAGCTGGTCATTCCCGGCATTGTCAACACCTTCATCGGCATGTTCAAGGACACCAGCCTGGTCATCGTCATCTCGATGTTCGACCTCCTCGGCATCGTCAAGCAGAACTTCTCCGACGCCAGCTGGGCAACGCCGCAGACGGCCAGGTCCGGCCTGGTGTTCGCGGCCTTCATCTTCTGGCTGTTCTGCTTCGGCATGTCGCGCTATTCAATGTACACGGAACGCCGTCTCGACACCGGCCACAAACGCTAAAAAGGGGACCTTGTCATGGCCATAGAAAACGCCGTCAGCGCGGAAGAGATCAAGGTCAATGCCGCCAAGATGCATATTTCCACCACCGATGTCGCCATCGACATCATCGCCATGCACAAATGGTACGGCGAGTTCCATGTGCTGAAGGACATCAATCTGAAGGTGATGCGCGGCGAGCGCATCGTCATCTGCGGCCCGTCGGGCTCCGGCAAATCGACGATGATCCGCTGCATCAACCGGCTGGAGGAACACCAGAAGGGCAAGATCATAGTCGACGGCAAGGAACTGACCAACGATCTGAAGAAGATCGACGAGGTGCGCCGCGAAGTCGGCATGGTGTTCCAGCACTTCAACCTGTTTCCGCATCTGACCATCCTCGAGAATTGCACGCTGGCGCCGATCTGGGTGCGCAAGATGCCGCGGAAGCAGGCCGAGGAAATCGCCATGCATTTCCTCACGCGTGTCAAGATTCCGGAACAGGCCAACAAATATCCCGGTCAGCTTTCCGGCGGCCAGCAACAGCGCGTGGCTATCGCCCGCTCGCTGTGCATGAACCCGCGCATCATGCTGTTCGACGAGCCGACCTCGGCGCTCGACCCGGAAATGATCAAGGAAGTGCTGGAGACGATGGTCGGGCTCGCCGAGGAGGGCATGACCATGCTCTGCGTCACCCATGAAATGGGCTTTGCGCGCAAAGTCGCCAACCGGGTGATCTTCATGGACCAAGGCCAGATCGTCGAGCAGAACACGCCGGCCGAGTTCTTCGACCACCCGCGCCACGAACGCACGAAACTGTTCCTGTCGCAGATCCTGCACTGATCCTGTACGCCGGTTCGTGACAAGGCCGGCGGACCGGGCTCGCTGCCTTGCTCAGGGCCTTACGCGTATTCGACGAGCGCTGACCGTGCGCGGCGCGAGAAGATGGCAAGCGTGCTTCAGACCGCTCGAGTGGTCACCTTGCAACCTGGTAACTAAGGCCGGCACGGATCATAAGCGCGCCGGCTGCGTTCATTGCCATTGGGACTTGTATAACGAGCCGCGTGGGCGCGTGCGGCGGCAGGTCAAGGTTCATCCCGATGCTCATCCAACCGATCGATTATTTTCTCGTCGTCTGGTTCACGCTGGCGCTGGCTTCGACGCTTTATGTCGGCTTCGATCAATATCGCAACAATCCCGAGCCGGTGGTGATGAAATGGGGATTCATCCTGGTCACCCTCTATATGGGGCCGCTCGGCTTGCTGCTCTACGTGCTAGCCGACAAGGAGCCCCGGCCGGGCGAGCATGAACTCTTTACCCGGCCGCTCTGGAAGCAGGGCGTCGGCTCCACCATCCACTGCGTCGCCGGCGATGCCACCGGCATCATTCTTGCCGCCGCCGTCACGGCGGCGCTCGGCCTGCCGATGTGGATCGACCTGATCGTCGAATATCTCGCCGGCTTTGCCTTCGGCCTGTTCATCTTCCAGTCGCTTTTCATGAAATCGATGATGGGCGGCACCTATTGGGAGAACGTGCGCAAGAGCTTTCTGCCCGAGTTCATCTCCATGAACTTCATGATGGCCGGCATGGCGCCGGTCATGAGTTTTCTGATGATGGGCCGCGACATGCGCGCGATGGAACCGACGGAGCTTTTGTTCTGGGGCGTGATGTCGATCGGCGTCATCGCCGGCTTTGCGCTTGCCTACCCCGCCAATGTCTGGCTGGTCGCCCGCGGCTTGAAACATGGGCTGATGACACAGCGCCAACAGGCGGCCGGCACCGACGGTCGAGAGCGGCCCCACCAAGGGCAACACGCGCAGATGCAAATGCAGCAGGCCGACGCCAGCGGCCATCACGGGCAGCACCACGATATGGCTTCCCACAAAGGCAAAGGCGGCGCCGGTCATCACATGGAGACGGATGCCACGACCCCGCAAGTCGCCGCCCTCAGCATGGTCTCCCTGCTGGCCCTCGCCATCGGCATGATCGCGCCGGCGAACTGGCTGAACCTAACCTTGTCGGCGCGCGATGTCGGCGGGGTGATCATGCCGCAAGGCATGATCATGGATCGCGACACGCCCGCCGACGCAATGCGCGACATGGCCGCCACCGATCCGCGCCTCGTGGCCGCCTCTTATGGTCTGACGATAAGGGGTGACCAGGACCTGCCGTTTCGGATGGAGAACGGCACCAAGGTGTTCGCGCTCAGGCCTTCGGTGGTCCGCTGGCAGATCCTGCCGGACGTTGCGGTAGACGCCTATGCCTATAATGGCCAGATTCCCGGCCCGCGAATTCACATTCGCCAGGGCGATCAGGTCAGGATCAACGTCACCAACGGCCTGCCTGAGGAAACGACAGTGCATTGGCATGGCTTGATCCTGCCGAACCAGATGGATGGGCCGGCGGAAATCACGCAGGCGCCGATCGAGCCCGGCCAATCCTATTCATACGAATTCAC
This sequence comes from Mesorhizobium sp. M1423, assembly GCF_040317575.1. Lineage (NCBI taxonomy): Bacteria > Pseudomonadati > Pseudomonadota > Alphaproteobacteria > Hyphomicrobiales > Phyllobacteriaceae > Mesorhizobium > Mesorhizobium sp. M1423. The sequence goes on from NZ_JAMYKU010000024.1 coordinate 52,057, forward strand.
CGCAACCCAGCACGGAACCTATTTCTATCACCCCCATGCCAAGCCGGACCGGACCCAGGCGCTCGGCCTCTACGGTGCGCTGATCATCGATCCCGCCAATCCCGCCGATGAGGTCGCGGCCGACCATGATTACGTCATCGAGCTTCACGAATGGCTGGTGCGGGAAGGGCTGACCTACCCGTCGATGCCGATGGACGGCGGCATGCCGAATTTCTTCACCATCAACGGCAAGGCCTATCCCTCGACCGAGACGATTCCGATGAAGGTCGGCGAGACGCTCAAGGTGCGGTTCATCGGCACCAACAACGGCTTCATCCATCCGATGCATATCCATGGCGGACCGTTCGAGGTCGTTGCCCGCGACGGCGAGACGATCCCTGCCTCGGGTCGTTTCCTTGCCGATACGGTCAATGTCGGGCCGGGTCAGCGCTACGACGTGATCTGGAAGGCACAGCGTCCGGGCAAATGGCTGATCCATTGCCACATCCCGCATCACACCACGAACAACAATGTCGAGGAGAAGGGCGGCGGCGGGCTGATGGTCGTGATCGATGTGACATGACCGGCGTCGGCTTGGCTCGTTCCAACTGCTGCACCGGCCCGGACGCCATGCAGTGGCTGAAACCATGTTTTCTCTTAAGCTGATGTGATCTGCCAGACAGCGACGCCGGCAAGGGCGAGACCGGCAGCGCCCTCGATGGCCCGGGAGATGGTTTCGAACAGCCGTGGCTGGCGCGCGAAAAACTGTACAAGCCGTTCCCGAAACACGATCGACAATACCGCGACGCAGGACAGCGTCAGCGCCACGCCGACCATCATGGTGATGGCAAACAGGACGCCCGCTGCCGGAACACCCCTGGAGATCGCGAAAGTCATCGCGAAAAGCGTCAGCGGGCAGGGGATCAGGCCTGCCATCACGCCGACAGCCTCGCCTTCGTGCCTGTGGTGATGGCTGTGGCTCAAAGCGCGCCAGAGCATCCAGACGCCAATGAGGCCGAGCAGCCCACGACTGATATGCTCCAGAAGCGGAGCGCGGCCAACGCTGCCCAATGCTATGGAGACCAGTGGCAGCGAGAGAGCCGCAATCAGAACGGCAATCGTCACATGCGTGAACGATAGCGTGATAGACACGAGCAGGCCGCGCGAGACCTTCGCATCCGAACCGGCAAGATAGGTCGCCAGGACCGCCTTGCTATGACCCGGCGTCAGCGCATGGGCAGCCCCGAACACGACGCCCATCGGCAGGAAGGCCATGAATGCCAGCCAATTGCCTCCGGCCGCAAGCAGCTTGATCTGCTCGCCGAGCGTCAGATAGATCGTGCGCTGAAATTCGACGAGCGTCTGGAACATCGGACGAGACTAGCAGAAAATCGGCGAGCGTCAGTGCATGTGGCCGTGGTCATGCGTGTGCTCGTGAGGGTGCGGATGGTCGTTCTCTCCACGTTCCGTTGAAAACCGGACATTCGCCTCAGCCAGGGCTGGCATATGCTGGGACAGTTCGTCTTTCAGCGCTGCCGCGATCTTGTTCGCCGCCGACAGCGGTAAGGTTTCGTCCGCGGCAATTGCGATGTCGGCGTGCAATCTATGACCGACCCAGCGCGCCTTAGCATCGACAATATGCGCGCCCGCAACATGCTCGGCGGCATGTCGGATTTCATCCATCACACCGGGTTCGATTCCGTCCAGCATGCGGGTCAGCACCGAACGGGCCGATTGCCACACGATACCGAAGATCGCAATCGTGATCAGCAGGCCGACGATCGGGTCGGCCAAGGAAAAGCCGAGCCAGACGCCGATGGCTCCGATGACCACGGCAAGGCTGGTAAGTCCGTCGGTGCGGGCGTGGTAGCCGTCGGCAATGAGTGCCGCGCTGTTGATTTCGCGGCCGACGCGGATACGGAACACGGCAACCGCCTCGTTGCCGAGGAAGCCGACAATGCCCGCCGCCGTCAGCCAGCCGAGGTGTGTCACTACTTGTGGATTGATCAGCCTGTCGATGGCTTGGTAGGCGGCGACAACAGCGCTGAACAGGATGATGAGCACGATGATGATGCCGGCCAGATCCTCGACCCGGCCCAAGCCATAGGTAAAGGTCCGCGACGGCTTGCGCCGCGCCAGCACGAACGCAATCCATAGCGGGATCGCCGTTGTCGCATCGCCGATGTTATGGATCGTGTCGGCCAGCAATGCCACGCTCCCCGACAGCACAACCACGACCATCTGCAACGCCGCGGTGATGGCCAGGATTACGAACGACCATTTGATTGCCCAGATGCCCCGGTCGGTGGTAGCAATTGTCGCATCGATGACGCCGTGGGTGTGACCGTGCGAACCGTGATCGCCGTGATGATGTGCGGCGTGCGAGCCGAACCCGAGCCAGTCCAGAATGCGGGCTACGATGGCATTCATAGATACTTCGCCAGCTGCTTGAGTTCCGCCAGCGAGTTGCCGCCGGTTTCCACGCTGTCCGTGAGGCAATGCTCGATGTGATCGTTGATCAGCTCGCGCTTGGCGCTGCTGACGGCCCTTTCGACGGCATGAAGCTGCTGCGCCAGATCAACGCAAGGGCGATGCGCCTCGATCATGGCCAGCACAGCCGCAAGGTGACCTTGCGCGCGCTTCAGGCGCTTTATGATGGAAGGATGCGAGGCGTGGAGGTGATCTGACATGCTTGAGCATATCCTCCCGGGGAGGATACGCGTCAAGCGCTTTGCCAGCCGTGCAACTCCAGAGACGCTTCACCTTGAGCATGGCTTGCTCTAAGCCTTTCCCATGAAGAAGCTTGCCCGTTTTCTTGGCCTGCTGGTCGTTGCAACAGTGCTTGCCGCAGCGCTGGGCACGCTGCTGCCGCGCCCGCTCTGGCCGGCGGCAGTTGCCGATCCGATCGGCGCAAGCCACCGCATCTTGGTGCTGCAAAATCCGATCCACACCGACATCGCCATCCCGGTCGACGACGATATGCGCCGGCGCTTCCATTTCCTGGTCGATGCCGGCATTCCTGCCGACATGGCGGAGGTCCGCTACATCGTCTTCGGCTGGGGCGGCCGCGCCTTCTATCTGGAGACGCCGACCTGGTCGGAGCTGAAGGCGATGCCGGTGATGAAGGCGCTGACCGTCGATGCCTCGGTGATGCATGTCGACATTTCCGGCGACATCGCCGAGCCGCATCCCGACGTCGCCGGCTTCGACATCGGCGACGAACGCTTTGCGGCGCTGCTCGATTACATTGCGGCAAGCTTCCAGCGGGGGCCGAACGGGGCCATTCCGATCGAGAATGCGGCCTATTCCCGCTTCGATCGTTTCTTCGAAGCCAATGGCCATTTCAACGCGCTGATCGGCTGCAACACCTGGACGGCGGCGGCACTGCGCACGGCCGGGCTGCGCACCGGCTGGTGGAACCCGCTGCCAGCCTCGCTCGGCCTGTCGATGCGGCTTCACAATTGAAGAGGGTTCCGGCTGATCAACGCCGCGATCCTTCGAGCCCTCCTTTCGCCAATCTCTAACGTTGCAGGACCTAGCAAGGCGCCGAAACTGCCAATCTCCCTCCTTGTGGGGGAGATGTCCGGCAGGACAGAGGGGGGCGCTGTCCCGCCGGCCTATCGAGCTTTTTATCGCCGATCCCCAGACTCGCGCGCCCGCTAGCCATAAAGCCAATCAAGATCGGCGGCGAGCTTTTCGGGTGAGCGCATCGCCAGGAACAGGTTGCGGGCCATCGCCACCGGCCCGGCCGCGTGCCAGGCGAGGCGGTTGACCGCGCCGCGGCGGGCGACCTGGGCGACGCGCGGCCGCCGCGCCTGTTCCCAAGCGGCAAGCGCGCCGCTGAGATCGGCAGGCGAGGTGGCAACGAAGCCGGCAAGCGTCGCCGCGTCCTCGATCGCCATCGCCGCGCCCTGTGCGGCAAAGGGCGTCATCGCATGCGCCGCATCGCCGATCAGCGCGACGCCTTCCGGTGTCGTCCACCGCCGCTGCTCGACGGTGTGGATCGGCCATGCCGTCCACGGCGCCGCCTCGCTCGCCAGACGGACCAGCGCCGGCGCGGTACCGCGCATGGCGCTGACGAGGATGGCGGGGTTGGCATGCCCCGACCAGCCCTCGGCGATGCGCTCGCCCCTGGTGAAGGCGGCGAGGTTGAAGGCAGTGCCACGGCTGACCGGATAGGCGACCATATGGAAGCCGGGATAGAGGAATGCGGTAACGCAATCGGGCGCACCGATCGCTGCAAAGGCTTGGCCAGCAGGGCTGTCGGCACCGACGGTGGCGCGCCACGCCAGCTCACCTGAAAACCGGCTACTACCGAATTCGGCCGCTTTGCGGGCCAGTTGTTCTCGCACCGACGACCAGACGCCATCCGCGCCGATCAGCAGACAGCCAGCCTCGACCGTTTCGCCATCAGCCGATGCAGTGACGGCAACAGCTTTCGGTCCGGCTGCGATGTCGGTCACCCGCGCGCCAGCGACCAGTTCGATCCCGGGCTGCTCCGAAACCCGCTGCATCAGCGCTGACTGCAGATCGGCGCGGTGGGCGACGAGATAGGGTGCCCCCCAGCGCGTTTCGGCGGCCGGGCCAAGCGGTACGCGCGCCAGCTCGCCCAGCGTGGCGGCATCCTTGAGCACAACCGCCTCCGGCCGCACCGCCGTCGGCAGCAGCCGATCGAGTACGCCGAGTTGTCGAAGAATGCGTGTCGCGTTGGGCGACAACTGGATGCCGGCGCCGGCAGCCTCGAGGTGCTGCGCCTGTTCGAACAGTTTTATCCGATAGCCGCGCTCGGCGAAGGCCAGTGCCGCGGTCAGCCCGGCAACGCCCGCCCCGGCGATGACGACCTGCCGGGACTGCGTTTCCTGCATCAGGCTTGTCGCAGGAGAATCAGGCGGCCTGGTCGATATAAAGGCAGCCCGGCGGCACCGTTTCCAATGCCTTCAGCTTCGGCGAATAGCGATAGAGCGTCGAGCAGTAGGGGCAGACCTTTTCATTGTCGTCGCCCATGTCGAGAAATACATGCGGATGGTCGAAAGGCGGATTGGCGCCGGTGCACATGAATTCCTTGACGCCGATGTCGATTGCCGGATAGCCCGCATCGTTCTGGAAATGGGGAATGGAACCGCCTGCCATCGTCGTCTCCTGATCTTGTCGATTGCATCTGGATCATAACCCGTCTCTTTGCAAGATCGATGAAATGAAACTGTCGCAAAAGCCTGTCAGAGGATAAGTTAAGCCGGTTAAGGCTGGCGCCGACGGCTGGTGTAGGAAGAGCAGGAATCATGAACGAACTGAAGCCGGTCCAGAGCGAATTCATCACCATCGAGGCGGCGAGCCGCGAAGGCGGCAATCCTGACCGCTTCGTCAACCGCGAGTTTTCCTGGCTGCAATTCAATCGGCGCGTGCTCGAGGAATCGCTGAACGCCAATCATCCGCTGCTCGAGCGCGTTCGCTTCCTGTCGATATCGGCGGCCAATCTCGACGAGTTCTTCATGGTCCGCGTCGCCGGTCTTGCCGGCCAGGTGCGCGAGGGCATCGTGCTGAAGAGCCCGGACGGGCGCACCCCCGAGCAGCAGCTCGAACAGCTGTTGCGCGAGGTCGAGCGCCTGCAGGAGGACCAGCAGAACAGCCTTTCGGCGCTGATGCTGCAGCTCAACAAGGAAGGCATCGAGAGCATCACCCGCGATGCGCTGACCAAGGACGAGAAGACCTGGCTCGAGGACCATTTCCAGGAGCAGGTGTTTCCGGTCCTGACGCCGCTGTCGATCGACCCAGCGCATCCGTTTCCGTTCATTCCCAATCTCGGTTTCTCGATGGCGCTGCAATTGCGCCACCGCAAGAACGGCGAGGAAATGAGCGCGCTTTTGCGCCTGCCGGTAGCGCTGAGGCGCTTCATCCGCTTGCCGGATCGCAAGCATCACGTCCGCTTCGTTCCGCTCGAAGAGGCGGTCAGTCTCTACATCGGCAAGCTGTTCCCCGGCTACGAGGTCAAGGGCTCCGGCACGTTCCGCATCATCCGCGACAGCGATATCGAGGTCGAGGAAGAATCCGAAGATCTGGTGCGACTGTTCGAGACGGCGCTGAAGCGTCGCCGCCGCGGCTCGGTCATCCGGATCGAGTTCGACAGGCTGATGCCGTCCGAATTGCGCGACTTCGTCGCCGGCGAGCTTGGCGTCTCGGCCAGCCGCATCAGCGTGCTTACCGGGCCGCTGGCGCTTAGCCAGATCTCGGAGATCGTCGCCGTCGCTCGCGACGATCTGAAGTTCACGCCCTACAATCCGCGCTTCCCGGAGCGCATCCGCGAGCATGGTGGCGATTGCTTTGCCGCCATCCGCGAGAAGGACATCATCGTCCACCACCCCTACGAATCCTTCGACGTGGTGGTGCAGTTCCTGCGCCAGGCGATGGCCGATCAGGAAGTGGTGGCGATCAAGCAGACGCTCTACCGCACCTCCAACGACAGCCCGATCGTGCGGGCTTTGGTCGACGCCGCCGAGGCCGGCAAGTCGGTGACGGCGCTGGTCGAGCTCAAGGCGCGCTTCGACGAGGAGGCCAACATCCGCTGGGCGCGCGACCTCGAGCGCGCCGGAGTCCAGGTCGTCTTCGGCTTTCTCGAGCTGAAGACCCACGCGAAAATGTCGCTGGTGGTGCGGCGCGAGGATGGCAGGCTACGCAATTACGTGCATCTCGGCACCGGCAATTACCACCCGGTCACCGCGCGCATCTACACCGACCTGTCCTTCTTCACCACCGATCCGACGATCGCGCGCGATGTCGCGCAATTGTTCAATTTCATCACCGGCTATGCCGAGCCGGCCGAGCAGATGCGGCTGGCCATATCGCCGTTCACGCTGCGCAACCGCATCCTCAAGCATATTTCGGACGAGATCGGCCACGCGCTGGATGGCAGGCCGGCTCGCATCTGGATGAAGATGAATGCGCTGGTCGATCCGATCATCATCGATGCGCTCTACGATGCCAGCCGCGCCGGCGTCGAGATCGATCTCGTCGTGCGCGGCATCTGCTGCCTGAGACCGCAGGTGCCGGGCCTGTCGGAGAACATAAGGGTGAAGTCGATCGTCGGCCGCTTCCTCGAGCACAGCCGCATCTATTGCTTCGGCAACGGCCACGGCCTGCCCTCGGACGGGGCGATCGTCTACATCTCCTCGGCCGATTTGATGCCGCGCAATCTCGACCGCCGGGTCGAGACCATGGTGCCGATCACCAATCCAACTGTGCATGAACAGGTGCTCGGCCAGATCATGCTCGGCAACATCATGGACAACCAGCAAAGTTTCGACGTATTGGCTGACGGAACCTCCCGGCGCGTTGTGCTGGAGGAGGGCGAGGAACCGTTCAACGCGCAGGAATATTTCATGACCAATCCGAGCCTGTCCGGACGGGGCGATGCGTTGAAGTCGCATGCGCCCAAGCGCATCGCGCAGTTCAAGCGCCGCAAGAAACAGAACGCAGCGACGGGCTGATGATTTCAGCGTCCCAGGGCCGGCTTCAGGACCGCCGACCGCTGTCCATCATCGATATCGGGTCGAACTCGATCCGTCTTGTCATCTATGAAGGGCTGGCGCGCTCGCCGACCTTGCTGTTCAACGAAAAGATGCTCGCCGGCCTCGGCCGCGGCATCGTTTCGACCGGAAAGCTCGATCCCGAGGCGGTGACGCGCTCGATGGAAGAGTTCCGCCGTTTCCGCGCGCTCTCCGACCAGGCCGGCGCCGAGCGCATGTATGTGTTGGCGACCGCCGCCGCCCGTGAGGCGGTCAACGGCCCCGACTTCATCCACCGCGCCGAGGATGTACTCAAGACCGAGATCCAGGTGCTGAGCGGCCGCGAGGAAGCCCATTATTCGGCGCTCGGCGTCATCTCCGGTTTCCACCCGGCCAACGGCATCGCCGGCGATCTTGGCGGCGGCAGCCTCGAACTGATCGATATCGACGGCGAGGCGATCGGTGACGGCATCACCCTGCCGTTGGGCGGCTTGCGCCTGCAGGACATGGCGAAGAACTCGCTGACCCAGGCGGCAAAGATCACGCGCGAGCAACTGGCGCGGGCGAAATTGCTGAAGGGCGGACAGGGCAGGGCCTTCTACACGGTCGGCGGCACCTGGCGAAACCTCGCCCGTCTGCACATGGAAATGACCAACTACCCGCTCGGCGTCATGCACCATTACGAGATCGGCATCGAAAGCGCCGCGAGCTTCCTCCGGCAGGTCGCCAAAGCCGAGATCGATAAGGTCAAGGGCATCGAGGGCGTCTCTAAGAACCGCCGCTCGCTGCTGCCCTACGGCGCCATCGTGCTGCAGGAGATCATGGCGGCGATGCAGCCGTCGAAGATCATCGTGTCGGCGCTGGGCGTGCGCGAGGGCTTTCTCTATTCGCTGCTCGACAAGGCCGAACAGAAAGCCGATCCGCTGATCTCGGCGGCGGAAGAGCTTGCCCGCCTGCGCTCGCGATCGGTCGACCACGCGCATGAGCTTGTCGAATGGACCGGTAAGGCCTTTGCTGCCTTCGGCATCGACGAAACCAGGGATGAGGCGCGCTACCGCCACGCCGCCTGCCTGCTTGCCGATATCGGCTGGCGCGCCCATCCCGAATATCGCGGCAAGCAATCGCTCAACATCATCGCCCACGCCTCGTTCATCGGCGTCGACCATCCCGGCCGCGCCTTCCTGGCGCTTGTCAGCCTGTTTCGCCACGAGGGCGTGTTCAATGAAGCCGCTCCGGAAATCCGCGGGCTGGCGACACCGCGCTATCTCGAACGCGCCCGGGTATTGGCGGCGCTGTTGCGCGTCGTCTATCTGTTGACCGCGGCAATGCCGGGCGTCATGCCGCGGCTGAAATGGGAAAACCGCGGCAATGGCGTGCTGGCGCTGGTGCTGCCGGCAGCGCTGGCCGATCTTTACGGCGAGCGGCCGGCTGGCCGGCTGGCACAGCTGGCAAGAGTCACCAACCGCCGGCTGGTGCTGGCGGTCGAGGGCGGGCCAAGCATGTCTGTGAAGTGAACGGGCGGTCCAAGGCCGGATTTCGGGACGTGGGGTAAACGCAGAGCGAAAAATTCCATGACCATCCCATCGTCATCTCCGTCCGTAGCTGCAGCCGAAGCGCTCGGCTTCGATCCAGCGATCCACCGCAAGCTGCTTGCCGGGCTCGAGTCCGGCCTGTTGCGCGACCTGCACATCGTTCTCGCTGCCCGCTCCGAGAAGGTCTTCCTGGAGCACTATGCCGAGGGCAGGGACGAAGAATGGGGGCGCCCGATCGGGCAGATCGCCTTTGACGCCGGCACGCTGCACGATCTGCGCTCGGTAACGAAGAGCATCGTCAGCCTGCTTTACGGCATTGCCCTCGACACGGGACTGGTGCCGCCACCCGATGCGCCGCTCTTCGCGCTGTTTCCCGAATACGCCGATCTCGCCGCCGATCCCGCGCGTGAGAAGATCACGATCGGCCATGCGCTGACGATGACGCTCGGCATGGAGTGGGACGAAAACCGTCCCTATAGCGATCCGCAGAACAGCGAGATCGCGATGGAGAACGCGCCCGATCGTTATCGCTTCATCCTTGAGCGGCCGATCATCGCCGACCCTGGGAGCCGCTGGATCTATTCCGGCGGCAGCGTCGCGCTGGTTGGCGCGATCATTGAAAGAGGCTGCGGCAAATCCCTGCCGGATTTCGCGCGCGAGGCGCTTTTCGCGCCGCTTGGCATCGAGCGCTTCCACTGGTCGGCTGGTGGTGACGGCGTCGCCTCCGCAGCGTCCGGCCTCAGGCTGGCGGCCCCTGATCTTTTGAAGATCGGCCAACTCCTTCTTCGCAAGGGTCTGTGGAATGGAGAGAGGATCGCGTCGGAAGGCTGGATAAACGCGTCGTTAACAGCCACAATCTCGACGCCGGACGGCCTTGGTTATGGCCGGTTGTGGTTCACCGGCGATGCGCCGGCGCCAGCATTCGCCGCCCCGAAATCATGGTATGGGGGTTTCGGCAATGGCGGACAGCGGCTCTGGCTGATGCCCGAGGCCGACATCGCCGCCGTGATCTATGCAGGCAAGTACAACGCCCAGGATGCCTGGGTGACGCCGACCCGCGTCTGGCGCGAGATCATTCTGGCCAATTTCCTGAACGCCTGATGATCTGTGCTGACGCCAGTCTTTCAGGTCGCTTCGGCACCGACGCCGATGCCACGCCCGTCGGCCGACCAGGCGCCCGCACCAGCCATTGCCAGCGCCAGAAAACCACCTGCTATGGCAATGTCCTTCATCAGCATCTGTGAATGCAGGAAGGTCAGCGTCGGATCGTCGCCGCCTTGGCCGTAATGACCGATGAAGGCGGTCGCGATGCAGAAGGCGGCGAGCAGCAGCGCCACGATCGGCGTCTTGAAGCCGACGAGGATGAGCAGCCCGGCGATCAGCTCGAACAGCCCCGTGCCCCAGGCAGCGAGTGTTGGCAGCGGCAGTCCGAGGCCGGCGAAATAGCTAGATGTGCCGGGGATGTCGGCAAGCGCATGGAAGCCGGACGGCACGAACAGCGCGGCGAGCAGCAGCCGGGAAAGCAAGAGCAGTGCATTGCGAGGCATGGTCTCCTCCGATATCGGCGGCCGATCCTAGCAGAGTTCCAGCCAGCAGATATAAACCGACAACGAAAAAGGGGCGCGGAAAATTCCGCGCCCCTTTTGTCTAGGCAATGCTGGGCCGCGTCAGCCGCGCTTGGCGTCGATCGAATACGCGCCTGGACCCGACGAGGCGAGCACGAGGAAGCCGCCGGCAATGCCGAGGTTCTTCATGAAATTGATCATCTGCATCTGATCGGCCCAGCCGGTGTGGGCGACCAGCGCGGTGGCGACGGTGAAGATCGCCATCACCCAGCCGACGATCCGGGTCTGGAAGCCGACGAGGATGGCGAGGCCGCCAAGCAGTTCGATCAGGCCGACGACAATGGCGGTCACCATCGGCAGCGGCAGGCCTAGGCTGCCGAAATAGCCGGCGGTGCCGGCAATCGCCGTCAGCTTGCCGAAGCCGGAAAGCAGGAAGATGACAGAAAGCAGGATGCGGCCGAGCAGGATCGTGCCCGAGGCGCCGGCGGCGGTGCCGGAACCGGCAAACGAAGTGTTGGTGGACGTGTTCGTGGACATGCGTAACTCTCCAGAAGGGTTTGGCCAAACGACTTGGGATAGCCGTCCAGTTAGCGCATGCCGACTGTTCACCAAAGACGTCAGATTGGTTACGGATTGTTCACCGAGGTAACGTTTTCGCGATCAACTTACCCTGGATGCGTCATATCCTCCGGCCGCACCAGCCGCTCATAATCGGCTTCGCTGACCAGCCCGGTGGCCAGCGCTTCCTCGCGCAGCGTCGTGCCGTTCTTGTGCGCCGCCTTGGCGATCTTGGCGGCGTTGTCGTAGCCGATCGTCGGCGCCAGCGCCGTCACCAGCATCAGCGAACGGTCGAGCGCTGCCTTGATGTTGTCTTCGCGGGCCTCGATGCCGACGACGCAATTGTCGGTAAACGACACCGAAGCGTCGGCCAGCAGCTGTACCGATTGCAGGAAACAATAGGCCATCAGCGGATTGTAGACGTTGAGCTCGAAATGGCCTTGGCTGCCGGCGAAGCTGATCGCCGCATTGTTGCCGAACACCTGCACGCAAACCTGTGTCATCGCCTCGCATTGTGTCGGATTGACCTTGCCCGGCATGATCGAAGAGCCCGGTTCGTTTTCCGGCAGCGACAATTCGCCGAGGCCCGAACGCGGGCCGGAGCCAAGCAGGCGGATATCGTTGGCGATCTTGAACAGCGCTGCCGCGCAGGCATTGATGGCGCCGTGCGAGAAGACCATGGAATCATGGGCGGCCAGCGCCTCGAACTTGTTCGGCGCGGTGACGAAATCGATGCCGGTGATCGCGGCGATGCGCGCCGCCACCTTTTCGGCAAAACCGACCGGCGCGTTGAGGCCGGTGCCGACCGCGGTGCCGCCCTGTGCCAACTCCTGCAGGCCGGGCAGGGTCATTTCGATGCGCTTGACCGACGAGGCGACCTGCGCCGCGTAGCCGGAGAATTCCTGGCCGAGCGTCAGCGGCGTTGCGTCCTGTGTGTGGGTGCGGCCGATCTTGACGATGTGGGCGAAAGCCCTGGTCTTGGCCTCGAGTGCCGCGTGCAAATGCCTCAGCGACGGCAGCAGGTCGTGGATGATGCGCTCGGCGCAGGCGATGTGCATGGCCGTCGGATAGGTGTCGTTCGACGACTGGCTCATATTGACGTGGTCGTTGGGATGCACCGGCTTCTTCGACCCCATGACGCCGCCCAAAAGCTCGATCGCCCGGTTGGAAATCACTTCATTGGCGTTCATGTTGGACTGGGTGCCCGAGCCGGTCTGCCAGACGACCAGCGGGAAATGCTCGTTGAGCTTGCCGTCGATGACCTCCTGGGAGGCCTCGATAATGGCCTTGCCGATCGCCGGATCGAGTCGCTTCAGCTCCATATTGGCTTCGGCGGCGGCCCGCTTGACGATGCCCAGCGCCCGCACGATCGACGCCGGCTGTTTCTCCCAGCCGATCTTGAAATTGGCAAGTGAACGCTGCGCCTGCGCGCCCCAGTAACGGTCGGCGGCGACCTCGATGGGACCGAACGTGTCGGTTTCGGTTCTGGTCTCTGGCGCGCTCACGAAGTCTCTCCGGGTTGCAAATTTGCAAACGGCGTATCGCGTTGCACAAATGCCTTCAAGCGGAGATTGCGGACGATGGGGATGCAAATCGGTTGAAGCAGCGCCTTTTCCTTCTCCCGCAAGGGGAGAAGGAAGAGCGCGCGCTCCTCACCCCGCCGTGTACCCTCCATCCACTGCAAAGATGCCGCCGCTGGTCCACGCCGCTTCGTCGCTGGCGAGATAGACCGCGATGCCGGCAAGATCGCTGGTTCGGCCGATGCGGCCGAGCGGGTAGCTGCGCTCGACATAGGCCTTGAGCTCGGCCTGCGCGGCTTCCGGCAGGTTTTCGATCGACCTGCGCCGCATTGCGGTGTCGACCGTGCCGGGCGCGATGGCATTGACCCTTATGCCGCGCGGCCCGAGCTCGAAGGCGAGCGACTTGGTCAGCGAATTGAGCGCGCCCTTCGACAGCGAATAGAGGCTGGACGGCCGCTTCGGGATCATCTTGTGCGCAAAATAGGACGAGACATTGATGACCGATGCCCCGCCCGGCGCGAGATGCGGCAACAGTCGCTGGGTGAGGAAGAATACAGCCGTGACGTTGAGCGCGAACGACTGCTGGAACTGGTCCTCGCTGACGGTCTCGAACGGCGCCAGGAACGCCACGCCGGCATTGTTGACGAGGATGTCGAGAGGTGGGCCGCGCCTGGCATGCTCGACCACGGCGTCGATGCCGGCGCTGGCCGACAGGTCTGCCGACAGCGTTTCGACGCCGTCCCCGAGCTGCTTGCGGGCGGCGTCGAGTTTTTTGCCGTCGCGGCCGACGATTAGCACGTCCGCGCCTTCGCGCAAAAACGCCTCGGCGATTGCCAGCCCGATCCCGTCCGAGCCGCCGGTGACCAGTGCCCGTTTGCCGCCCAGTCTCATCCAACACTCCCGCGCATTGCCGTCTTGTCTGGTAAGGAGAGCAGCGCCGTTGCCGATTGTGGTCAAGCCGCCGGCCTATCTCACAGTATGAACTTCGGCTGTCGGGGCACGATGGTCTATTCGGCAGCGGCTGCATCGCGCCGAACAGCCAGGCGGAGAGCGACAAAATCCTTGACCTGATGAATGGCCTGTTCACGCGTAACGCTGCCTGGCTGCAGGCCAAGCCGCAGCCACAGCCCGTCGATCAGCGTGGTGACGCCGAAAGCGATCTCGTCAGCATCGCGCGCCGGCGTGAGACCGCGCAGGCCGGACAGCAGGTTGGAGCGCATGCGCGCATGGATCACCTTCTGAATGCGGGCAAGCTTTTCGTCGCGCGGCACCTCCGCGCAAAGCGAAAGCCAGGCGTGGCAGAGGGACGGCTGGAAGAGATGCGGCTCGAAATTGCCTTCGATGATGGCATCTATCCGTTGCATTGGGGTGCGCGCCTGCTTCAGCCGCTCGACCACTGCATGACGCAGCACCAGGTTCGACTCGCGCATGGCGTGCTCGAACAGTTCCCGCTTGCTGTTGAAATAATGCAGCACGATGCCCTTCGACGCGCCGGCCTGTGCCGCCACTTTTTCTATGGTGGCGCCAGCTATGCCTTCGCGCTGAAGCACGGCAAAGGCGGCTTGCCGCAGCTCTTTGCGGCGTATGTCGCTGAGGCGCTTGAGTTTCACGGGCCGGATCCATGCATCGAAAACCGACGTTGACATTTTCGTCCGCCGAGATCAAGAATTGACCGGTGGGACAATATAAGGACCGAATGGTCAACACCGTTGGTGAAATGAGGAGAACCGAAATGCTTCGTAGCCTTGGAATAGGCGCCTCGCTCTGGGTCCTGCTGGCGACCCAGCCGGTCTTTGCGGCTGAACCTGAACAATGCAAGGTCGTGCGCATGGCCGAGCCTGGATGGAACGACCTTGCCTTCACCACCGGCGTCACCAGCGTCTTGCTCGATGCGCTCGGCTACAAGCCGGCAAGCTCGCTTCTGGGCATCAACGTCATCTATGAATCCTTGAAGAACAATGATTTGGACGTGTTCCTTGGCTATTGGGATCCGGCGATGATCACCTATTACGAGCCCTATAAGAAGGACGGCTCGGTAGACGATGTGCGCGTCAATCTCGTCGGCGCCAAATACACCTTTGCCGTGCCGACTTACGTCTGGGAGGCCGGCGTCAAGGATTTTGCCGACCTGCAAAAGTTCGCCGACAAGTTCGGCAGGAAGATGTATGGCATCGAGCCGGGCTCGAACCAGCTGATGATGGACGCCATCGCCGATAAGTCGCTGGGCCTCGATGGCTGGCAGGTCGTCGAATCGAGTGAAGCCGGCATGCTTTCCGAGGTCGGCTACGAGATCAAGGAAAAGCGCTTCATCGTCTTCCAGGGTTGGGCGCCGCATCCAATGAACACGATGTACGACTTCAAATATCTGAGCGGCGGCGACAAGTTCTATGGCCCGAACTTCGGCGCCGCGACGGTGACGACGCAGGTGCGCAAGGGCTATCTGCAGCAATGCCCGAATGTCGGGCAGTTGCTGAAGAACCTCGCCTTCGACATCGATTTCGAAAATCTCGGCATGGGCTATCTCATCAATGACGGCCTGAAGCCGGAGGAAGCCGGCCTGAAGGCCATCAAAGGGAATCCGGATAGGCTCGGCGCCTGGCTTGCCGGTGTCACCACATTCGATGGCAAGCCCGCGCTCGACGCGGTCAAGCAGCAGCTCGGCCTTTGATATCGGTCGATCAGGCTGGCTGGAACGGCCGCAAGCGCAAGGTCGGTGCCGGCTGCACTGAAACGGCCTGCGTCGAAATCGCCGGGCAGGAGCCCGCGCTGGTGCTGGTGCACGGCTTCTCCGACACGAGCCGCAGCTTCTCCTTGCTGGCGCCGCATCTCGCCGGGCGCCGGCTTATCATCCCAGACCTGCGCGGGCATGGCGCCTCGCCGGCCGGGACACGCGGCTTCGCGTCAGCGGATTTCGCGGAAGATGTGGTGAGTTTGATCGAGCGGTTGCGCCTCGAGCGGCCGGTTCTGGTCGGGCATTCCTTGGGCAGTATGGTGGCGATCGAGGCAGCAGCGCGCTATCCCGAGATGATTGGCGGCCTGGTGCTGATGGCCGGAACGGTGCGGCCGCAGATCGGTGAGGATCACCCGATGACCATTGGTGTGCGGGCACTTCGAGACCCGATATCGCCGGCCGATCCGTTCTATGACTATTGGCATGCCTGCGAGGCCGAGGTTCCAGCGGACTTCCTGACCATGGTTGCAAAGGAGGCGTCAGCCATGCCGGCGGCACTTTGGCGAGCAATCCTGGAGCAGGTTCGGCGCGTCGATCTTACCGACAAGGCGCGTACGCTGCGCCTGCCGGCGCTTGTCATTGCTGGCGGGCGCGACCTGCTCTTCGACGAAACGCACCAACAGCGGCTCCTCGAAGAAATCCCTGCCGCGGAGTTCGTGGGCGCGGCGCGGTGCGGGCATAACCCGCACTGGGAGGATCCGGCATTGGTCGCGGCAGCCATCGCCCGATATTTCAAGGTCCGGAGTAAAGCTGGATCCCAGTCGACGGCCGACGCGACCGGCAGTCCGGGCTGAGAGCAGTCATGAACCTTTCCGAATATGTGGCGTTGGATGCCGTCGCCCTGGCCGGGCACGTTCGTTCGGGCGAACTGTCCGTTGTCGAGGTCGTCGAGGCGGCTATCGAAGCAATCCAAAGCATCAATCCCGCCATCAATGCCGTGACACTGATCGATGCGGACCGGGCGCTTTCCGCGGCGGCAAGCTGCAACCGGCACGCCGCACTCGCCGGCATTCCTTTCCTGGTCAAGGACACCGGCGTGCATGTGCGGGAGTGGCCGACGACGCACTCGTCGCTCTACTTCAAGGATGCCGCGCCGAAACCCGACAGCGAGATCGTCCGGCGCTGGCGGGCCGCCGGTCTGATCTTGCTGGGCAAGACAAACACGCCTGAATTCGCCAATGACTTCGTCACCGAACCCAGCTTTCGCGGCCCCACCTTGAACCCTTGGGATCTTTCGCTGACGGCGGGCGGCTCAAGCGGTGGAGCTGCTGCCGCGGTGGCAAGCGGCATGGTGGCGGTCGCCCACGGTTCCGATATCGGCGGCTCGATCCGGGTGCCGGCTGCCTGTTGCGGCGTGTTCGGCATGAAGCCGTCGCGCGGACTCACGCCTGTCGGCCCCTGTCGAGGTCAGGTCGGCGCCGGGCTCTACGCCGACAACGTCCTGTCCCGCACCGTTCGGGACAGCGCCGCCATGCTGGACATAACTGCCGGTCCAGAACAAGGAGCGCCTTACTCCGTGTCAAAATCGGTGCCGTCCTACCTGGACTGGCTGTCTTCGCCCGGCGAGCATCTGCGCGTCGCGTGCCTGGCGCACCGGCCGGACGGTACGCCTGTCGCGCCCGAGATCGAGGAAAAATTTCGCGAAGCGATGATCCTCCTCGAGGATATGGGGCACGAGGTCACAGAGGCGCGTTTCCCGCGGGAAGCCAGCGCCGAAGCGGACTGGAGCATCTTCTGGATGTCGGAGGTCGCGCGGCTGGTTGACGAGCGCGCCGACGAGATCGGGCGGATGCCGGAGGTCGGCGAAATCGAAAGCCTCACTCGTCACGCTCTCGACTGTTTTCGGCGGTCTTCGGCCGCCGACTATCTCAGGGCGCAGGACCATGTGCACAGCGCTTCGCTGGCGATGGCGATGGCGTTCGATGCTTTCGACCTGATCATGACGCCGACGACGGCCGACCTGCCGCCCCGGCTTGGCGCCATCCATGGCGATGGTGCTGTCTTCGATTACGAGGCTTGGGCGAGCCGGGCCTACGGCTTTGCGCCCTTCACCGAAATCTTCAATGTCACCGGGCAACCCGCCGCCAGCCTGCCGCTGTTCCAGTCGAAAGGCGGCCTGCCGATTGGCATCCAGCTCATTGGCCGCAAGAACGAGGACCACCGGCTGCTTCGCGTTTCCCTTGACCTGGAGCAGGCAACCGCCTGGACGGCGCGTTACCAGGCGATCCATGCCAGACACTTTCAGGCATGAACCAGCAGGCTCCGGCGACGTAGGAGGCGTCGACGATGTTGGTTCATACCGAAATTGGGTGCTGCCCGAGCAGCGATCGCGCCGTCGGTAACAGACGCAAAACCTCCGCGGGCCTGGCGAATTCCCGTTGTACGGTCTGCTGAAGCGCCTGCCAGTCTAGGGAGGCGGCCAAGGCCGCCTCGTGGCGGGCATGGGCTTCGGCGCTGTCGAAACCCGTGACGCTGATGAAGACGTTTTCGCTGGCCCGCACCGGCAGCCGCGGAAAGCTGTTTTCGGCATGTTCGGTGACGAAGGCGGCAAGTGGCCGTGCGCCAAATGCGGCGAGCACCGGAAGAGCTGCGGTTTGGAACTCCTTGGCGAAACGGGCTTCGAGGCCCGGCCGCAAGTGATGAATCTTGATGACAACAATTGCCTGCAAAGCGCTGCTTGCGCTCGGTTTTTGGAGATCCATCTGGGGTACTCGCTGCAATCCCGAGAGGTCTAGGCCGGCGCCCGGCCAAGCCGGCTTCAGCAGCAGCACGTCGTCAGAATCGATCATCGTGGCGTTGGCGGCGTCGCGCCAGGCAGCCCATACCGGCCCGTCATAGAAGGCGGCCAGCGCATGCTTCCGCGCGATCATGCCGTCGAAGCCGCGCAACCAGACGAACATATCTGGCCGGTCGAGGTCGCGGAACTGGCCGATGATGGTCATGCCCGCGGTTTCCTGGCCCTCGATCAAATGATTGTCGAAGATGCCGATCAGCGTCTCGCGTCGGCCAGGTTTCAGCGTGTATTGCCGAAGTTCGACGACGGGCGAGGCGAGCAGATCGGATTTAGGCATGGCGTTTAAAGGCAGGTTCATTGCGCGATCTCCAAAACAGGACAGTCATCCTGTTTTACAAAACAGACCGGTTGTCCTGTTTTGTCAATCTGCTATCGTGTGAAGATGTCAGCAGTGACCACAGCCCGCCCAAAGGCGCGGGCTAAAAAACGCACCAATGACCCCGAAGGCATGCGCAAAAAGGTGCTCGATGTCGCCGAAGAGGCGTTTCAGGCACGCGGCTATCACGCCTCCAGCATGGGCGACCTGATGGCGACGGCGGGCGTCACCGGCGGCGCGCTGCACCACCATTTTCCGACCAAGAAGGCGCTGGCGCTTGCAGTGATCGAGGAGCGGGTCGCCGCCGCCGTCGAGGAGACCTGGATCGCGCCAGTGCGGAGGGCCGGCTCGGCGCGGGAGGGCGTGCGCGCCGTGTTCGCGGCCGTCGCGGCGGAGCTGGAGCAGCAGGGATTCGTGCGCGGCTGCCCGCTCAACAATCTGGCGCACGAACTGTCGCTTGCCGATCCGGATTTCCGCATTGCCCTTGCCGACATTTTTTCGGCCTGGCGTCAGGCGATTGCCGACAAGATCAGGGCCGACCAGCAGGCGGGCCGGGAGCAGGGCACCGATCCGCAGCGCTTCGCAGCGCTCGCCGTCGCCACCTATTCCGGCGCCATGTCGATGGCCAAGACCGCACAGGACACAAGAGTGCTGCGCGACTGCCTGATGGCCTTGGAACAGGGAGTCACGAGGCGACGTCGCAGGATACTGCACAAGGCCCCTTGACGCCGGCAGGACAGAGGCGCCGCCGTCGCTCACTATGACCGAGGTGGGGAGGCCGAGCTCTTAATTCGGCAGCGGCTTGATCAGCTCGTAGCCGACCACGCTTTCGGCGCTGGTGCCCTCGTCATAGCGCCTGGCCACAACTGCCTGCAAGTCGGGTGCGTAAAGCGCGGTAAACTCGTCCCGCGTCTCGCCGGCCTCGCTCCTGATCGTCTGCTTGACCGCGAGCACGGAGTATTTGCATTCACCCAGGCTGAACGTCTCCTTGCCCTTGACGTTGATCTCCAGCGTCTCGGTGCCCTTCGGCGGCTTGTTCGGTGCGAGGCGGGCAAACACGATCTTGTTCTTAGCCCCCGCCTTCAGCGGGAACACCTTCCTGAGATCGGAAAACGGGATCATCGCCAGCTGCCCCGTGCTGCTGTCGCGAAACACCTCGATCAGTCCGCCGAACAGGTACTGCGACTGCGGCGATTGCGACTGGTATTTGTTGGCAACGGCCACCATTCCGCCCGCTGCCGGTCGAAATTCGCTGTGGATGCCAGGCCTTTCGAGAATGAAGCCGGCCTTGGCCGATTTGACGTCGATGCACTCGGCGCCATGCGCTGCGCTCGTCACCGCCAGAATGGCCATTGTCATGCCGATGGATGCAGTTTTCATGCCGTCCTCCTCTGCCCGCGCAAGTTGAATGCCGAAAGCAATGCCAGACCTGGGAGAACGTGTCGACATACTTTGCGAGCAACTGGACTGCCGGTCCGCGTCGTGCTGAATTTTAGCGCATGATGCATCGCATTCCCGCCCCACCGGTTTCCCGGCGCAGCTTCCTGATGCAGGCAGCGGCCCTTGCCGTGGCCGGCGCCGTTTCGCGCCCGGCCTTCGGCCAGACCGGGCAGCGCATCCCGCCGATCGACGCCACCTTCCTGTTTATCGCTGATGTCCATGCCTGCCGAATGGCGAACGGATTGAGCCCGCATTGCGAGCAGGAGGGCAAGACTGACGCTGCCTTGCTGCGCAATGTCGCCGCACTCAACGGCGTCGGTGACAGACAATGGCCGGCCGAAATCGATGGCGTTGCCACCGGCCTGCGCTCGACGGGCAAAATCAGCACGCCGCTCGGCCTCGTCGTTGGCGGCGACATCACCGATGACGGCGGCGGCCAGATCACCCAGCCCAGCGAGGGCACGCAGCTGCTTCAGTTCAGCCAGCGCTACCAGCAGGGCGTCGGCCCCGACCGCGTGCACATTCCGGTCTATGTCGGCCTTGGCAACCACGACCTCGACCAGAACGGCCCGCGCTCGCATGTCGACTGGTACCGCCGCGAAATGCGAGACTATGTTGAGGTCAACCACCGCCCCGGCGTGTTCTTCAAGCCGCCTGCGCCGGCGACCGACTACGACGTCGAGACCGACTGCTATTCATGGGATTGGGGCGGTCTGCATCTTGTCCAGACGCACCGTTTTGCCGGCGATACCGGCCACGGCGCCGCCAGCAGCCTGCCATGGCTGAAGCAGGACCTTGCCACCTATGCCGGCGACGGCCGCCCGGTCATCCTGTTCCAGCATTATGGCTGGGATACCTTTTCGATCGAAAGATGGGACGCCGCCGAGAGAACCTTCGACGACAGCGGCACGGGTCCGCCGCATTGGTGGAGCGAAGTCGACAGGCAGGCGCTGCTGGCCGTGCTGAAAGGCTACAATGTCGTCGGCATCTTCCATGGCCACCAGCACGCAACGCCGATGATCTACCGCCGTGACGGGCTCGACTTGTTCAAACCGAAGGCCGCCTTCATGGGCGGCTTTGCCTTGGCGCGGGTGACCGGAAACAGCATGGATGTGGTGCTGGGCGAAGCCGCCGGAAATCATGGCGAGGTCACCTTCACCAATGCATACAGCAACAGCCTGACTTTCTTACGGTAAGAGAGGGCGCAAAAAAGGCGGCCGAGCCGCCTTTTTCCTGGTTCGCGAAGGGGGTCAGTGTCAAAGCGCCTTCTTCACCTTGTCCTTCACGTCGCCGTAAGCCTTCTGCATCTTGCCGGTCGCCTTGTCGACGTCGCCTTCGGCCTCGGTGCGCCTGTTGCCGGTGGCCTTGCCGGCGGCCTGCTTGACCGAGCCCTTGGCTTGCTTGGCGACGCCTGCCACCTGATCCTTGTTCACCATCGCGCATCTCCTGGAGTTCGGGAGTTTTATTTGCGAGGCAAACGGTCAGGCACCGCTTCGGTTCCATGCATCGCCGGACAACCGGTTGCACCCGGCGCGGTAATGCGGCTAGGCTCTGCCCGGGGGGATTTCGATGCGTTTTCGCCTTGCCTGTGCCGTTGCGACGTCCATGCTTTTGGCAGGCTGCGTCGCCGATGATGTCGGGCCGATCAACGTCTTTACGCCCGAAGCCGGCAGGCCGTCGCCGGCTTTCATTCCAGATCCGGGCGACGACGGCTCGACTGTGCTCGGCCTCGCCTTCTCCGGTGGCGGCACCCGGGCCGCGGCCTTCTCCTACGGCGTTCTGCGGGCGCTGGACGACATCGTCATCGACGAGCAGCCGCGGCGGCGCACGCTGGTCGATGACATCAGGATGATTTCCGGTGCATCGGGCGGCGCGGTGACTGCCGCCTATTTCGGCTACAAGGGCGAGGACGGCTACCGCGACTTTCGCGAACGGTTCCTGATCCAGAATGCTGAGGCCGACCTTCGAACAAGGCTGTCGCCGTTCAACCTTGTCCGCGCCTACTATGGCGGCGTCAATGACCGCAGCGGTTTTGCCAAATGGCTGAACGACAATCTCTTCGACGATGCGACATTCGAGGCGTTCGCCAAGCCGGACCGGCCCATCATCTGGATCAACGCGTCCGATATCTATAACCGCACGCCATTTCTGTTCAGCTACGACACTTTCGCGGCGCTTTGTAGCGATCTCGACAAGATGCGGTTGGCTGATGCGGTCGCGGCTTCCGCTGCCGTGCCGGTGGTCTTCGCGCCGATCGTGGTTTCCGCCACCAGCCCGGATTGCGGCTACCGCAGGCCGCAATGGTTGAGCCGGGCACTGGCCGATCACAATGCCTCGATCAGGCTCAAGGCCTATGCCAGCGCGCTCGATTCCTATCAAAACGCCGATCCCCTCGACTATGTGAAATTGCTGGACGGTGGTCTGACCGATAATCTCGGCGTCACCGGCTTTACCCTGGAGCGCTCCGCCGCCGGCACCCCCTATGGTCCGCTGTCGCCGGCCGCCGCTGTCCGGTTGAGGACGCTGCTTTTCATCGTTGCCGACGCCGGCGCCGACAACGACGTGAGCTGGGCCAAGTCTATCCACGGACCGCGGCTTAGCGAGTTGCTCGACGCCGTGACGAGCACCACCATGGCGGCCGCGGTGCGCGACGAAGCCGACGCACTGAAGCTGGCCGTCTCGCAATGGCGCGGTGAATTGGTCCGCTACCGCTGTGCTTTGCCGATCTCGACCGTGGCTGCCTATCGCGGCTCGACTGCCGGCTGGGATTGCCGCGATGTTGAACTCGTGGTCCAATATCTGTCCTTTGCCGACCTCGACCAGGCGACACAGGCCAAGCTGAACGCTGTCCCGACGCGGCTGAAATTGCCGGTCGATCAGGTCGACCTCACCATCGCGGCCGGTCGCGAGGCGCTGCTGGTCAATGCGGATATCACCAAGGCGGTCGCCGCCATCCGCGCTCGCGCCGGCGTCACGCCGGCGGCATAATTGGCCACGGCACAAGCAAACTGAGCCGCTGGGCTCGACACGGAGAGACCATCTTGGCTGAATTCACGCTCTTCATCGGCAACAAATGCTTCTCGTCCTGGTCACTGAGGCCATGGCTGGCGATGAAGCATCTGGAGATACCGTTCGAGGAAGGTTTTGTGCGCCTGCGCACGCCCGAGACCGCCGCCAATCTGGCCAGGATATCGCCGACCGGCCAGGTGCCGGTGCTGAACCATCGGCTGCCGAATGGCGAGATCCGGATCGTCTGGGAAACCCTTGCCATCCTTGAATATCTTGCCGACCTGTTTCCCGACAAGAAGCTCTGGCCGGCCGATATCGGCGCTCGCGCGCACGCCCGCTCGGCGGCGACAGAGATGCATTCCGGCTTTCGCGAGGTCCGCTATGGCTGGCCGATGAATTTGCGCCGGCCAAAAGGCCACAAGCCGCTCGACGCCGAAGGTGAGGCGCAACGGGCGCGCATCGAGGATCTGTGGCGGCAATGCCGGGAAAAATACGGCAAAGGCGGGCCGTTCCTGTTTGGCCATTTCACCGCGGCCGACGCCATGTACGCGCCGGTCGTCACCCGCTTCGACACCTATGGCGGCACGCTGGCGCCCGACACCCGCGCCTATGTCGATGCCGTGCTTTCGATGCCGGCGATGCGCCACTGGTATGCGGAGGCGGCGAAGGAACCATGGCCGGAGCCCGGCCCCGACGAATGAGCCGAGCAACCGACAAGCTGGTCTTCCACTTCGCGGCCCGCGGCCTATCTGAAGATCGGGCAGGGGCTCTGGAGACTCCACAATGACAGCTGTTTCTTCCGCACTGGCCGGCAAGGTCGCTCTTGTCACCGGCGCCTCGTCGGGCATCGGCGAGGCAACCGCTGTGGCGCTCGCGGCCGCCGGGGCAAAGGTGGCGATTGCCGCCCGCCGCGCCGATCGCCTCGAAGCGCTGGCCGCGCGTATCGAAAAGGCCGGCGGCACGGCACTCCGTATCGCGGCCGACGTCACCAGCAACGACGATGTCACCGCCATGGTCGACAAGGTTGTCGCCGAATGGGGCCGCCTCGACATCCTCGTCAACAATGCCGGGGTGATGCTTCTGTCGCCGGCCGCCGAGGCGGTGCTCGATGACTGGCGCCGCATGGTCGAGCTCAACCTGCTGGCGCTGATGGGTGTCACCAAAGCGGCGCTGCCGCATCTCAGGGCCGCCAAGGGTCACATCGTCAATGTCTCGTCGGTCGCCGGCCGCGTCGCCAATCCCGGCGCCAGCGGCTATGCCGCAACCAAGTTCGGCGTCGTCGGCTTTTCCGAATCGCTGCGCCGCGAAGTCTACTCCGACAAGGTTCGCGTCACCGTCATCGAACCCGGCCTGGTGCGCACCGAGCTCGGCGACCATATCACCAATCCGGCGGCGAAGACTGGGCTCGACCAGCGGCTCGCCGCCATGGAGGCGCTGGCCGCCGAGGACATCGCCGCGGCCATTCTCTACGCCGTGAGCCAGCCGGCGCACGTCAACGTCAACGAGATCGTCATCCGCCCGACCGACCAGGAACGGTGAATGACGTCGGATCGTTTCGTTAGACTTCGAATCCCGCCCGCAGGAAATCGCCACACTCCTCGACCAGCCGGGACGGGTCCCTCGCAAGGTAGACGCCGAAATCCGCCATCGGCGCCGGCGGCAGGTTGAAGCGTCCGTTGAGGCTTTGGCAGTCGGGCGGCAGTCCTTCCTGCAGCAGAAGGCCGATGCCAAGCCCGGCCCTCAGCGCCGAGATCAGCGTCGCGAAAGTCGACACGCGGCAGCCGATCTTCCAGCCGAGCCCGGCCTCGGCGAGCGAGGCCAGCATTCTGTCCTGCCAGGAGCAGGCGCCTTCGAAGATGACCAGCGGAAGCTCGACCTCGTCATCGATCTCGATCATGCGGCTTGCCGCCCAGACCAGCTGTCGTGACAGATGACCTCGCGGCGCCTTTGTGAAGCGCGCCGGATCGGCCATGACGATGTCGCATTTTCCTTCGCCCAGCGACTTGCTGAGATCGGCGCTGCTGGCCGATGTCAGCTCGATCTCCACGGAAGGATGCCGGCGGCGGAAGTCGGCAATGATCAGCGGCAGCCGTGTCACCGCCAAATCCTCGATGATGCCCAGCCGGACACGGCCGACCAGCCTGCGGCCTTCTATCTCGCGCCTGGCATCGTCCCCGATCGCGATGGCCTTGCGGGCGAAGGCGAGCAGGATCTCGCCGGCCTCGGTCAGCGTCACGCCGCGCGGCGAACGGCGCAGCAGCTCGGCGCCGACTTCACCCTCGGGGCGCTGAAGCTGCATGCTCACCGCCGCCTGGGTGCGGGCAAGTCGATCGGCCGCCCGGCTCACCGTTCCCGTATCGGCCACGGTGACGAAGGCGCGCAGCAGCCTGACGTCGATATCTCCAGTCATAAGAATTCCTGATAGCTGTGTCAGCACTATCAGGCTATCCGAAAGCCCGATCTGAATTCAAGGTCCGCTCGCACGAACGAAAACAGGAGCAGCCACCTTGTCCTACAGAAGAAGATTTGAGGAGTTCGGTGTCGCCTGGCCGTCGCTCGAGCGGCCTGCTTTGCCGTTCTCGCCGACGGTTCGGGTCGCCGACATCGTCTATGTCTCCGGTCAGATTCCCGAGATCGCGCAGGAGATCGCCGCGATCGGCCAGGTCGGCAGAGAGATCGATCTGGCTGCTGCGCAGAACGCCGCCCGGCTCTGCGCGGCCAACATCGTCTATTGGCTGGACAAGGAACTGGACGGCAATCTTGACCGTGTCGTGAAATTCGCCAAGCTGACCGTCTATGTGAATGCGACGGCCGGCTTTTCGGCCTATTCGGAGGTCGGCAACGGAGCATCCGAATTTCTGCTCCATGTTTTCGGCGAGCGTGGCGAGCACGCCCGCTGCTCGCTCGGCATGGCCGGCTTGCCGGCCAATGTTCCGGTCGAAGCCGACGCTATCGTGCATGTCCGCTAGGGAAGTCGCTCGAAATAGCCAGTGAAACCAGCAGGAGGCTTGGCTTGATGGATGCAAATCTTGAGGGGCGGAGGGCGCTTGTTCTCGGCGGAGGCAAGGGCCTCGGTTTCGGCGTTGCCGAAGCGCTCGCGGCGAAAGGCGCCGAGATCATCCTGGTCGGACGAGGGGAGGCGACCCTGGATGTGGCGCGGCGCGCGATCGAGGCCGCCGGCCACATCTGCTCGACCTTCAGCGCCGACCTCTCCGACCACGACAGCGTCTCCCGGCTGATCCATGCCGTCGAGGACGAGCATCAGCGGATCGACATCGTCCTGCTCAATGGCGGCGGCCCGCCGCCCTTCGCGGCCAGCGTCTTCGATGCGAGCGTCTGGGAGAAGCAGTTCACCAGCATGGTGCTGAGCCAGATGCGCGTTGCCATTTCTTTCCTGCCAGGCATGCGGGCGCGGCGCTGGGGACGCATCATCGCCGTTTCCTCGACTTCCGTCCGCGAGCCGATCCCCGGCCTTACCGCCTCGAATGCGCTGCGTGCGTCGCTCGCTGGCTGGGCCAAGACCCTGGCCGGCGAAGTGGCGGCGGACGGCGTTACCGTCAACCTGTTGCTGCCTGGCCGTTTTGCGACGGACCGGACCAAACAGTTCGACGCCATGGACGCCGCCGACAGGGGTGTCGACGCTGCCGTGATCGCCGCCGAGAGTCAGGCCGATATCCCGGCAAAGCGCTACGGCACTCCCGCCGAATTCGGTGCGGTTGCAGCATTCCTGGCCAGCGACGCCGCCGCCTATATTACCGGCGTGGCTTTGCCGGTGGATGGCGGGCTCAGTCGCGGCATGGTGTGAGGAGCAGGGGGCGGCGGCGCGAATGGTCGCATCACACAGGAACGCCCCTCGTGCCTTTTATCTGCGCGGGGGGCGTCCTGGTGGTCGTCCGCCTTTTCTCAAGATCGCTCTTTCGAGAACGGCGTTCGACACCGAAAAAATGCTCCGGCGCCAAAATGGTTCCCGGCTAAGTGGTTTTTTCGGCGGGCAATAGCCCGGTTTTCGCTGTCGTATTTGCCGCCGCCGCGCATCTCCACGAGTGTTGCAAATCAAAAAATTGACACAGCGCGCAAAGAAGTCTACAAGAATTTTGTCGATGTTTGTTTGACCGACTTTTGTTATCCGCGTGCCGAGGCGCGCCTTTGACGAACTTCCCCATCAAAATCGAGACAAACGTTGTTGTGCATCCGCATGACGGCGAACGAATATTTGCCATGGAAAGGGTTCGTTATGAGCACAGGCACAGTTAAATGGTTCAACGCCACCAAGGGTTTTGGTTTTATTCAGCCTGACGACGGTTCTGCCGACGTTTTTGTCCACATCTCAGCCGTCGAGCGCGCCGGAATGCGCGACATCGTCGAGGGCCAGAAGCTTGGCTACGAGATGGTCCGCGACAACAAGTCGGGCAAGATGTCCGCCGACCAGTTGAAGGCGGCCTAAAACGGAATTCAGCCTCACCGGTGACCACGGATGTACTGGCACCGGTGAATGGCAAATTCCAGCACATGATCGCGGGAGGTTAAGTCCCCGTTCATGCGCATGAGAAGAACGTTTCTTTGCGCGTCTCTCGGGATGCGCATGCGCTCTCATGGAAGGTCAGGCGGTGCCTGGCCTTTTTCATTTTTGCGCTTCGACCGCCGAAAGAGCGCTGCTCGACGGCCCGGACGTGCTAAGAGGCTGTTTCGAAATTCGCTCTGACGGCTATCAGACGGCCGTCAGAGTAGAATTTCCAAACGGTCTCTGAGGACGTTCCAGCAATTTGAAACCGGCTGCCGTATTGCTTTGTGCGGGATCCTGGCCGAAAGACCAGTCTCGCCACTTTTCGGCGGCGCGCTCCGAACCGGGAGAAAGACCTTGACCGCAACTTCAAAAAGACCCCGCGACCACCAGGCCGAATCCATTTTTAGCAAGACGCGGACCCAGTCGATGTCGCTCGACCGCATCAATTCCGAACGGGATGCCGTCAGCCAGGCGCGCGAAGCCAAGACCGCGCGGCTGCGCGAACTGCGCCTGGAAAAGGAAGCCGACGACATGGCGGCAGCGCTCGCGGCCTCGCCGAAACGCGCGGGCAAACGCTGATGGCCACCAAACGCGTGCCTCAAAAGGCGATCGCCGCCGATTCGACCATCGCCGATGTCGTGGGTGAACTCGACAAGCCGGTCGAATATGTCCGGCGCGTGCTCGAAAAGCTCGAGCGCTGCCGGCGTGTCCACGGCGATGCCCAGGTGCGGCTCGGCGTGCGCGGCCGTGCCGAATGCCCCAATTATCTGATCGAATACGTCCGGGAAAACGCCAAGACCCACGAGCGCGTGACCTATCAGGACGCCGCCTACAGCGGCAGCACGCATCGCGAGCTGGCGCCCCGGCACATCGAGGAAGCCAGGAACTGGTCGCCCGAAGAAATGAACATCACGGCCGTTTCGGCGCTCATCGGCCGCCTTCGCAATCCGAATGCGCCATCATCGCGTTTCTCTGACGAGGATTGATATGGCAATCAAGTTTTCCGCCAAGGGCCAGCCAGCCGCGCCTGCTGCCGCCGTGAAGCCGGCCAAGCCGGCCGCCGCACCAAAAACCGGTGAAGCCGCCGAAGCGGGTACCGATCTGTTCAGGTCGCCGGCCGAAGCACCGCCGCGCAAGCCGAAGAAGAAATAGCACCCTTGCAGCAAAATGCCGGCCGGAAATCTGCGCCAAGGCTGCTTGCCCTGGCGGTCGCAGAGGATTTTTTGTCGCCACAAGAGGGCGCCGATCCGGTTGCCTTCGATTGCCAGACCTGTGGCGCCTGCTGCGCCTACTCGTCAAGATGGCCGCGCTTTTCAACCGAGGATGACGCGCAGCTCGACCTTATCCCGCAAAAATACGTGGCTGCCGATGAAGCCGGCATGCGCTGCGACGGCGCGCGCTGTTCGGCACTGTGCGGCGAGGTCGGCAAGTCGACCGCCTGCGGCATCTACGAGATCCGTCCCGACGTCTGCCGCGCCTGCATGCCGGGCGATGACGACTGCCTGATGGCGCGCCTGGCTCACGGACTGCCGACGCTGTAATGACGGCCCTCGGGCTGGCGTCTCACTTTTGAAATTCGTCAGTCAGATGAGCGAAAGTCGCTGCGGTAGAGGCCGGGCGATCGTCCGGTCAACCGTTTGAATGCCTGCGAGAACGACGGCACCGACTCATATCCGACGGCGCGCCCGATCTCGCCAATGTTCTGGTTCGTTTCCCGCAGAGCCTTGGCGGCAAGGTTCATCCGCCATCGAGTCACATAGGACAGCGGCGGCTGTCCCACGAGTTGAGCGAAGCGACGCGCGAAGGTGGCCCGGGACTGTGCCGCGCCGCTGGCAAGGGAAGCGATAGTCCAGGGACCATCCGGCCGCTCGTGGATCAGGCGCAAAGCCTGCGCAATGCCTTTATCGCGTAAGGCGCCAAACCATCCGCCTGTTCCGAGAGGCTGATGTTCTATCCAGGCACGCAATAAGAAGATCAACGTGCTGTCGAGAAGACGTGGGGCGACAATGTCGTGACCGCCGAGATTGCTTTTTGCTTCGACCTGCAGAAGTTCCAGGGCAAGCCGCAGCGGCTCGCTGGTGTCGATCTGATTTCGGGTCAAATGGATCAGCGGTGGAAGCAGCGAAACCATCGGATATGGTCCGACGCCGTCGAGTGAATATCTCGCACAAAGAAGAGTTGTCGCGCCGCTCTCGCTTTTCGGTTCCAGTCCGCTCCGATTTGCGGAAAGGACGGCGGATATCGATGCCGTCGGTGCATCCGCCGGATTGCAAAGGGCATGCCCGATACCGCTCGCGACAAGGATGACGTCTCCCTCGCCTAAGCGGATCGGCTCCTTTTCACCGGCTAGCCGCAGCCAGCATTCGCCGTTCTGTATGACGTGGATGGCGGCATTCCTTATCGGATCGACCGAAATACCCCATGGCCGATGCAGGGTCGCGCTGCCGATCATGGCGCTGCCAAATCTCAGCGAAGCAAGAACTTCGGACAAGGCATCCATGAGAACCATCCTCCGATGATGAATCGGACAACGATATTAGACGATTGGATAAGAATCTAGCGGAATGGCATATCGACCATCTCACAAGCGTGGCTGATTATGTTGGCAATGTCGGCGTGCGGACGCTCCTGTTCACACCAGGCAGAAGCAGGCACCTCACGGAGCAAAACATGCGTGACGAACCATCAAATCCAGTTACAGCCAAGAGTTATAATTCGCTCGAGACCAACAAGACGATCGTCCTGGACTTCATCGACAAAGCAGTAAACCAGGGCAACATCGAAGCTGCTTCGATGCATTTTGGCGAACGCTACATCCAACATAATCCGAACATTGCGGATGGTGCGGACGGCTTCAAAGCCTATCTGCAGCAGCTCAAACAGTCATTTCCCCTCGTGAGGGGAGAGGTGAAGCGGATTTTTGCCGAAGGGGATTTCGTCATCGTGCACATGCACGCAAAACGCGAACCCGAAGAGGAGGGCTTGGCCATCGTCGACATTTTCAGGCTGAACGAGAGTAAGCTAGTCGAACACTGGGAAGTTCGGCAGCCCATCGCGGATAGCAAGCTGCACGCCAATAGCATGATCTGAATGCGGATAGGCTCTCAGGCTGGCTTGTGCCCGCACGTTTCGCTGATTACGCTGCCGGCGGCAGGGCCAGCACCGGGAGACCATCTGTGAGCATCGAATTCCTGTTGACGTCGCTGATTGTCGTGGCTTCGCCCGGCACTGGCGTTCTCTATACGCTGAGCGCCGGGCTTTCGCGTGGTGCGCGTGCCAGCATCATTGCCGCTTTCGGCTGCACGCTCGGCATCATTCCGCATATGGCGGCCGCCATCACCGGCCTCGCGGCTCTGCTGCACACCAGCGCCGTCGCCTTCGAGACGCTGAAATATCTCGGCGTCGCCTACCTGCTCTACATGGCCTGGAACACGCTGAAGGAGAAGGGCGGCCTGAGCGTCGACGAAAATGTCGCGCCGCGCTCGGCCGGCAAAGTGATCACTTCGGGCATCCTCATCAACATCCTCAATCCGAAGCTGTCGATCTTCTTCTTTGCCTTCCTGCCGCAATTCGTCAGCACCACCGAATCGCATGCGCTGTCGAAGATGCTGGAGCTCAGCAGCGTCTTCATGCTGCTCACCTTCGTGGTCTTTGTCGGTTACGGCATCTTCGCGGCGTCGGTCCGCAGCCATGTCGTGTCGCGGCCGAAGGTGCTGACCTGGATGCGCCGCACCTTCGCCGGAGCCTTTGTCATGCTCGGCGCCAAACTGGCGCTGGCGGACCGGTAGATCTCTTTGTTTTGACGCAATTCCGGACGGAAACCGTTTCGCACCTTTCCTGGAATTGCTCTTACCGCTGCGGATCGGCGGGTCCGCCTTCGGTTTCGGGAGCCTCGCCGCCGCCGAAACCGGGCGCAGCGCGAACACCCAGCCGCCAGGCCGATGGGGGGACGCCGATCATCGTCTTGAAGGCACGGCTGAACGCCGCCTCGGACTCGTAGCCGATTTCCGCCGCTATGTTTGCGACGTTGCTGTTGCCGGTGCTGAGCAGTTCCGAGGCAATCTGCATCCGCCATTTGGCGAGATAGTGCACCGGCGGCATCCCGACGAGCCTGGTGAAACGCTCGGCGAGCACGGTGCGCGACAGCGCGGCCTCCTTCGCCAGCGCCTCCACGGTCCAATTGTGCTCGGGCCGATCGTGGATCAGCGCCAGCGCCTTGCGCAGGTGCGGGTCGCGCAGGCCCGCCAGCCAGCCGGTGTGTTGCGGTGGAAGCGACTCCACATAGCGGCGCAGGACGTCGACGAACATGAGCTCGCTGAGCTTGGTGAGCACGGTCTCGCTGCCAGCCCGCTTTTCCGCCACTTCCGAGACTGCCAATCTGATGAATTGGCCAAGCCAGCCGGCATCGCCTTTCACGTCCCCGGCCTTGATCACCGGGGGCAATGCATCGAGCAGCGGATTGAATGGCTGTGCGTCGCAGGCAAGATAACCGCAAACGAGCCTAGCCGAGATCGACCCGTCGCTGCCATGGTTGATGTGGAACGGCATTTGGCTGGCGGACGCGATCTCCAGGACATCGGCGGTCGGAGGATCGGCCGCGAGCTCGGGATTGCTCGACATGATGTGCGGGTCGCTGTGGGTGAAGACCACGACTTCGCCGGCCTCCACCGCGATCGCCTCCTTGCCCACGATGCGAGCAAAGCAACGGCCGGCCGTCACCACGTGATAGGAAATCAGGTGGTCCGCGCCGGGCAGGACCTTCGGCAGTATCGATGACGGGGCAGGCGAGCAGACGGCCCATGGATCCTGAGCCTTGATGTCGAAAAACGTCGCGCCGGTGAGACGCACCTTTTTCAAGAGGTCAGACAGAGCGTCCCCGGCCATTCCATCCATGTCCCGTAAGTTGCGCGGCAACCCGGCGCGACATCCCTTTCGAGTTCCGGACGCGCTGTCAAGTGAGGCGGACGCCCCGTCATTCCGTTCATTGCCGGAAGCTTTAAACCCCGTCGGCGCTGAGCTCTGTCTCAAATCAGCTGCTGAGCGCAGTCGAACTCAAGAAAAATGAGGATCTAAGTCATGACGGTACATAAGGGCGGATGTTTTTGCGGCGCCGTGGAAATCGAAGTGCACGGAGCGGCCGAGGCGATGGGCTACTGCCATTGCAGTTCCTGTCGTTCGTGGTCGGCGTCTCCCGTGAACGCGTTCACGCTGTGGAAGCCGGAAAACGTCAAGGTCACCAAGGGCGAGGAGTTCCTGTCCGGCTTCGAGAAGTCCAACATGAGCGACCGTCAGTTCTGCACGAAGTGCGGCGGCCATCTGATGACCGATCATCCGCCGCTCGGACTGGTAGACGTCTATGCGGCCACGATACCGACGGTGAAGTTCACGCCGGGGGTTCATGTCAACTACGCCGAGACGGTCCTGCCGATGAAGGACGGATTGCCGAAGCTGAAAGACTTCCCCGCCGAACTCGGGGGCTCGGGTGTGAGCGTGCCGGAGTAACCCGGCAATGACACACGATTTCCAACAGCGACATCTCACGACTGGAGAATATGCATGGACATCACGACATTGCGCGCCGCGCAGGAGCCGATCAAGGATCTATATCGCAAGGATGCGCGCGCGGTGCAGCTTGCTGACGGCAGCTTGTCGCGCCAAGCGCTATCCCTTCACGTAGCCCATGGCCTCGACAATCTGCCCGTCCGCCACGCGCATCAGGTTGACGCCGCGCAGCGAATTGCCGTCGGCCATCCAGTAGCGCCAGCGGATCGTTGCCCGGTCGCCGGCGACGAAGGTTTCTTCGATGTCGAAGCGCGTGCCGGGTCCGGTCGCGATCGCCGACCACAGTTCGACGCAGGCGCCCTTGCCGATGCGGCGGGCGCCGTCCGGGGCCGGCGTGGTGTTCTCGATCACGCAATCTTCCGCCACCAGATCGTCGAGCGCCGACGGGTCGTGGCGCTGGAAGACGTCGTTGTAGCGCCGCATGATCTCGGCCGTCTCGGCGGAGCGTTTGGCCGCGGCGATGTCGATGATGAGTTCCTGTGTCATTGGATATTCCTTCCCTTCAGTGATCAGCAACGGTTTCGACGAGGCGGGCCTTGAGCGTGATCGCCGCGACGCCGGCCAGCGCCCGCGACACGAGGCAGCTCTCCTTGGCCGTCTGCGCCAGCCGCTCGAAATCCCCGGCAGCCAGCCCGGCCACGCTTGCCTCCGTCTCCAACTCGATACGGGTGATCGTCGGTCCGGCCGCGGTGGCGCCGAGATGCGCTTTCGCGATCGTGTGAATGCGTGCGGGAGTATAACCTTCGCGGCCCAGGATGGCGCTCAGCGCCATCGAGAAGCAGCCGGCATGCGCCGCCGCGATCAATTCCTCGGGGTTGGTGCCGGGACCGTTCTCGAAACGCGACGGGAACGAGTAGGCGCCTTCGAATACGCCGCTGCCTAGCCTCAGCCGGCCCGAACCTTCTTTCAACGATCCCTGCCATTGGGCCTCTGCTTCACGAATGGTCATTGTGTCTCTCCTTTGATTTGAGGGGGTCGATCAGATTTTGGGGGCGAACCAGTCAGGCGCCGTCGACGACCACTTTCCCGAAGACGTCGCCTTGCTGGAAATAACGGTAGGCGTCTTGGGCCTCGTCGAAGGCGAACACCTTGTCGATGACAGGCTTAAGCCGATGCACCGAGATGGCGCGCAGCATGGCTTCGAGGTTGGTGCGATTGCCGACGAAGAGGCGGCTGATGGTGGCGAGGCTGCGCTGGTAGACCGGGCCGGGGATCTGCACCGTCCCGCCTTTCGCATCCTGTATGGTGAGAAGCACGATGCGCCCGTAAAGCGCGCAGGCGATCATCGATTGCGCGAAGGTCGGCGGGCCGCCGGTCTCGACGACGAGGTCGATGCCACCGGTTTGCTCGCGCACAGCTGCACCCCATTCCGGCATGTCGGCCGTCGAGACGACGAGGTCGGCGCCCAGCGCCCGCAGCCGGTCCAGCTTCTCGCCGCGCGAGCTGACGGCCACGACCCGGCAGCCGAGCAGCTTGGCGAATTGCAGCGCAAACAGCGCGACGCCACCTGAACCGATGACCAGAACCCACTGCCCGGGCTTCGGCATCTCGGCCGCCGTCACGGCATTCCAAGCGGTCAGGCCGGCACAGGTCAGTGTCGCCGCTTGATGCCAGTCCAGATCGGGAAGCCACACCGCCCATTGCTCGTCGAGCACCGCGTATTCAGTCAGCATCCCGTCCAGCGTGCAGCCAAGCTGGTCGATCAGCCCGGCATTGATGCGGCCATCAATCCAGCGTGCAAAATAGCTGCCGGTGATGCGGTCGCCGGCGGCAAAGCGGGTGACGGCATCTCCGACGGCAACGACTTCCCCGGCACCGTCGCTCAGCGGGATAACGCCTTGGCGCGGCGTCAGCGGATAGGTGCCGTTGAGGATCATCGTATCGCGGCGGTTGAGCGATGTGGCGCGGACACGCACGACGATCTCGTGCGGCTTCGGCGTCGGCTGCGTCCCGTCGCGCATCACCAGGCACTTGGTCACGCCGGTTCCTTCAAGACGATAACTACGCATTCGCCCCTCATTGATATATAGACTGATCTACATATTATATAGACCGGTTGTCATATTCGAGGCAAGGCCTATAATGCTCATTCCTGACAGAGGTTGACATGGCGAACGACACCCGCACCCGCATACTCGAGACGACGGCGCTGCTGCTAAGGCAGCGCGGCTACCACGGCACGTCGCTCAACGACATATTGAGCGCCTCAGGCGCACCGAGAGGCTCGCTCTACTTCCACTTTCCGGGCGGCAAGGATCAACTGGTCGTCGAGGTTACGCGCGATAGCGTCGCCGATGTGACGCAGAGGCTGGACGCCGCGCTCGCTGCCGAAAAAGATCCGGCGGTGGCGGTCCACCACATCTACCAATCGGTCGCGCGCATGCTGGAAGACAACCAGTTCACGCTCGGTTGCCCGATCGCGCCCGTGGTGTTGGATTCGCCGACCGACATGCCGGAGTTGGCTGAGTTGTGCCGGTCGGCCTTCGAGCAATGGATAGGCCTGCTCAGGGCGGCCTTCGTCAGGGCAGGGGTGCCCGAGCGCCGCGCGCACGCGCTGGCGCTGCTGGTCGAATCATCGCTGGAAGGGCTGATGGTGATCGCACGCGCCACCCGCGACCGCGCCCCGGTGCTGGCGGTAGCCGATGAGGTCGCGGCGCTGATTGAGGGGGCATTGCCGGCGAAAGAGATCGCAGTCACGGCGCATTAACGTTTCGCGCTTCCACGGCATCGAGGCCAGCGCGGAGCCCTGCCGAAGGGCCGACGCTCCAGCTCTGCAATTCACGTTCTGCGCCGACGCCGAAGAAACGGTCAGGGGTATGCTTCCGCTTGCTTTGGAATCGGACCGCCTCTCATCCTCCGTCCCATCAACGAAAAAGGGCGACCTCTCGGCCGCCCTTTCCGTACATGAAGGCTGATGGGTTGGATTAGAAATCCATACCGCCCATGCCGCCCATGCCGCCGCCGCCCATGCCGCCAGGCATGCCGCCGCCAGCCGACTCCTTCTTCGGAGCCTCCGCAATCATGGCTTCGGTGGTGACCAGCAGGCCGGCGACCGAGGCCGCGTCCTGCAGAGCCGTGCGCACAACCTTGACCGGATCGACGATACCCATGGCGATCATGTCGCCATATTCGCCGGTCTGGGCGTTGTAGCCGAAGGTCGCGCCCTTGTTCTCAAGGATCTTGCCGGCAACGATCGATGCTTCCGCACCGGCGTTGGCCGCGATCTGACGGGCCGGAGCCTGCAGCGCGCGACGCACGATGCTGATGCCGGCGGTCTGGTCGGAGTTGGCGCCGGTTGCCTTGATGCTCAGCGAAGCGCGCAGCAGTGCGACGCCGCCGCCGGGAACGATGCCTTCTTCGACGGCCGCACGGGTCGCGTTGAGGGCGTCATCGACGCGGTCCTTCTTTTCCTTGACTTCCACTTCGGTCGCACCGCCGACGCGGATGACGGCAACGCCGCCCGCCAGCTTGGCGAGACGTTCCTGCAGCTTCTCCTTGTCGTAGTCCGAGGTGGTCTCCTCGATCTGCTGCTTGATCTGGGCGACGCGGCCCTGGATCTCGGCCTTCTTGCCGGCGCCGTCGACGATGGTGGTGTTCTCCTTGGAGATCGACACCTTCTTGGCGCGGCCGAGCATGTTCAGGCCGACATTCTCGAGCTTGATGCCGAGGTCTTCGGAGATGACCTGGCCACCGGTGAGGATAGCGATGTCTTCCAGCATGGCCTTGCGGCGATCACCGAAGCCAGGCGCCTTGACGGCGGCGATCTTCAGGCCGCCACGCAGCTTGTTGACGACGAGCGTGGCCAGGGCCTCGCCCTCGACGTCTTCCGAAATGATGACCAGCGGCTTCGAGGTCTGCACGACAGCCTCGAGGATCGGCAGCATGGCCTGCAGGTTGGAGAGCTTCTTCTCGTGGAGAAGAATGTAGGCGTCTTCCAGATCCGCAACCATCTTCTCGGCGTTGGTGACGAAGTAGGGCGAGAGATAACCGCGGTCGAACTGCATGCCTTCGACGACTTCGAGCTCGGTCTCGGCGGTCTTGGCTTCCTCGACGGTGATGACGCCCTCATTGCCGACCTTCTGCATCGCTTCCGCGATCATCGAGCCGACCGAAACGTCGCCATTGCCGGCGATGGTGCCGACCTGGGCAACCTCTTCCGAGGTCTTGATCTTCTTGGCGTTCTTGATCAGCGTCGCGACGACGTCGGCGACGGCGAGGTCGATGCCGCGCTTGAGGTCCATCGGGTTCATGCCGGCGGCAACCGCCTTGTGGCCTTCCTGGACGATCGACTGTGCCAGAACGGTCGCGGTCGTGGTGCCGTCGCCGGCGATGTCGTTGGTCTTCGAAGCAACTTCGCGGACCATCTGCGCGCCCATGTTCTCGAACTTGTCTTCAAGCTCGATTTCCTTGGCGACGGTGACGCCGTCCTTGGTAATGCGCGGTGCGCCGAACGACTTGTCGATGACGACGTTGCGGCCCTTGGGGCCGAGCGTGACCTTCACCGCGTCGGCGAGGATGTTGACGCCGCGCAGCATGCGCTCACGAGCGTCGCGGGAGAATTTTACGTCTTTGGCAGCCATTTTTAGCTCCTGGCAGGGGCTTGGATTGAGCCCGAAGATTTAAATGAGGGTGAGGCCGATATTCAGCCGATGATGCCCATAATGTCGGCTTCCTTCATGATCAGAAGGTCTTCGCCATTGAGCTTGACTTCGGTGCCCGACCACTTGCCGAACAGGATACGGTCGCCGGCCTTGACGTCCAGCGGGACGAGCTTGCCGGCTTCGTCACGGGCGCCGGAACCGACGGCGATGATCTCGCCTTCCTGCGGCTTTTCCTTCGCCGTGTCGGGAATGATGATCCCGCCCGCGGTCTTGGATTCGGATTCGACCCGACGAACGACCACGCGGTCATGAAGCGGGCGGAACTTCGACTTTGCCATTTTTTATTCCTCGATGAGAATGGTGAGAACAGTTCCTCCGTCCGGCGGCGCCGGACATGGTTAGCACTCATCTTGGGGGAGTGCTAACGTGGCGCTGAAATAGTCTGGCAACTCGCGCGAGTCAAGGCGCCCGGTGAGCATCATCAGGACAATTGCTTCAAACGGATGCTTCAAACAGATACTTGACCAAGTCAACTAAATCGCTGATCTTGCCCGGAGGAGGATGCCATGACCATTCATCATCACCCAGGCAAGGAGCGGATCGACGCGGTGCGGGCCTTCAACCGCTCTTATACCCGCCAGATCGGGCTGCTCGACGAAGGGCTGCTGAAAAGCACCTTCTCGCTGACCGAGGCGCGGGTGCTCTATGAGCTGGCGCATCGCGATGGCCTGACCGCCACCGATCTTGGGCGCGATCTCGGCCTCGATGCCGGTTATCTCAGCCGGCTGCTGAAGAAGTTCGAGGAGCGTGATCTGGTCGAGCGTGCCACGATCGAGGCGGATGCGCGGCGCTCGTCGATCGCGCTGACCAAGGCCGGGCGGCAGGCCTTCGCACCGCTGAACCAGGGCTCGCACGACCAGGTCGCGGCTTTGCTCGACCGGCTTTCGGATGCCGAACAGGACAGGCTGGTCAAAGCCATGCAGACGGTGCAGCGTTTGCTGGGCGGAAGCGCCGAGCCCAAAATTCCCTATATGCTGCGGCCTCTGCAAGTCGGCGACATCGGCTGGATTATTCATCGCCAGGGCCTGCTCTACGCGCAGGAATATGGCTGGGACGAAACCTATGAAGCGCTGGTCGCCGAAATCCTCGGTGCCTTCGTCAAATCCTTCGATCCGAAATGGGAACGCAGCTGGATCGCCGAGCGGGAAGGCGAGGTCGTCGGCTCCGTCTTCGTCGTGCGCCAGTCGGACGCGGTGGCGAAATTGCGCCTGCTCTACGTCGAGCCCTCGGCGCGAGGTCTCGGCATCGGCAAGCGGCTGGTCGAGGAATGTATCGGCTTTTGCCGCGCCACGGGTTACAGGACACTGACGCTGTGGACCAACGACGTGCTCGCCGCCGCCCGCCACATCTATGAGGCTGCGGGCTTTAAATTGACCAACGAGGAGCGCCACCATTCCTTCGGCAAGGATCTGGTCGGCCAGAACTGGAATTTGGAGTTGTAGCAGCGCTTCCGGCGCTTCGGCGCCGGCCTGCCGTGCCTCACCCTTTGACCGGTATCCAGATTTCCAGCCCGCCATTGCCGCTGCGCGGATCAAATTCGGGGCCGTAGCGCTCGAATTCCGGCGCATCGGCGATCTCGTGCCCAGAGGCTGGCAGCCATTTGTTCCAGATCGTGGTGACCGTGCGGCGGATGGTCGAGATATGGTCACGATGGGCGAACACGGCGTATTTCTGCGCCGGCACGCGCACACGCCAAAACTCCCTCGGCAGGTCCGAAAAATCGGACACTTCGACGCCAGCGATGTAGTCGAAATTGCCGGCGTCGTCGCCGTTGACGCAGACGCCATAGGCGACGTCGCCGATCTCGCCAGGAATGTTGCCAATATAGGGGCCGAACCGCTGCCACTGCATCGGGATGCCGGCGCTGGTTTCGCAGCTGTAGCGCTCGCCGAGACCGGCGATGAGAAACGGCCGGCTGGTCTCAAAACGCGGCGGTTCGAGAGTGGCGAGAAAGGACTGGTCCATCAGGATCGGCTCCACAAGATCGAGGTTGTCGAGCGAGCCTTGTGCGCGCACCAGTTCCGGCGTGGTGCCGAACTGGTCGCGGAAGGCGCGGGTGAAGGCCTCATGCGAGGCATAGCCGGCGTCGAGCGCGACCGAGAGGATGTCGGGTGCGCCGGCGCCAAGCTTGCGCGCCGCTTCGGTCAGTCGGCGAGAACGGACGTAGCTCATCACCGAACGGCCGGTAGCCGCGCCGAAAGCCCGCGTCACATGAAAGCGCGACACCCCGCTGATCTTGGCGACATCGTCCAGCGAGACTGCTTCGGGCAGATGGCTTTCGACGAACCACAGCGCCTTCTCGGTCGGATTCATTTGGCACCTCGCATTGGCCCAGTCTCCGCATTGGCCCAGTCTTTACATTGGCCCAGTCTTTACATTGGCCATGTCTTATATTGGCAAGATTATGGTGCCGCTTCCTGGCGGAGGCAGTTTGATCGAAATTGCGCACTGCGCAAATCGAGAGCGACGGTCGTCGGCAAGTCGCAGGCGTCGCGCGAAAAGGCTTGACAGGAAGCGGGCAAACGTCCTTTTAAATGTAACGTTATTACATCACGAGGTCTATATGGCTCCTTCTGACAAGACTTATTGCGCTGTGATTGGCGGAAAACTAGGGTGGCTGACTGATGGTCCCCGAGTCGAAAGGCAAGGGGTGAAAAGGGAACACGGTGAGATCTTCGGATCGAGGCCGTGGCTGCCCCCGCAACTGTAAGCGGTTAGCAAAAATCCGAAGTGCCACTGACCGGCAAGGCTGGGAAGGCAGGATGGCGCAAAGACCCGCGAGCCAGGAGACCTGCCATCAGCATGAGTGGACCGGACGGGGTGTGCCGGGAGGAGACGTGGACATCGGTCTTGTCGGCCGGTCCGTCCAGCTTCCTTCCGTCGCCATTGAGAAAGTGACGGTAAGTTGGACGCCTCCCAGCCTCTTCTTGAAGCGTGTGAACTGAGCGCGACGACGAATGGCCGGTGCCTGGTCAGCGCGGTGAGCCTTTCGATAGCGCCGGGCGACCGCCTCGCCATCATCGGCCCCAACGGCGCCGGCAAGACGACGCTGCTGCGCATGCTATGCGGTACGCTGCGGCCAAGCGCGGGAGATGTGAGATTTTCCGGACGCCGGCTGGAGAGGTTTTCGGCCGCCGAGCGGGCACTGCACATGGCGGTCGTTGGCCAGACCGACCAGCCTGATCCGCGGCTTGCCGTGATCGACTACGTCGAGCTTGGGCGCGTCCCGCATGCCGGCTTGCGACGGAGGAGCGAGCAACGCGACATCGTCATTGAAGCACTTCGCAGAACCGGCCTGCTGCCGCTGCTCGGCCGCACGATCGGCTCGCTATCCGGTGGCGAGCGGCAACGCGCCCAGTTGGCGCGCGCCATCGCCCAGGAGCCCAAAATCCTGTTCCTCGATGAACCGACCAATCATCTCGATCCGCGCGCCCGCAGCGACCTTCTCGAACTCGTATCGCAGTTTGGCATGACCGTCGTGGCGGTGCTTCATGATCTGTCGCTTGTCACGCCATTTGCCACCAGGGTCGCGGTGATGAACGAGGCCCGCCTGCAGGCACTTGCCAGTCCGCGCGAGGCGCTGACCAAGAAGTTGATCCGCGAGATTTTCGGCGTTGACGTGCTTTGGCTGCGCCATCCCACCGAAGACCGCGAACTCACGGTCTTCGACGTTCCGAACCGCGCCTCTTCACATCCCGATTTGACCAAGGAGCAACATCCGTGAAACGCCTCGTACTGTCTTTTGCCTCCCTCCTACTTGCCCAGACCGCCTTCGCTTTCCCGGTAACCGTTGATAGCTGCGGCACGCCGCTGACGTTCGACGCCGCGCCGAAGCGCGCCGTCATCCAAGATCTGAACATGGCGGAGATGGCCTTCGCGCTGGGGCTGCAACCATCGATCGTCGGCCTGACCGGCATCACCGGATGGTATAAGGTCGGTCCGGAATTCAAGGCCGAGCAGGGCGCGATCCCGGAACTCGCGCCGAAATACCCGACCCTCGAAAACCTCGTCGCCGTCGAGCCCGATTTCTTCTTCGCCGGCTGGTATTACGGCATGAAGCCTGGCGGCGAGGTGACGCCCGATACGCTGGCCCCGCACGGTATCAAGACGCTGGTGCTGACGGAAAGTTGCGTCCATCTCGACCAGAACCGCCCCGCCGCCTCGATGGACCTGCTCTATGGTGATGTCGAAAAGCTGGGCAAGATTTTTGGCAAGGAGGCGGAGGCGGGAAAGCTTGTTTCGGACTGGAAGGCGCAGCTCGCCGATATCACGGCAAAGATCGGCGACCGCACGGGAACGCGTGTGTTTCTTTACGACTCCGGCGAAGACAAACCCTTCACATCAGGCAAGTTCGCGATCCCCAGCGCCATGATCGCCGCAGCGGGCGGCGACAACATCATGGCCGACATGCCGACGAGCTGGGGCAATAGGGATTGGGAGACGGTGGCGGCCCGCAATCCGCAATTTCTTATCCTGCTCGACTACCAGGACGGCGGCTACAGAAAACTGCTCGATTTCCTGAAAGCTCATCCGGCGATGAAGGAGACTGAGGCGGTCAAAAATGAGCACTTCATTGCGCTGCGCTATGCCGAACTGACGCCTGGGCCTGCCAACATCGAGGCGATCGGCAAGATCGCCAGGGCGATGCACCCGGAAGCTTTCTGAGCTTGCGCCAGAGAGCGTTCGAATTGGCGATGACAGCAGGAGCAGCAGCGATTGCCGCTCTTGCTCTGCTGTCGATTGCCTATGGATCGACGGTCATCGCGTTGAGCGACGTGATTGCTGCGCTCGGACATGCCGCCGGGCTGGACGGAGACATCGTGTCCGGTCCGGCCGGCAAGATCCCGATTGCCAAGATCGTCCTCGATCTTAGGCTACCGCGCACGATTATGGCCATCTGTGTCGGCGCCGGGCTGGGCGTCATCGGCGCGCTGCTGCAGACGGTAACGCGCAACGACCTCGCAGATCCGTTCTTGTTCGGCCTGTCGTCCGGAGCCGCGGCCGGCGCGGTTTCCGTCATCACCATTTTTGGCGACCATTTCGGTATCTGGACGTTGCCGGTCGCGGCCTTCACGGGCGGCGTATTGGCCGCCGGCATCGTGCTTTTGCTGGTTTCGCGGGTGAGGGGGCAAGGCCCCGAACGGCTGATCCTCGCCGGGCTTGCCGTCTCGTTCATGTTCACCGCCTTGACTAACTATCTCGTCTTTGCCGGAGACCAGCGCGCCGCTCACTCGGTGTTGTTCTGGACGATGGGCGGGCTCGGGCTGGCCCGTTGGGACAATATCGAGCTGGCTGCTCTGGGCGCAGGCACCATCCTTGTTTATGGACTTTGGAACCACCGCCGGCTCGACGCTTTCCTGGCCGGCGAGAATGCCGCTGAAAGCCTCGGCGTCCCGGTTGCGCGGATGCGCAGGATGACATTTCTCGTCGCCGCTTTCTCGACGGCGATCCTTGTCTCGGTCGCAGGCGTCATAGGTTTCGTTGGCTTGATGATCCCACATCTGTCCAGGACCCTGGCCGGCCCGCTTCATCTGCGCCTGATTGCAAGCTGCGCCCTCTTCGGAGCGGTGCTGTTGCTGGCAAGCGACCTTCTCGCGCGCACGCTGTTGCCGCCGCAGGAACTGCCGATCGGCATCATCACCAGTTCGGTCGGCGCTTTCTTCGTGGTCACGATGCTCATTCGCAATCGCTCATGATGTGACTGCCATGCACATTTGCCACCCTCTGGCACAATCCGGCTCCTTGAATTATGAGCACGCTTATTATATATGTCGCTCATGGTTTCCGACGGCATCGACAGATTGGGCTTTTTGATCCACGACGTGCAGCGCCTGATGCGCAAGCGCTTCGAGGCGCGCGCCAGTGGTTTCGGCCTTTCTTCGGCGCAATGGCGGCTTCTGGTCCGTGTCGCCAAGGAGGCGGGTGTCGCGCAGGCGCGGCTTGCCGAGCTTCTCGAAATCGAGCCGATCAGCGTCTCGCGCCTTGTCGATCGCATGGAGGAGGGCGGCTGGATCGAGCGCCGTCCCGACGCAACCGACAGACGAGTGCGCATGATTTTCCCGACCGCCAAGGCGAACGCAGCCTACGCCCACGTCAAGAGCCTTGCCGGCGAGGTGTATGAGGAATCGCTCGTTGGCGTTTCGCCGGAAGATCGCCGCGTCCTGGTCAAGGCGCTGGAGACAATGGTGCAGAATCTTGCGGATGGTGAGACGCCGCCCTCGGAAAAAGTGAAGAATACGGAAGGTGCAGCAGCATGAACGCGGTAGCCAAAGTAGATAAGAATGCGGCCAAGCTGGAGATGGAAGCTCCCGCGAAGCCGGCGGCAGCTCCGGTAACGGTCGCTCCGCAGGTAGCTCCGGCGCCGGTGGCGCCGAAGAAGAAGCGTCGTGCCGGCCGCTTCCTTTTGATGTTTGTGCTGCCCGCTGCGTTGATCGCCGGCGGCAGCTATGTCTGGGTGACCGGCGGCCGCTATCAGGAGACCGAGAACGCCAATCTGCAGCAGGCCAAGGTGTCGATAGCCGCCGATACGGCGGGCCGCATCGTTCAGGTCGATATTTTCGACAACCAGTCTGTCAAGCAGGGCGACGTGTTGTTCGCCATTGATCCCGAGCCGTACCGGATCGCATTGGCCCAGGCCGATGCGGCGGTGGCCGGCGCGCGGCTCAATGTCGAGCAGCTGCGTGCGGCCTACAGCCAGGCGCTGGCGCAAGAGAAGTCCGACGAAAGCCAGGTCCAGTACGCGCAGTCGCAGTATGACCGCGCCGCCGACCTTGCCCGCAAGGGCATCAACGCCAAGTCGTCGCTGGACGAGGCCAAGAAC
The DNA here is from genome assembly GCF_040317575.1 of Mesorhizobium sp. M1423. Taxonomy (NCBI): domain Bacteria; kingdom Pseudomonadati; phylum Pseudomonadota; class Alphaproteobacteria; order Hyphomicrobiales; family Phyllobacteriaceae; genus Mesorhizobium; species Mesorhizobium sp. M1423. Next base: position 96,547 of record NZ_JAMYKU010000024.1, read on the forward strand.
GACCTCGACAAGGCCAAGCAGCAGCTGGCCGTGGCCCAGCAAGGGATCGTCAGCGCCAAGGCGGCACTTGGCGGCAATCCCGACATCGAGACCGACAAGCATCCGACAGTGATGGCGGCGCTCGCTGCACGCAACAAGGCGGCCTACGATCTGGTCCAGACAACAGTCAAAGCGCCTGCCGACGGCATCATCAGCCAGGCCGCTTCGTTCAAGGTCGGCCAGTATGTCGGCTCGGGCACGCCGCTATTTTCGCTGGTCGAGACCGGCGATACCTGGGTCGACGCCAATTTCAAGGAAACGCAGCTCACCAACATGAATCCGGGCCAAAAGGCCGAAATCGTGGTCGACACCTATCCGGGCAAGACGTTCGAAGCCACCGTCAAGGCGATTGGCGCCGGCACCGGGGCCGAGTTCTCGCTGCTGCCCGCGCAGAACGCCACCGGCAACTGGGTCAAGGTCACGCAGCGCATTCCGGTCCGCCTGGAGTTGACCGACGCCGACGCCAAGATGGCGCTGCGCACCGGCATGAGCGCGACCGTCACGGTGGACACCGGCGTTTCCCGCGGGCTGCCGGGCATTTTCCGCCGCGCCACGGCAGGCGAGGCCAAGTAAAGAGGCCTGACAGCGGCCGCATGGCAAACAGCGAGATGGATGCAGGTGACAGGATTGGTCCGAGGGAGGCGCAGGAAGAGTTGAATGCGTAGCCGGGCTGCGCTGCGGCCTGGCTAAACCAGACAACGTTGCGCAGTTCGGTCCTCAGGTTTCCGGGCGGCAGGCGCCCGCTTTGTCGAGACGCTCAGTCGATGTAACCCCCACATCGATGCTCGCGTCCCACCGCGATGAGGGTCTCTCTGCAGCGAGGGCCTCGCCGTCCGGAAACCTAATGTACACGTTTTTGTTACCTGCTGGAAGTTTTACGTCATGAGCACCCCAGAACCCTTTCGCGAAGTACCGCACCGCGGCCTGATCACAGTTGCGCTCATGCTGGCGACGATCATGCAGGCGCTCGACACGACGATCGCCAACGTCGCGCTGCCGACCATGACCGGCGATCTCGGCGCCTCCCCCGACAACATCAACTGGGTGCTGACCTCCTACATCGTTGCCGCCGCGATCATGACGCCGGTGACCGGCTGGCTTGCCGACCGCTTCGGTCGCAAGGAGCTGTTCCTGACGGCGGTGGTCGGCTTCACCGTCTTCTCCATGCTGTGCGGCATCGCCTGGAGCCTGGAGACCATCGTTCTCTTCCGGCTGATGCAAGGCGTCTTCGGCGCGGCCATCGTGCCGCTGTCGCAGACCTTCCTGCTCGACATCAACCCTAGGGAACGCCACGGCCAGGCCATGGCCATCTGGGGCGCCGGCATCATGCTGGGACCGATCCTTGGCCCGACGCTGGGTGGCTGGCTGACCGAGAATTTCAACTGGCGCTGGGTGTTCTTCATCAACCTGCCGGTCGGCATCATCGCCTTCCTCGGCATGGCCGCATATCTCCCCAGCGTGGCCCGGCGGGTGCGCAGCTTCGATTTCTTCGGCTTCGCCATGCTCTCGCTCGGTGTCGGCGCGCTGCAACTGATGCTCGATCGTGGCGGTGAGGTCGACTGGTTTTCCTCGATCGAGATATGGATCGAGCTTGGTCTTTCCATCACCGGCTTCTGGGTATTCACCATTCACACGTTGACGGCGGAGCATCCCTTTATCGACCCGAAGATCTTCCTCGATCGCAATTTCGTCACCGGGCTGGCGTTCATCTTTGTCATGGGCGTGCTCATTTTGGCGAGCATGTCGCTGCTGCCGCCAATGCTGTCGACCATCTTCGGCTATCCGACCCTCACCATCGGCATCGTCCTGGGGCCACGCGGTGTCGGCACGATGATCGCGATGCTGTTCGTCGGGCGGATCATGCACAGGATCGATGCCAGGATCCTCGTCGTCATCGGCTTCCTGCTGACCGCGCAATCGCTCTATACGATGTCCAGCTTCTCGCCGCAGATGGACAACTGGCTTATCCTCAGCTCCGGCGTCATCCAGGGCCTTGGAATGGGAATGGTGTTCGTGCCGCTGTCCACCGTGGCCTTCGCCACGCTCGACGCACGCTTCCGCACCGATGCCACGGCGTTGTTCAGCCTGGTGCGCAATCTTGGCTCGTCGATCGGCGTGTCGGTGGTGACGGTTCTGCTGGTACGCAACACGCAGATCAACCACGCTGAGCTCTCGGCCTATATCAATCCGTTCAATCCCAACCTCTGGGCGGCGTCGCCGGCAGCGGCGGGCGGCGATCCGACGGCGCTGTCGCTGATGGATGGCATGGTCAATATCCAGGCGATGATGGTCTCCTACGTCAATGACTTCAAGCTGCTGATGATGATGACACTGCTTGCCGTCCCGTTTGTTTTCCTGCTGCGCAAGCCAAAGGCTGCGCCGCCCGCCGGTGGAGCGCCTGCCGCGCATATGGACTAAGTCTCACGGCTCCGGCAACCGCGACCGACTCACGGCTTCCGTTGCCTGTGCCGGTTGCGTCGGCGTTGAGCCGGTTCACCTGCCATTAGTATATCCCGACCAATATGCACTCGCTTTTGGGTTGAAGGCGAGCCTCCTTTGCTTGCCTCAAGCATCAGCGGGAGGAACTGTGTTTGGCCACGAAATCATCCAGGCAAACCGCCGAAGTGCCCGAATCCGCCAATTTGACGACGCTGGCACAACTGGCGACGGCCTCATATGAGGCGCTCGAGCGCGAGCTTCGCGCCACGATTGCAGCGCTTCAGGACCAGGCACTGCGGTTCCAGACCGCGATCGAGAACATCTCGCAAGGCATCTGCTTTTTTGACGCCGATGAACGGCTGATCCTGTGCAACCGGCGCTATGCGGAAATCTATCGCCTTGCACCGGAGCAATTGCAGCCAGGCGCGGCGCTGCGCGAAATCGTCGAGCGGCGCGTCGCTGTCGGGACCTCGGCAATGAATGCGGACGCCTATCTGGCGTTGGCCCGGGCAGTCAATTCGGGCACTGCTTCGGGGAACTGGACAGCTGAGCTCGCCGATGGCCGGACAATTCAGGTCTGCCATCAACCGATGCCTGACGGCGGCTGGGTGGCCACGCACGAGGACATCAGCGAGCTCAGCGCCAACCGCTTGGTCGTCGACGAGCGTATCTCCTTGCAGACGCTGATCGACCTGGTGCCTGACTACATGTGGGTGAAGGACACCGAAAGCCGCTTCGTCGTCGCCAACCGAGCCATTGCGTCCGACAGCGGTCGAGACAGCACGAGCGACATGATCGGCCTGAGCGACTTCGACCTTCATGCGCCGGATCTTGCGCAGAAATTTCGCTTCGTCGAGCAGCAACTGATGCGCGACGGACAACCGATGATCGACGAGGAGGAGTTCGTCGTCGATGCGTCAGGCACCGGCAAATGGTTCCTGTCTACGAAACTGCCATTGCGCAACGTTCAAAACAACATTTTCGGCCTCGTCGGCATTGCCCGCGACATCACTGCGCGCAAGCAGGCCGAAATCCTTCGCGATGGGCAGGCGCATATCCTCGAGATGATCGCAAAGAGCGCTCCCCTCGAAGACGTGCTCGAGCGGCTCATGCGTCTGGTCGAGTCCCAACTGGCGGGGATATTCGGTTCGGTCTTGCTGCTCGACAAGGATGGCAGCCACTTGCGCCACGCCGCCGCGCCGAGCCTGGCGAAAGACTACACCGACGCCGTCGACGGCGCCGCGGTCGGCCCTCGGGCGGGGTCTTGCGGAACGGCGGTCTATCGGCACGAGCCGGTGATTGTCGCTGACATCATGCAGGATCCGCTTTGGCAGGATTATCGCGAACTCGCGCGGCCGCACGGTTTGCGTTCGTGCTGGTCGACCCCGATCCTGTCGCATCAGGGCGCGGTGCTTGGCGTCTTTGCGATGTATTCGATGACGGTGCGCGAACCGACCGAGGCCGAGACCCGCCTGATCGATTTCACCACGCGCATCGCCGGGATCGCCATCGAACGCAAACAGGCTGAAGACCGGATCCACTTCATGGCCAATCATGACGTGCTGACCGGGCTTCCCAATCGCGCCTTGCTCGAGGATCGGCTTTCGCAGGCGGTCCTGTACGCCCAGCGATACGATCGCTGGGTGACGGTGGTGTTCATCGATCTGGACAATTTCAAATTTGTCAACGACACGCTCGGCCACAATGCCGGAGACGAGCTTCTGAAGATCGTCGCAAGTCGCATGGTCGACTGCGTGAGGGCAACCGATACCGTCGTGCGGCTTGGCGGCGACGAATTCGTCATCGTGCTTTTCGACCAGCCGGCGAACGTCGATCTCGTTTCCGAGACCTTGCAAAAGCTCAGGTCGGCACTCGCCGAACCGGTTCGGCTCGGAGCGCATCTTGTGCGGGCGACGGCCAGCATAGGCATTGCCAACTATCCGAAGGATGGGACTGATCCCGATACGCTGCTGGCAAATGCCGATGCGGCCATGTATCGCGCCAAGGAGTTCGGCCGCGACAATTTCCAGTTTTACGCTCCGGAGTTCAATACCCGGGCGCATGAAAAATTCGTGCTTCAGGAAGAGTTGCGAAACGCCTTGGCGCGTTCGGAATTCACTCTGCTCTACCAACCGCAAGTGGACCTTCGGTCAGGTCGGATTTTTGCGGTCGAGGCGCTGATACGCTGGAACCATCCAACGCTTGGCACGATAATGCCGACGATGTTCATCCCGACCGCCGAGGAGACAGGTCTGATCGTACCGATCGGCGACTGGGTTCTGCATGAGGCGTGCCGGCAGAACAAAGCCTGGCAAGACGCCGGGCTGCCGCCCTTGACCGTTTGCGTGAATGTGTCGGCGCGGCAATTCAGGGAGCGCAACCTGATCGATCGCATCGTCAGCGCGCTGAAGGACAGCGGCCTGGAGGCCAGGTATCTCGAGCTGGAGGTGACCGAGAGCCTTATCATGCAGGATATCGAGCTCGCCGTCGCGACCATGAACGCCCTGCAAAGCCTGGGTGTCCAGATCTCGATCGATGATTTCGGCACAGGCTATTCCAGCCTCAGCGCACTCAAAACCTTTCCCGTGGCGCGGCTGAAGATCGACAAGTCCTTCATCAAGGACCTCGCCGCCGACGAGAACGACCAGGCTGTGGCCAGCGCGGTGATTTCATTGGGGCAAAATCTCAACCTGAGGGTCATCGCCGAGGGCGTTGAGACAGATGATCAGGTGGCCTTCCTGCGCAGGAACAATTGCGACGAAATGCAGGGCTATCATTTCAGCAGACCGGTTTGTGCGCAGGACATCGAGGAGTTGCTCGGCGGCCGCAAAGACTGACGGCTCGGTCATCCGGCACGGACTCCGCCGACCAAAGGCGAAACCGTGCTATCTTCCGAGCACAAGGCACCAGTAGCGAAGCGTGTTGTCGCGGCCGTCGCGTACATAGGCGAGGCCGAAGCGGGTGAAGCGCGGGTCTAGCATGTTGCGGCGGTGGCCTGGCGAATGCACCCAGATATCGAACAGCTTCTGCTGGTCGAAGCGGCCTTCGGCGATGTTCTCGGCGGCAGCGCCGGCAATGCCATTGTCTTTGACGCGCGAGGCAAAGTCCTTGCCCCAGCCGGTGGTGTGATTCATGCGGCCGCGGCGCGCCATGTAGCCGGCCTGCTGCAAGGCCGCCTGTTCGAGACGAGGATCGGCGACAAGCGGTCCAAGACCGGCTGAGGCCCGAATGCCGCTCAGGGTGCCGGCCGCGGAAGCAGAGACACCGGCGCCTTCGCCGGTGGGCAGCACGGCGGTTGCGCAGGCGGCGAGCCCGGCAAGGGCACCAAGGCCGGCAGCTCTGAGCAGCATGCGCCTGTTCAGGCTTGGTTTGCCTTCATAATTTTCAATTCTCGCAACGGTCATGCCCGCCTGACATAGCGGTGATCATGGCTTTTGCCGGGCAGGCGATTAGAATCTCGCTCAAGCCGACCCACAGCGCAACAAAAAGGGCCGAGCTCGCGGGTCGCAAGTCGCCCAGACTGTTCGTTGCGGAACCAGCAAAGTTTGCCGCTGGGTCCCCGCCTTTTATCGTGTTATGCTAATATACCCTAAAGGCCGTCCTTGAAGGGAACGGAAATGTCCGCCATGTCAACGTTGACCCGGACTTTCATTGCCGCTGTTCTTGTCGGCTGCGCACTCGTCGTGTCGTCTGCCATCGGAGCGGGAGTTACCGAGGATGTCGTGACGGGAACACGACTCGCGGAATTGCTCCGTGCGGGGCGAAGCATCATCTCGAACTATCAGACGCTCATCAATGATCCTGCTCTTGGCGACAAGCACCTCGACGGTGAGCGCATTACGAGAGAAGCCATCGCCGCATACTCAAAACACACCGGCCACGACCCGCTTTCGGGCGGATTGACCGAGCGCGACCGGCGTCTGCTTGAGGCCCAGATTGAGGCGATGCGAGAGGTGGTGGACGAACAGCAAGATAACATCAACCGCGCGGGAACCGCTTTCAAAGGCTTCGTGCCAGCGGTGTTTGCGCGTCTGATGAATGACAAGTTCGCTGCCAAGGCCGGCAACGAAGCTCGGGTGCGCGTGACCGCGCCAGAGCAACTCGTGCGCAACCGCAAATCGCTTCCGGACGCATGGGAAGCACGGATCATCGAAAGCGTCTTGCTGGATCCGCAGAGAGCAAAGGGAGAAGCCTACACGGAAGTCACCGAGGCGGATGGGCGCCCTGCATTTCGAATGCTGCTGCCCGAATACTATACTGGCTCGTGTCTTTCCTGCCACGGCGAGCCGAAGGGCGAGATCGACGTGACAGGATACCCAAAGGAGGGCGGCAAAGCGGGCGATCTGGGAGGCGCGATAAGCATCGTCTTGTTCAAATGAGCGCTTTGGAACAATCACCGCACCGCGTGGAAACGGTATCGGCGCCGGCGAGGCCCTTTGCGCGTCCCTTTGCCCATCTACCGATTTCGGCCCGCATAGCTGCGCTGACAGCGGCCGGCCTTATCAGCCTTATCGTATCGTCAATCTTTCTCACACAGGCACTTTATCGCAGTGCAGATCGAACTGCGGAGACCAAAGCATTTTTCGACGCCGCGTCCACTGCGGCTGCGGCGCACGCAACATTCGGCGAATTGCGATACTGGCTGACTGATCTGTCGGTTAGCTTGTTGATGAATTCCCAGCGTAATGCCGAGCAGGCGCGCGAGCGACTACTGGCACATCTGGACCGCCTTTCGAAATCATCACCGGATGCGGTCAGGGAAATCCGCGTTGAGATGGATGCCTATGTCAAAACAGCGCTGGAGGCGGCAGACAGCTATACTCAAGACAACCGCATCATCGGCAACACTCTCCTCGCCGAGGCGCGCACCCACAGCGCAAACGTGGATGCTGCGCTTAACAAACTCGTCGACCGAGCGAGCGCCGAGGCAGAAGCCGCTCGCAACGAGGTCGTAACGGAAACCCAGAAAACGGCGACTACTGCTGCCGTTCTGGTGGCCATCGTGGTGATGATCGGGTCACTTCTCACCATCCTTGTTCTTCGCTCGATCGTCGGTCCGTTGCGGCGGCTGAACCGGGTAATCGGAAATCTGACGGAAGGACGCTACGACGTCGAAATACAGGCAGAGGGAGGGGACGAGCTCGGCGCGATGGCGCGGACGCTTCGGCTTTTCCGGGCGAGCGCAATTGCAAAGCAACGACTGGAGGATGAGGCGGAGCGGCAAAGACGGACGATCGGAGCGGCACTCGAGGCGATTTCTGACGGATTTGTCCTGTTCGATTCGGAGGACAAGGTCCTTCTTGCCAACAGCAAATACTGCGAAATCTTTCCCGACAATGACCGAGCTACTCTGCCGGGGCAAAGCCTTCAGGATATTCTGAAAAGACGCTTGGCGAGCGGGCACGTCGACCTTGAGGGCGCGTCGCCGGAGGAATGGATTGCGAAGAGGCTGCGCATCCAGAAGGATCCGGCAGGCTTCGTCCACGAGGGTCGCTTCGGAGAACGCTGGGTCCGCGTCAGCAAACGAAAGACCCCTGACGGCGGGACCGTCGCCGTTTACACCGACATCACGGAACTGAAGCAGAGAGAGGTCGAACTCGAGCGGGCCAAGAGTCATGCTGAAGCGGCAAATGAGGCCAAGAGCAGCTTCCTCGCGTCCATGAGCCACGAGCTGCGCACTCCACTGAACGCGATCATTGGCTACAGCGAGATGCTGATCGAAGAGGCGAGCGACCAGCAAATGAATGAGTTCGTGCCAGATGTGGAAAAGATCGCCGGGGCCGGTCGCCATCTCCTCGCGCTCATCAACGACATCCTCGATCTGTCGAAGATCGAGGCAAATAAGATGGCAAATTTCCTCGAGACTTTCGACGTCGCCGACTTGTTGCGCGATGTCCAGGCCACAGTCGCGCCACTGATGGCGAAAAACCGAAACAGTTTCGTTATGGACCTCGCGGGCGACCTCGGGAAGATGCATTCGGACCAGACGAAGTTGCGTCAGAACCTCTTCAATCTCCTCAGTAACGCAGCCAAGTTCACCGAGGGGGGCCGTGTAACACTGGCGATTCGACGCGAGAGGAGATCGGACGGCGACTGGCTGATATTCACAGTGTCCGACACCGGGATCGGGATGACGCCAAAGCAGCAAGAACGGCTCTTTGATGCTTTTACGCAGGCAGACGCCTCCACCACTCGCAACTACGGCGGGACGGGATTGGGCCTCAGCATAACCCGGAGTTTCTGCCGCATGATCGGAGGCGTTGTAACCGTTAAAAGCGAGTTCGGAAAAGGCTCGACTTTCACAATGGAGATTCCAGCCGAGTGCGACGAAGAACCTGGCGAGCAGAAACCCGCCGAGCCGCTGTCGTCGAGGCCCTCGGAGCAGGCGGTTCTGATCATAGATGACGAACCAGCCGCCCGAACTCTCATCGCCAGGTCCTTGGCTGAGGCGGGACTGGCATCAATCGAAGCAGCAAGCGGCGAGGAAGGCATAGCCGCGGCGCGAGCGCATCGCCCGGCCGCAATCGTTCTCGACATCATCATGCCGCATCAGGACGGCTGGTCAGTGCTGCGCTCACTGAAGGGCGATAAGGAGCTCTGCGAGATTCCGGTAATCCTTGCGACGATACTTGCAGATCGCGAACTCGGCCTCTCACTCGGTGCGGTCGAATACCTCACGAAGCCGATCGACACCCAGAAGCTTATACGAACAATAGAGGCTTGCGGCGGCGGCAACCGCGATGTGCTTGTTATTGACGACGATCAAGCCTCCCGCGACTTCCTTCGGCGTATCCTGATCAAGAAGGATTGGCGGGTTCACGAGGCAAGCGATGGCCTGCGCGGCCTCAAGCTGATGAAGCGGTTGTTACCGCGTCTGGTCCTGCTTGATCTGCTGATGCCCGAAATGGACGGGTTCCAGACCCTGAACGAGATGCAGCAGGTGCCCGAGCTTCAGAACATTCCGGTCGTCGTCGTGACTTCCAAGGATTTATCGGCGGACGAGCTCAAGTGGCTTCGCGACAGGGCGGTCGCGGTTGTAATCAAGGGCGCAAATAGTCGGTCTCAGTTGGTCGAGGCCCTCGAGCGCCAGATCTTCCCACTTGGGTCGACAGGTGCCAGCATTGCCGATCGCGGAACCACCCCCATGGCTGAAGGAAGCTAAAGATGACGAGGATCCTTCTCGTAGAAGACAACGAATTGAACCGCGACATGCTTTTGCGGCGGTTGTCACGGCGTGGGTTCGAAGTCCTCATTGCGGAAAACGGACAGTCGGGCGTGGAACTCACCGTTTCGGAAAGGCCCGATCTCATCCTCATGGATATGAGCTTGCCGGTCATGGACGGGTGGGAGGCGACCCGGCGGATCAAGGCTGATCCGGCCACCTCCGGGATCCCGATCATTGCGCTTTCTGCGCACGCGATGGCCAACGATCGCGAAATGGCACTCGAGGCAGGCTGCGATGACTACGATAGCAAGCCGGTGGACCTGTCGCGACTTGTCCAGAAAATTGAACAATTGCTTGCCGCGAATCGATGAGGCGCGGACCGACGGTTTGAAAATATGCCTGCTAAGAACAAGTTCCAACGCCATGCGATCGCCGTCCATCTGGCGCAACAGCTCGCCGGACCGGCGCGGGCAATCTCAGGATTTCAGGAGTTGCTAACCGAGCAGGTGCAGGACCTCGGTCTGGCCCACATGAGACCGGATCTAGAGAAGGTTGGCGCCGCTGCTTGCGAATTGAGTAGCCTGATCGACAGCTTGATCCACGGCAAAGCGGACAATCAGAACCGGGCAGGGGTCGAGATCGAGGCGAAACTGCGCCACGACTTGCGAACGCCGCTCAACGCCATCATCGGCTATTCCGAAATGATTCGTGAAGAAGCCGAAGAATTGCACGAATACGCGCTGGAAGAGGATGTCAGGGTGATGCTCGCCGCGGCGGCTGAGTTGCTGGCGCATGTCGATGCGATTGCCGGCCTCTCGCGCGCACCCGACAGCGAGGAACCGCGGACCACGGATCAGGCTGAGATCGATGTGGCAGGGCTCGAACGGGCACTGATCAAGGCAGAGCACGACGCAAGCTCCGGTCACGGTGGCCGCATACTTGTCGTCGACGACATCACCAGCAACCGCGGTCTCCTCTCGCGCCGCTTGCAACGTGACGGTCATCAGGTAGTCACTGCCGAGTCCGGTCCGTCGGCGCTGACTCACCTCGCGGAACACGAGTTCGACCTGGTTCTGCTGGACGTCCTAATGCCGGACATGAACGGCATCGAGGTGCTCTCGCGATTGAAAGCGGAGCGCCGATGGCGGCATATCCCTGTCATCATGATATCGGGGTTGGACGAAGTGGACGCGGTGGTCCGCTGCATCGAGGCGGGGGCCGACGACTACTTGCCTAAACCTTTCAATCCGGTCCTGCTGCGCGCCCGGATCAACTCGAGTTTGGAGAAGAAACGTTGGCTCGACCGCGAGCACCAGTATCTTCAGCGGATCGAGGCGGAGAAGCGGCGGGCTGACTCGCTTCTCCATGCGATCCTGCCCGGTCAGATCGTGGCACGGCTGCAACGGGGCGAAGAGTTCATTGCCGACCGGTTCGATGAAGTGACCATTCTTTTTGCCGATATTGTCGGTTTCTCGAGCATAGCGGCAAGGTTGCCGCCGTCGGACCTGATCAAACGCCTCGACGGGCTATTCAGCACGTTCGACGTCTTGGCGGAGAAGCATGCCGTGGAGAAAATCAAGACCATCGGAGACGCCTATATGGCTGCGGGCGGTGTTCCGGAACCGGCAGCTGACCATGCCGACAGGATCGTGGCACTGGGGAAATCCATGCTGGACGCGTTGAAGCCCTTAGCGTGGGGCAACGATGGTTTTCGGATCCGCATTGGCGTGCACACGGGACCGGTGATCGCGGGCCTGATCGGCCGGCATCGGTTCGTCTACGACGTCTGGGGCGAAACCGTGAATATTGCAAGCCGGCTCGAGTCCCAGGGCGTGGCCGACCGCATGCAGATTTCGGAGGCAACCAAGCAGGCCCTGCACACCTCCTGGAAGCTCGAACCGCGCTGTAATGTAGAACTGGCAGGTGTCGGCAGGATTGAAACCTATCTCGTTCAACACTGATCGGAACAATGGCTAACCCTCAGGGAATTTCGCGAAGCGATGCTTGGAGTCGCGACACCTCGTAAACGAACAGCATGCAGCATTGGCGTTCCACTTTCACCCGGAGCTACACCATGAACAGGCGTCAGAGTCTTCTATTTCTCGCAGGAGCATCGGCCGCGGCAGCCAACACAACCCTGTTGGGCGCCGCGGCCTTTGCGCAGGAGACCCAACCCTTCAAGCTCCCACCGCTCGGCTACGCGAACAACGCATTAGAGCCGCACATCGACGCGACCACGATGATGATCCATCACGACCGCCATCACGCCGCTTATGTGAATGCCTGCAATCAACTCGTGCCGCTTTGGCCCGAGCTCGCCAGCACGCCGATGGAGGCTATTCTGGCAGATCTGGGCAAGGTCCCGGAAGGCGTGCGCAACAATCTTGGGGGACATTGGAATCACACTCACTTCTGGGAGCTGATGACTCCCGGGGGCCCCAACCAGCCCGGTGGCGACCTCAACGCCGCCATAAGCAGCACCTTCGGCAGCTATGCGGGCCTGACCGAAAAGCTCACGGCGGTTGGCCTTGGCCGCTTTGGCTCCGGCTGGGTATGGCTTGTCGTGAACAAGGACAAGAAGCTCGACATCGTCAGCACAGCCAACCAGGACACGCCGCTCGAGCTAGGGGCGCGTCCGGTGATTGGCGTCGACGTCTGGGAACACGCCTATTATCTCAAGTATCAGAACCGCCGCGCCGACTACCTCAAGGAATGGTGGCGCGTGGTGAACTGGGACAAGGCCCTCGCCAACTTCAAGAAGTCGACCGGCTGAGGGGGCCGCAGATCGCGACGCCTCGTCCCTTCAGCCGCAGCAGCCGGCCGCGTTCGTGGTCACAGCTGTTTTTTCAGCGTCTCGCGCGAATACCGAGCGGTTCGCCGGCTGGGGTAGCGCCTTCGGTTCAGACATCCCGGTTGCCAATTTCCGCGACTGGCTTGTCTGTCGTGTTCACACCTTTGATATGCCCCAAGCTGTGACCGAAGGGCAGCAACGGGTCCGAGACGCGACCTTCGCGGCATCATTGGCAAAGGTCCGCAAGTGGCGCAAACCAGCCCACGCTATGCTGGACGCGAAGGTCAGCTTTTTGGCCCAATCATCCCGAAAGCGGATCTCCGCTTCCGGCCGATAGTGTTGAAGAAGTCGGCGATGAAGCCGTGGATCCACTCGCACCGAAGCGTCTTGATTAAGGTCGACGCGACCTCCTCGC
>NZ_JAMYKU010000025.1:0-103922 GCF_040317575.1 Mesorhizobium sp. M1423
TCGAAGATCGTCTCATCCGACACCGCAAGGCCGTCCGCCAAGCTCAATTGACCAAGCACACGATCAACCATCCGCGAATCTCCCGTAGCGACCACGCCACAGAATCACCAATCCGATTCTGTGCAAAGGCCTCCTTGAGGGAGAAGGTGGCCGAGCGAAGCTCGGTCGGATGAGGGTGTTGGACGGATCGCTACAGCGAAGAAATAAACGCTTGAAATGCCTAAATATTTTTACGCCGAGTTTCTTCCAGCGCCCCTCATCCGGCTCGGCGCTGCGCGCCGATCCACCTTCTCCCACAAGGGGAGAAGGAGAAGTGCTCAGGCGGCGCCTGAACGGCTTGATATCATGCTTCGGCGCGCCGACCGGCGCCGCTCGACCGCGTCGGCAAGGCCGTAAAGCACCGTCTCGGTGGCTGCCCAGTCGATGCAGCCATCGGTGATGCTCTGGCCATAGACGAGCGGCTTGCCCGGCATGACGTCCTGCCGGCCGGCGACAAGGTTGCTCTCGATCATGACGCCGATGATGCGCTCGTCGCCTGCCGCGACCTGGCCAGCCACGTCGGCCGCCACCCCTGGCTGGTTTTCCGGCTTCTTGCTGCTGTTGGCGTGGCTGACATCGATCATCAGCCGCGGCGCCACGCCGATCCGGCCGAGTTCCGCGCAGGCAGCCGCGACGCTTGTTGCGTCATAATTGGGCTGAATGCCGCCGCGCAGGATGACGTGGCAGTCCTCGTTGCCGGTGGTCGTCGCGATGGCGCTGCGTCCGCCCTTCGTCACCGCCATGAAATGATGCGGTTGGGCGGCCGATTTCACCGCCTCGGCGGCGATCCGCAGATTGCCGTCAGTGCCGTTCTTGAAGCCGACCGGGCAGGACAGGCCCGATGCCAGTTCGCGATGGATCTGGCTCTCGGTCGTGCGCGCGCCGATCGCGCCCCAGGCGACGAGGTCGGCGATATATTGCGGGGTGGCCATGTCGAGGAATTCGGTCGCCGCCGGCAGGCCGAGATTGTTGACGGCGGCGAGCACGTTGCGGGCCATCCGCAGCCCCTTGTCGATGTTGAAGCTGCCGTCCAGGTCGGGATCGTTGATCAGGCCCTTCCAGCCGACCGTCGTGCGCGGCTTCTCGAAATACACCCGCATCACGATCTCCAGCCGGTCCGACAGGCTCTCTCGCAGCGATGCCAAGCGGCTGGCATAGTCTACGGCAGCGGCCGGGTCGTGGATCGAACAGGGGCCGACGACGACCACCAGCCGGTCGTCGGTGCCGGTCAGCACGGCATGGATAGCATTGCGTGACGCGGCAACGGTCCGCGTCGCCGTCAGTGTGCGCGGTATCTCCCGCATCACCTCGTCCGGCGTACTCAATTCCCTTATTTCCTTGACCCGAAGATCGTCTGTGGTGGTCAACACGGCTTTCTGCTCCTGATTGGGAGACCTGCCGGCTGAAACAAAAAAGCCGCCAGGTCTGGCGGCTGTTCGGATCTTGCTGCTGCAATCTTCAGATCGAGCGCAATCCTCCCGCCGCCAGCGAGCTGCTAAAATACCAAAACGAGGCGGTCGGGTTGATCATGCACGCCCTATAGCCGAAGCCGAGGCGCTTGTCACGTGTCTGATGATGCTACTGACGTAGTGTAGGGGCAGCTGCGTGTAGTGGCCCACCATGCAGCGCCGAGCGGTTCATGCAGTCCAGGGATCGACGAGTTCAATTCCGAAGTCTTCGAAATCCTTCGCGTTACGCGTTGCCAAGGTGAGTTCCTGCGCAATCGCCGTGGCTGCAATCAGGCCGTCCATCGATGACAGACCGCGACCGCGGCGCTTCGCAAGGCCCATCAGGTCGCCCCACGCCAAGGCAACCGGTTCGTCCACCGGAAGAACTCTCTGCTCGAAGCGCTGCGGCAGGTCCCGCGCGAGCCATTCGGCCAGTGCCTCGCGCTTCCGGCCCTCGTCCATGAGGGCGACGCCGCGCCGGATCTCCGCGATCGACACGACGCTAATGAATGAGCGGTCCTCATCAAGCCTGTCCAGCCAGTCCAGAACGCGCGCATCCGGCGCCGGCCTTGTCACCTCGGACAGGACATTCGTATCGAGCAGAAGCCTCACAGCGGCAGATCACGCGGTTCGTCGCGCTGGCGCTCAAGGTTGAGATCGGCGCCGCGCAGCGGCGACTCCAGCAGGAACTCCGCAAGCGTACCCTTGCGCGCGGTCTTCCGCTGCCATTCCTCGGCCGAGACGACAACCACGCTTGGTTTGCCGTTTCTGGTGATCGTCTGCGGCGAAGACTGCGCGCGCTCGATAACCTCCGAGAGCCGGGCCTTTGCCCCGGCGACCGTCCAGTTAGTATCCTCTCTGGGCGCAGACGGCATTTCGGCCTCCCATGACCATTCTGACTATCTTGACTATATGGGAATGGCGACACGGCGGCAACAGGGAAGGAGAGGGTTTCAGAGCCCGGGTGCCTGGGCGAGTTCGATCGGAACCGATCATGCCGGCTTTGATATTTTGGGGCATCTCGGCCACTCATGGCAAACTGCTTCTGACGCAAGGCTACACGGCTGATCCTACTCCGGTGACGCCCCCGCGATGCTCTGGTCGTAGTCGACAAGCGACCCGGTCATGACGCCGGACTGCGGGCTGATCATATAGCTGATCAATCGGGCAAGTTGCGCCGGCTTCACCAATTGGCCCATCGGCTGCGCGGCCTCGGCCTTCTCCAGCCAGTCGTCCGGCGCGTCATGCCATTTCTTCTGCACGATCGCCTCGCCCTCGGTGTCCATCCAGCCGGGCAGCACCGCGTTGCAGCGGATGCGATTGCCGCGATAGGCATTGGCGACATTCTTGGTCAGTGTCGCCAGCGCGCCCTTGCTCGATGAATAGGGCGCCAGGAACGACTGGCCGCAATGCGCCGACATCGACAGCACGTTGACGATCGAGCCCGGTGCCTGGCGCGCCAGCAAATGCGCCACCACTCCCTGCATCAAGAAAAACGGACCGCGCACATTGGTCTGGAATATCTGGTCGAATAGATCCTCTGAGGTCTCGACCAGTGAGCCGCGAGCCGAGGTGGCGGCGGCGTTGACCAGCGCGTTGACGGTGCCGAAATGGCCAATCGCCGTTTCGACCGCACGCTTGCAGTCGGCCACTTTTGAGACGTCGGCGCTGATGAAGATGGCATCGACGCCTGCCCGCTTGAGAGCGGCGACAGCCTTGTCGCCTTTCTCCTGCGAGCGGCCGATCAGCGCAAGCGCCCGGCAGCCCTCATCGGCCAGCGCCTCGGCGACGGCGAAGCCGATGCCTTGCGCGCCGCCGGTGACGATGGCGCGTGTTTCGGAATTGCGACCGGCTGAACCGTTCATCGCCTTGCTCCTGTGCTTGATAGTCAGATTGTTTTATCGAGGCGGACGGTCTTGCCTTCCTTGGCCGATTTCAGCGCCGCATCTGCCAGCCTGAGCGCCACCAGCCCGTCCTTGCCGCTCGGCGCCGCCTTCTTGCCTGACGTCGCTGCCGCGATGAAGGCAGCGATCTCGTTGGCATAGGCGTCGAGATAACGGGTCATGAAGAAATCGTGCAGCGGCGGCCGCGTATATCCTTTCTCATTTGCCAGTTCGATCGACACCGGCCGCTGGTTCTCGGCCGCAATCATGCCTTTCGAGCCATGCACCTCGATGCGCTGGTCGTAGCCATAGGTGGCGCGGCGCGAGTTGGAGATGACGCATTGCTTGCCGGAGGCGGTTTCGAGGATGACGCTGACGCTGTCGAAGTCGCCGGCCTCGCCGATCTTTTTGTCGACCAGGACCGAAGCGTGCGCGCTGACCGCCACCGGCTCCTCGCCGAGCAGGAAGCGCGCCATGTCGAAATCATGGATGGTCATGTCGCGGAAGATGCCGCCCGAGCGGCCGATATAGTCGAGCGGCGGCGGACCGGGATCGCGCGAGGTGATGGTCACCATTTCGACCGTGCCAATCGCACCGTCGTCGATCGCCTTGCGCACGGCGGCAAAATGCGGATCGAAGCGGCGGTTGAAGCCGACCATCAGGGTCGCGCCGGCCTTGTCGACGACGGCCAGGCATTGTTCCACCCTGCCGGCGTCGAGGTCGATCGGCTTCTCGCAGAAGATCGCCTTGCCCGCTTTGGCGAAGCGTTCGATCAGATCGGCATGGGTGTCGGTCGGCGTGCAGATGACGACCGCATCGATATCCCTGGCAGTTTCAATGGCATCGATGCTGCGCACTTCGGCGCCATAGGCAGAGGCCAGATCGGTCGCCGCCTTTTCGAAGGCGTCGGCTACCGCGACCAGCCTGGCCTGCGGATTGGAGCCGACCGCGCGGGCGTGGACCTTGCCGATACGGCCGGCACCGAGAAGAGCAAAGCGAAGAGGCATGAAGAATTTTCCTTTGAGGATGGTTCGGAAGGGAAGGCGTGTCAGCGCCTGTGACGCGGCGTTGGCCCTTAGGCCGCAAGTTCCGCCTGCCCGGTCTTGGCGCCGGTGATATAGGAGACGATATCGTTGCCGTCGGTGTCCTGCTTGCGCAGATTGGCGACGATGCGGCCGCGCCGGAAAACGACGATACGGTCGACCAGGTCGAACACCTGGCGCATATTGTGAGAGATCAGGATCAGCGGTTCTCCGTTTTCCTTCAGCGTGCGGATGATGTTTTCGACCTGCATCGTCTCCTGCACGCCGAGTGCTGCCGTCGGCTCGTCCATGATGATGAGCTTGGAAGCAAAGGTCGCGGTTCTGGCGATCGCCACGCACTGGCGCTGGCCGCCCGACATGTGCCGGATGGTGTTGGAAAGGTTGGGGATCTTGACGGCGGTGCGGACCAACGCCGCCTCGGTCGCCTTGCGCATGAACTTGCGATCGAGGATCGAGAAGGGCCCGAGATTGAAAAGCACCCTCTCGCGGCCGAGGAACAGGTTCGACGGCACGTCGAGATCGTCGGCGAGCGCCAGATTCTGGAACACCGTCTCGATGCCCGCCTCGCGCGCTTCGATAGGGCCGGCAAAATTCACTTCCTTGCCGTCGAACCACATCTTGCCGTTGGTTCGCTGCTCGACCCCGGTGATCTGTCGTACGAAAGTCGATTTGCCGGCGCCATTGTCGCCCATGATGGCGACATGCTCGCCCTTGCGCAGTTCGAAGTTGGCGCTCTCCAGCGCATGGACGCCGCCATAATACTTGGTCAGGTTTTCGGTTTTCAGGACGATGTCCGACATGATCAAGCCCTCATTGCCCGCAGGCGTTGGCGCCATTGGTCGAGAACGACTGCGCCGACGATGATCACGCCCTTGACCATCTCTTGATAATAGGCGTCGAGGCGCAGAAAGGTGAAGCCGGAGATGATGACGCCAAAAATCAGCGAGCCGATCACCGTCCCGATGATCGAGCCGCGGCCTCCCGACAGCGACACGCCACCGATGACCGCCATGGCGATCGCATCGAGCTCATACATCACACCCATGCCGGCCTGGGCGGTGAGATTCTTGGAACTCAACACCACGGCGGCGAGCGCGGCAAGGATGCCGGCAATGACGTAGACGAGGATCTTGTGGTTGGCGATATTGATGCCGGACATGCGCGCGGCATCCTCATTGGAGCCGATTGCATAACAGTGCTTGCCATATTTGGTGTAGCTCAGGATCAGCTGGAACAGCACCGCCAGCGAAATGAAAATGATGACCGGCATCAGCCCCTTGCCGATGGCGGCGAAACTCTCGGTTGGAAACGAGATCGGCTGCCCCTTCGACCACCATTTGGCGATGCCGCGCGCGGTGACCATCATGCCGAGCGTGGCGATGAACGGCGGGATGCGCGTGTAGGCGATCAAGGCACCGTTGACCAGGCCGGCCAGCAGGCCGCAGCCGATTGCGACGAGCACCGGCACGATCACCGGCAGGTCGGTCCAGCCTTGGGCAATGAACATCGCCTTGGGGTTCGGGTTGCCGTTGACCGTCGCCACCTGGGCGAAGCTCATGGCTATCATCGCCGTGGCGCCGACGATCGAACCCGAGGACAGGTCGATGCCGCCGGTAATGATCACCTGCGTGACGCCGATGGCAATGATGCCGACGATCGACACCTGCAGGATAATGATCTGCAGGCGCGCCTCGTTGAAGATCGCGTCGATATTGTCGCGGGTATTGAACAGGAAGCTGTCGCCAAGGAAAACCCGGCCGATCAGTTCGAAAGCGCCGACCAGGATGACGAGCGCCAGGAAGACGTTGAATTCGGCCGGCCATGCGCGCCGCTTCGCATCATAGCTGAGCCCGCCGACGCCGTGAGATGTCTGTGCCAATCGTGCTTCCTCCGTCAGCCACGGTCTCCACTCGGCGCTGTTCAGGCCGAGAGGGAAAAAGCGGAGCGGCGCTGTTTTACTTTGGCGCGCCGCTCCGTATCGGACAGGTCCGCCTCAGTTCTTCTTCAGGAACTTGTCGATATTTGCCGGCGTGACCAGCTGGAACGGGATGTAGACCTTGTGCTCGACCTTCTCGCCCTTCGCCAGCTTGAGCGCAGCATCAAGCGCGCCAGCGCCCTGGCCGGCTGCGTCCTGGAACACCGTCGCATCGAGGTCGCCCGCCTGCATCGCCGCTAGCGCGTCCTGGGTAGCGTCGACGCCGCCGACGACAACCGACTTCATGTCGATATTGGCGGCCTTCATCGCCTGGATAGCGCCGATGGCGCTCTCGTCATTGTTGGCGATGACGCCGTCGAACGACTTGCCGGTCGACAGCCAGTTGGTCATCAGGTTCTGCGCTTCTTCGCGCTTCCAGTTCGACGTCTGCTTGTCGATGATCTTGATGAAGCTGCAATCCGGCGTGGCAATCACATCATCGATGTCCTTGGTGCGCTGCACCGCGGCCTGGTTCGACAGCTCGCCCATGATCACATAGACATTGGCCTCTTTCTTGCCGGCTTCCTTGAACAGGCGGCAGACCTCCTTGGTCTCGAGCGTGCCAGAATCGGCTTCGTTCGAGGCGACGAAAGCCTGGTTTTCCGGCAGCGTGTCGACGTTGACCGGCTCGCGATTGACATAGACCAGCGGAATTTTGGCAGCGGCGGCTGCGTCCGACATCGCCTGGGTGGCCGAGGTGTCGACCGGGTTGACGATGATTGCGTCGACGCCCGAGGCGGCGAAGTTCTTGATCTGGTCGAGCTGCTTGGCAACGTCGTTCTGCGCGTCCTCCACCTGCAGCTCGACGCCGTCCATGCCCTTGGCCTGCTCGATCATGCCGTTGCGCAGCACGGTGAGAAAATTGTCGTCGAACAACGCCATCGACACGCCGATCTTGGCAGCAAAGGCGGACGAACTCATTAGCGCCGCGAACGCGACGCCCAAAAGCAGTTTTTTCATTTTATTTCTCCTCCACATTGGTGTCCGGCTGCACCGATCTACCCGGAATCCCCGATCTCGCAGGGAATTCTCTCCCGATTGCCATTTTAGTTCCGGAAGGCATTTGCCTGAAACAGATCTTCCGGAACGAAAGAACCAAAATGCTCAGTTGGTGAAATATTTATTCCATTTCGCGTGGGCGTCAAGCGAGATTTCGCCATGAGGAATGGATTTTCGGCATTTCGAGCTCTTTTAGACGAACGCTCAGGCAAGCCAGGCCTGAAAGCGTTCTGATAGATTACATCATGTCTGCCGCCAATGACCGCGACGTCAGATGTTTTCCGGCAGATAAACGTCGAAGGGCAGAAAGGTCTGACCCGGCGCATTCGCGGCGCCGGTCTCGATGGCATGCGCCATCAGCCCGACAAGCTCGCGGCAAAGCGCTGCCAGAGGCGTCGAGATCACCATCGTCAGGAAATTATCCGCCAGCGCCGCGCGGGAGTCAGGCGTGATCTCGTTGCAGACGACCGCTGGCATCTCTGCCGGCTTTGCCTCCCTCAGCGCCGAGATCGCGCCTTCCATGCCGCCACCGGCGACATAGCAGCCGGCAAGATCGGGGTGGCGGGCCAGAAGCTCGATCATTGCATCATGCGTGATCTGGTTCGCTTCCAGATTGACCAACGTCTCAAGGAGAGTGAATTCCGGCGCTTGCTCGCGAAAAAAGGAGCGAAAACCGATCTCGCGAAGCTCGTGGCCGTGGAAGCGATGGCTGCCGACGAAGAGGGCGACCTTGCCAGGTCTCTTCGCGGCCTTCGAGATCATCCAGGCAGCGGTGCGGCCAACCTTGCGATTGTCGAGGCCGACATAGCCCTCGCGAATGCCGGACGCAAAGTCGGAAAGCAGGGAGAACACCGGTACGCCGTTGGCTTTGAGCGCCTCGACGGCCACCGTCAGCGTCGGGTGATCAGGCCCGACCAAGGCGACGGCCCTGGATTTGGCGGCCAGCTTGCGCATCCGCTCGACGATCTCATCCGGCGCCAGCGAATCGGCGAAGTCGATGGTCGCCACGCCTCGAAAGCGCGGCGACTGCGATACTGCCAGTTCAAGTTCGCGGGCAAATTCGCTGTAGAAGACGTCTTCCCGCCGCAACAGCAGAAATCCGAGGCGATACTCCGGCAATTCATGGCGCATCCGCTGCTTGATCAATCCGGCCGCGTGATAGCCGATGCTGGTCGCGGCGTCATAGACGCGGCGCGCGGTTTCCTCGCGCACCGGCAAGCGGTTGTTCAGCACCCGGTCGACGGTGGCAACGCTGACCCCCGAAATGCGTGCCAGGTCGGTGATCGTCGGCCGTTTCGCCATCGCTGCCTCGCTCCAACTATCCGACTCTTTTAAACCATTCTGATGGAAAATGATAGAAACTATCTTTGTGATATTGAGTCTATCAGCGCTCGGCGTTATTTTGAACACTGACCGAATATGATCGAGGCCTCCGCCATGGTGGATATTGGACTCCAAACCGGGAACACAACCTCAGCAGCAGCGTCCCAACGCGACTACAGCCTGGTCGGCCGCGACGCGAAGCTTGCCGTCGAGAGCGGGCTGGCGGCGGCCGAGTGGTATCACACCGACGTGCCGCGCAAGCAGATGAAGGAGCTGATGCAGCGCTCCGACGGCCCGGCGATCCGCGATACCATCATCTGGCTCGGCGCCATGATCCTCAGCGGCGCGGGCGCCGCCTTGTTCTGGGGCAGCTGGTGGTGCGTGCCGTTCTTCTTCGTCTACGGCGTCCTCTACGGTTCCTCCACCGATTCACGCTGGCACGAATGTGGCCACGGCACCGCCTTCCGGACGCAGTGGATGAACGACGTGGTCTATCAGATCGCCTGCTTCATGATCATGCGCAACCCGGTGACCTGGCGCTGGAGCCATACGCGCCACCATACCGATACCATCATCGTCGGCCGCGATCCGGAGATCTCGGTCATGCGCCCGCCCGATCTGCTGCGCGTCGTGCTCAATTTCGTCGGCATTCTCGATGCCTGGCATGCGATGAGCGACATGCTGCGCAATGCGGCCGGCATCATCAGTCCGGCCGAAAGAACCTTCATTCCCGACCAGGAGCAGCCGAAGGCAATCCGCATTGCTCGCATCTGGACGGCGATCTATGCCGCGACGGTCGCGCTGGCGCTTCTTACCGGCTCGTTCCTGCCGCTGATGATGGTCGGGCTGCCCAGGCTTTACGGTGCCTGGCATCATGTCATGGTCGGCCTGCTGCAGCATGGCGGCCTGGCTGAAAACGTCACCGATCACCGGCTGAACAGCCGCACCGTCTACATGAACCCGATAAGCCGCTTCATCTACTGGAACATGAACTACCACGTCGAGCATCACATGTTCCCCATGGTGCCCTACCATGCGCTGCCCAGGCTGCATGAGCTGATCAAGCACGATCTGCCGGCGCCGACGCCGTCCATCCTGGCCGGCTATCGCGAGATGATACCGGCTTTCCTGCGCCAGCTGCGCAATGAGGATTATTTCATCAAGCGCGAACTGCCGCCGACGGCGAGGCCCTATCGCGAGGATTTCCACAACGATAACGCTGCTGTTGCGGTGGCTGCTGAATGACAAGCCTACGCCGGGGCACCAAGAATCGGGGAAGGCGCAAATGAGCGACTGGGTCGAGGCTTGTGACGCCGAGGACATCGACGAGGAGGATGTGATGCGGTTCGACCATGGCGGTCGCACCTTCGCCATCTACCGCAGCCCCGAGGACGGGTATTTCGCCACCGACGGGCTTTGCACGCATGAGAAGGTGCATCTGGCCGACGGGCTGGTGATGGACGATATCATCGAATGCCCGAAGCATAATGGCCGCTTCAATTACAAGACTGGGGCTGCCAGGGGCGCGCCGGTCTGCGTCGATCTCAGGACCTATCCGGTCAAAGTCGACGCCGGCAAAGTCCTTGTCCGGATCGGTTGATGATGACGAAGGGAATGGTCATCATTGGCGCCGGCGAATGCGGCGGGCGCGCCGCCCTTGCGCTGCGCGAGCTCGGCTATGATGGCCCGGTGACGTTGGTCGGCGACGAGCCGCATCTGCCCTATGAGCGGCCACCGCTGTCGAAAGACGCGATGGTCGCCGACGCGCCCCTGATCAAGGCGATCGCCAGTGAGGCGGTCCTGGCCGAAAGATCGATCAGGCATATCCATTCGGTTCAGGCGATGGCGATCGACCGCGTGGCGCATGTCGTGCGCCTGTCGGACGGCTCGGTCCTGGCCTACGACAAGCTCCTGCTGGCGACAGGGTCGCTGCCGCGCAAGCTGCCGATTCCGGGCCTTGGCGGGCGCTGCGTCTATCTGCGGACCTTCAACGACGCACTGGCCATTCGCGCTCATCTCAGCGCCGGAAATCGCGTCGCCATCATCGGCGGCGGCTTCATCGGGCTCGAGCTCGCCACGGCGGCACGCAGGCTCGGCGCCACTGTTGCCGTTATCGAGGCGCAGCCGCGCATTCTGATGCGCGGCGTGCCGGCCGAGATCGCGCAGGTTATCCATCAGGCGCATGAAGCCGAAGGCGTAAAAATCCTGTGCGGCGAGGGCATCGACGCCATTGCCGATGACGGCGCCGAAGTGCGCATCGTGCTTGCCGGTGGACACGACATTGTCGCCGATCTTGCCGTGATCGGCATCGGCGCCGTGCCGGTGACCGGACTTGCCGCGGAGGCAGGGCTGACGATTGACAATGGTATCGCCGTCGACGCCGAGCTTCGCACCAGCGACCCCGACATCTTTGCCGCCGGCGATTGCTGCTCGTTTCCGCTCGCCATCTATGGCGGCCGGCGAGTGCGGCTGGAAGCCTGGCGCAATGCGCAGGAGCAGGGCGCGCTTGCGGCCAGGAACATGCTTGGCGCCGGCGAGGCCCACGCGGCGGTGCCATGGTTCTGGTCGGATCAGTACGGCCTGACCTTGCAGATCGCCGGCCTGTCGGACGAAGGCCGCAGCATTGTGCGTCGCGAGCTCGGCGACGGCGCCTTCATCCTGTTCCATCTCGCCGAGGACGGCAGGCTGGTTGCGGCAAGTGGCATCGGCCCCGGCAACGCGGTCGCCCGCGACATAAGGCTGGCCGAGATGCTGATCGCGAAAAGGGCAAAGCCGGCGCCGGAAGCGCTAGGCTCGCAAACGATCAAGCTGAAGTCGCTGCTGGCGACATGAGCCAGCGCGGGTTCCAGAGCCATTTGAAAGAACTTGCGGAGCGCTTGCCGTTCTGGTGGTGACAATCCTGCACCTGATGGCGGGAGACGACCCTGAGCGGTCGTTCCTGCCCGCGATGGAAACGTCTCATGAGGGTTGGAACGGGGTCGTTCGCGCGACTTTGCGCCGAAAGGTTGCCATGAGGCGAATGATCCGATCTCGATCCCAGATGTCAGCTAAGCGCTTGCCGTCACGGCCGAGACGACCCCTTCCAGCCAACCGAGTTTCAGATGTAACCGAATTTCCTCCTTCTGAAATCTTTGCGCAACCGCGCAGCGCGACCCTCTCTCCTCAGTAGACGGGCTGACCACAGCCCGCCGCCCTGCCCGTATACGGCCGGGGCTCTGTGAAAAGAGGCTATCATGACGCCTCCAGTCCAGTGTGTTCTCCGTGTTATGCACCTGGTCATCGCCCGATCCCTTAGGGCCGCAGCCCAACGGCGTGAGCTGGCTCAACTTAGCGACCGCCAGCTACGCGATGCCGGAATCGATCCCGCATTGGCAGGCCGTGGCAAGGCGGCCGCCGTCGATAGAACCAGCCTGCTTCGACTGCCGAGCCTGTCGTCCGGCTGAGCGAGTTGATAGAGGAGCTAGCGATGGCCGGTCTCTCCACCGCGATCGGCGCAGAAGTCGGAGAGGTGTGCCTGCTCGGGGCAATGTTCGCTGGACTGATCCTCATCTCAGCTCCGAGAACGCGCTCCGTTCAGGTCCGATCTCTGACTTGTCGGGCGCTCAGCGTCCGGTCGTCTTTCAAAGCAGTTCCAGGCGCCGAACTGGACGCTTTGAGATCGTCGGAGCTGAACTCGACCTTCCCGGCATATCCCGGCCGAGCGATGGAACCCGCGCAAGCTGCTTACAACGTCCGAGCCACCCTTGAGCGATCGCTCACGCCTTCAGTCGCGTATAGACGGCGCGCGTTGCCAGTGTTTCTTGCTGTCCGGGACGCGTGAAATAGAGCTCAATGATGTGGCGATCGTTGTTCTCGATTTTGATTACAGTGCGCATGCCGACCTGCTTGCCGACTGTTTCTTCGCCCGCCACGCCCTGGTCGGTAAAGGTGCCGGACATGCCGATCGGCCTTTGATCCCCCGAATTAGGGACGCCTTTAAAATACATCATGGTTGTGTTGACAGGATCGATCGTGACCCACTCGTAACGTCCGTCCATGATGCTGTAGCCGAGCCATCCTTTGCGCCAGACCGGCGCTCCATCCAGCGTTCCCTCCATTATGTCTTCGATGTAACGGCCGCCCGCCAACCACTGACGATGGCTAATGAGATCGTCCGTCACGAGCGGCGGCTGATCGGGGCTACGGCCGAGCGTGCCGTAGAAGCTCATCTGGACGCGCCAGGTGCCGATCATTGGCGCCAGGACCTCATGCCCCGGGCCCGGCAATCCACGGCGAAGCCAATTCGGCAACTCCGACTGGGTCGGGGGCTCGGCTGCAGCCGAGCTGCCTTGAGCCAATGCGCCGAAAGGAATGGGGAGGGCGAACGCAACGACGAATAGGGCAACGTGTAGTGTCTTGATCATACTTTATCTCCAGCTCATCGCTCGCCCAGGAATTGCTATGACGCTCAGTTGGGGCAATCGTTGCGAATTTTGTCGGGTGAACTCGTGGATACTCATCTCATACCTCTCCGTCATTCGATGCTGACCAGCGTTTCACCACCGGAAACTTCGATAACGGCGCCGGTCACAAAGTCATTGGTCATCAGGAAAAGTGCGGCCTTGCCGATATCGTCGACTTTTCCGACGCGTCCTGCCGGGAAGCGCTGACGCACCAGCGCGAAAAACGCCGCGCGCTTCGCCTGCGGCATGCCGGCCCACATTTCGCTGTCTATGACGCCCGGTCGGATTGTGTTGACGCGGATCGGACCGAGTTCGAGCGCAAGGGCTCGCGTCAGCGCCTCCAGACCAGCAAAGGCGACCATCATCATCGATGCGCCCATGCGAGGCTTGGTCACCAAGCCACCGGTCGTGAATGTGATCGAACCACCTTTCGGCATCCTAGGCGCTGCGTGCCGCGCGCAAGACCAACTGCCCAAGAGCTTGCCGTGCAGAACGGCCCGCGCGTCGGCCATCGTCTGGGAGAGGAAGGGACCTCCCGGACTCGGCGGGGTCGCGGTGATAAGAAGGTGGTCGAGCGTCCCTAGTGTTTCGAACATTTGCTCGACCGCTGTATCATCGGTCATGTCCAGCGACTGGAACGTGATCGAACCGTGGACGCTTTCCTCTACAGCCATTCTCGCTGAAGGGCGCCGCCCGAGCGCAATGACCTCGGCGCCTGCTTGAGAGGCTGCGCGGGCCGCGCCCATGCCCATGCCGCTTGTCCCGCCGACGATCACGACACGCTGATTCGAAAGAGGCTGCTCGTCACCGTTCATCCTGGATCTCTGCCGCTGGCATACGGACTCAGCATCTCCAGCCACTGCGTCTCCATGTCGCCCGGTTCGAGCTCACCAGCATCTACGACGAAGCTCTGGACATAGGCTTTGCCGAAGTGGCTCTTGAGTGCATCGATACTGCGCCAGACCTCGTAGATAACGATGAGATCGGGGTCGGTCCGATCTCGATGGATGTGGAATTGAAGACAGCTGGCTTCCGATCTCGTCGCTTGGAGATCTTTAAGCATACGTGCGACAAGCGCGGAGCCTTGGCCGGGAGTGGCGCGATGCTTAGCGATAACGCAATAGGGCGTGTCTTCGCCAGCGGTTGGTCGAGGAAGATCAGGCGACGTCAGCGCCATGTGGTACTCCTGCCGGAACGGCCGACCGAAGTGGTTGCGGCCATTGAAATTGGCAGATGCTGGTATGGCGTTGCTATGGCAGAAACGACTGAATATTTGACCGTTTGTCGCGCGTATTTTCCGTATTACACGCGGTCGCAACAGGAGCGTATCTGCGGCTGGTCGAAACAGCCTCGCATGAACCCGATCAGGACTCTGTTCCGCTCACACGCAGCCCTGAATCTCGGATAGCGCCGGGTGAGACACCCATGAAGCGTTTGAACGCCCTGCTGAAGGACGCATCGGAGTCATATCCCAACTCCGATGCGATCTGTGACTGCGACATATATCCGTTACGCAACCAGGATGCCGCCAGCCGAAGCCTCCATTGCAGGAGATAGCGGGCGGGGGATACCGACAACAGGCTCTTGAACCGCTGCGAGAACCTCGATCGCGACAGCCCGGACAATGCAGCCAGGCGATCGACTGGCCAGTCTTCCCCAGGGGAGCGATGGATTCTTGCAAGCGCCGACCCGATTTGTGGATCCTGCACGGCCGCCAGCCAACCAGTCAGGTCGTCCGAACATGTCTCGACCCAGGTTCTGATTACTTGCGTCATGACAATATCGGCGAGGCGCGCCATTATCGTTGCAGAGCCGATTCTTTGCGCTTCAGCCTCGCGCGCCATCATCGCAATGAGGCTTGGTAGGTCAGTATCGCCATGCTCGGCATGCCGGATGTGCATCACAGAAGGTAGCAGTTCCAGCAGCGGATTTGCTGTCGGGCCCTCAAAGCCGATCGTACAGCATGCGATCAACGATCGCGCGCCGCCGCCGCCAGACTTCAACTCGTAAGTTCCGTTCCCGATCAACGCGGGTTTGACATCGGCGAGCGGCAAGGTTCGCCGTTTTGGCCGATCGGACATAGTGTGCTCTGTTCCGTGGGGAAGAAGAAGCACATCGCCGTTTTCGAGCAGCAGCGGCGGCAAGCCCTTGGCTTGTATCCAGCAATGACCCTCGAGCATCGCATGAAAACGTACGCCCTCCCTGAACGGCACGGCGATGCCCCAGGGCGCCGTCAACTCGCTGCGGCCATATCTCGCATGGGCAAGGCGTAGATCGCGCAGCACCTCGCTCAACAAATCATTCTCGGCCGGCTGGTAGCTCATCGTTGCACGCCCTAGACCGGGCCGATCAATGGACCTAAGCGGATCACTCATCTGCACTCCTTTGCCCCAACTTCGCATACGCTTATGCATCCCGTTACCTCTCTTAGTGGGCAACCGAAGGGAGACCTATTGCGGATCCAGATTCCGCAAGAGATCTGACAAAGGAAATGGGATTCTGCTGGCGGCGTTCGCTTAGGGATGCGCCGGACTTTTTTCAACAATATCCGCCCCTTGCTGCCCATCAGATCGCGCGCGCGACCCAAAAGCTGTTCCCCAGCCGGGGGCGATCCCTTGAAAAGATCGACGGGTTCGAAGCCACAGAGTTCAAGCAGATAGGCGATTTCCTGGCGCAGGCTCCACCGCAGACCTTCACTGCTAAAACAGCGCCTTCAGCTCCGGCAATTTGTCGTTGACCAGCCAGCCATAGTAATTTTCCTCAGGCAGCTTTTCCGGCTCGCCCGCAGCGCGGCGCTTGTCGTTCTCCGCCTTCAGCGCATAGGCACGCTGTTCCGG
Source organism: Mesorhizobium sp. M1423 (assembly GCF_040317575.1). Classification (NCBI taxonomy): domain Bacteria; kingdom Pseudomonadati; phylum Pseudomonadota; class Alphaproteobacteria; order Hyphomicrobiales; family Phyllobacteriaceae; genus Mesorhizobium; species Mesorhizobium sp. M1423. Next base: position 15,990 of record NZ_JAMYKU010000025.1, read on the forward strand.
ATTGCCGACATTGTAGAGGGTCGACGTGATGCCGGGATTGCCTGAGATGTCGAAGCCGGCAATGCTTTTATAGGCGTCGATCGACTTCCGGATCGTTGCCGCGACATAAGGCAGTGTCAGGTCAGGATCCATGATGGTCTTGTAGACCGCGTTCGGGTCGCCGACGTCGAGCTCCGGCAGGCCGGAAACCTTGTGCACGAGATCGCTCATTTGCAGGGCCGTCAGCGGATTGAGCTGGCCAAGACCAAAAGTCTGGCCGGCATAATAGGGCTGGAAGAAAGTCGCGCCGAAGCGGTCGTTGGGAAAGCTCTCGCCGTTGACGGTCTTGCCGCGGAACGACCGGTTCCACACCTGCTCGCGGCATTCCCAGAGTTCGTAACTGTCCGATTTGCCCGCGCACTTGGCAAATTGCGGCCGCTGCACGAAATCGGTGATGTCTTCGCCTTCATAGGCGAAGGTGAGCTTGCTCGACAGATACGAGATCGCCTTGACGTAGTAGGTCTGCAGCCGGTCGTAGGCATCGACATTATAGGTGTGCTCGCCGACGATGGCGCCGACGATATGCATCGGGTCGATGCCATAGGCCGCGGCTGCCTGCATGATCTTGCCACGCAGCTCGGCATCGTTCTGGAGCAGCGCAAAGACTTTGCGGTATTTCGCCTGGAAGGTGGTGTTGGTCGCCTGGGTGCGCCGGCTGGATGCGCCCGGTATGTCGGGCTGCTCGGTGTTGCGGTTGCCGGGCGGCACCATCGTCGCCGCTTGCGCGGCGAACATGGCTGCCGCCAGCGTCAGCCCGAGAATGACGAGGATCAGTTTTTTCATGCGCCGCCGCCCAAATAGTCGCCGGGCAAACTAGGTAATGCTCCAACGGGAGTCGAGAGACGCCTGCACCCGACGGGACGAAAGCTCGCCGGATGCTTCCATTTGGCCACACATCGGAAATGCCGGGCTGAATTTGGCGGAGACCGGGAGCAATTCCCCGGCCTCTTTGAGGATGAAGCGTCTCCTACAGGATGAAACGCGACAAATCCGTGTTTCTGGAGAGGTCGCCGACATGCTTCTCCACATAGGCGGCATCGACGGTCACGGAGGTGCCGTTGCGGTCCGGTGCGTCATAGGAGATCTCGTCCAGCACCCGTTCCATCACCGTCTGCAGCCGCCTGGCGCCGATGTTCTCGACGCTGGCGTTGAGGTCAACAGCGATGCCGGCCAACGAGTCGATCGCGTCATCGGTGAAGACCAGGTCGACTCCCTCGGTCTTCATCAGTGCGATATACTGCTTGATCAGGCTGGCTTCGGTCTCGGTGAGGATGCGGACGAAATCGTCCTTCTCCAGCGCCCGCAGCTCGACACGGATCGGCAGGCGGCCCTGCAATTCCGGCAGCAAGTCGGATGGCTTGGCGACGTGGAACGCACCTGAAGCGATGAACAGGATGTGGTCGGTCTTCACCGGTCCGTATTTGGTCGCAACCGTGGTGCCTTCGACCAGCGGCAGCAGGTCGCGCTGCACGCCCTCGCGCGAAACACCGGCACCGATGCCGCCTTCGCGCGAGGCGATCTTGTCGATCTCGTCGAGGAAGACGATGCCGTCATTCTCCGTCGATTCGAGTGCCCTGCGCACCACCTCGTCCTGGTCGAGCAACTTGTCGGACTCGTCGCTGATCAACAGCCCGTAGGACTCTTTAACGGTCGTCTTGCGCATCTTGGTTTTCTTGCCGCCCATCGCTTTCGACAGCATGTCGTTGATGTTGAGCACGCCGATATTGGCGCCCGGCATGCCGGGGATCTCGAAGCCGGGCATGCCGCCATTGCCGGTATCGGCCACTTCGATCTCGATCTCCTTGTCGTCAAGCTCGCCGTCGCGCAGCTTCTTGCGGAAACTGTCACGGGTGGCCGGACTCGCCGTCTTGCCGACGAGCGCTTCAAGCACCCTTTCCTCTGCGTTGATGTGGGCACGCGCCTCGACGTCCTCGCGCATCTTCTCGCGCACCAGCCCGATGGCGATCTCGACCAGATCGCGGATGATCTGCTCGACATCGCGGCCGACATAGCCGACCTCCGTAAACTTGGTGGCTTCGACCTTGACGAAAGGCGCACCGGCAAGGCGCGCCAGGCGGCGAGAAATCTCGGTCTTGCCGACACCGGTCGGGCCGATCATTAGGATGTTCTTCGGCATCACCTCTTCGCGCATCTGGCCCTCGAGCTGCTGGCGGCGCCAGCGGTTGCGCAAGGCAATCGCCACGGCACGCTTGGCGTCTTTCTGGCCGATGATGAAGCGGTCGAGTTCCGAAACGATTTCGCGGGGAGAGAAGGTGCTCATGTCACTAAATTCCACTTTGCCACTGCCGAATGGACTCGAACGGATGCAGCAGCATGATCACGTTGAGTGTCAGATTGTCCCGGATGAGATAGCCGACACCGAATTCGAAGATGAGGGCGAGGGTTACGATCACCCATATAGGTAGCCTTCGCGCCATGACAAACCCCAGCACCATGGCCAGCGTGTCCGACACCGAATTGATAATGCTGTCGCCATAATAGTCGAGCGAGATCGTGCCGGCGCGATAGCGATCGATGATGAAAGGGCTGTTCTCGAGCAGCTCCCAGCCGCCCTCTATCACCACCGCAAAGGCCAGCCTGAGCCCGATCGGCGAGCGCGGGAAAAGGAACCACGCCAGCGCATAGAACAGGAAGCCGTGAATGATATGCGAGAAGCTGTACCAATCGGAGATATGCTGGGAATTCTCGGAGCTCTGCACGATGCCGTGCCACAGCTTGACGTAGCCGCAGGTGCAAATCGGTGTCCGCCCCATGCCGTAGAGGACCCCTGCCTGGAAGATGACCAGGCCAAGAACCAACAGAAGCCCCATTCGCCAACTGTCTTCGTAGGCCGAGACGGTTTTGTCGCTGGATACGCTCATGCTGCTATTGCCCCTCTTCTGCGTCACCCTGTTCGGCATCACCCTCAGGGGCATCAATCGCCATCAGCACGGCATCGCCATATTCCGACTTCCTGCGATCGATAGCCCTGAAACCGGCCTTTTCATAGGCACGGATAGCCCGTGCATTGGCCGGGTCCGGGTCGATGATGACGCGCGGCGCACCTTCCTCGAAAAGCCGCTCGACGAACTGCCGGACGATCGCCGAGCCGTGGCCGACCCCGACAAGCTCCGGCACGCCGATCGACAGATCGATGCCGAGCGTGCCGAACGGCTGGTCGCTATAGGGATGGCCGTCCTCCAGATGCGGATCGTAGCTCTGCAAATAGCCGATGGGTTTGCCGTCGAGCTCGATGATCAGCGGCTCGACCGAAATGCTGTCGATATGCTCGCGGATCTCCGCGATCTCGGTCTCTGGGTCGTTCCACCATTCGGCGACATGCGGCTCGGCAAGCCAGCCGGCGATCACCGGCAGGTCCCTCTCGGTCACCGGCCGAAAACCGTAGCGGAGGCTCCGCTCAGGCGGCATCGAGGGTTTCGACGACGAAGCTGTTGTTGGTGTAGACGCAAATGTCGGACGCGATCTGCATCGCCTTGCGGGCGATCGCCTCGGCGTCTTTATCGGTATCCATCAGGGCGCGGGCCGCGGCCAGCGCGTAGTTGCCGCCGGAGCCGATGGCCATGACGCCAAATTCGGGCTCCAGCACGTCGCCGGTGCCGGTCAGCGCCAGCGACACCGACCTGTCGGCCACCAGCATCATTGCTTCCAGCCGGCGCAAATAGCGGTCGGTGCGCCAGTCCTTGGCGAGCTCGACGCAGGCGCGTGTCAGCTGGTCGGGATATTGTTCGAGCTTGGCTTCGAGCCGCTCCAGCAGCGTGAAGGCATCGGCGGTGGCGCCGGCGAAGCCGGCAATGACGTTGCCGCCCTTGCCGATGCGGCGCACCTTCTTGGCGTTGCCCTTCATGATGGTCTGGCCGAGGCTGACCTGGCCGTCGCCGGCGATCACCACTTTGCCGCCCTTGCGCACGGTTAGGATGGTCGTGGCATGCATGGTCAGTTCATTCGACATTTTCTGCTCCGATCAGCACCGATCCCATCAAGGCGATTGGCGCGTTACGAGTGACTTGATCGGCCATATGTATGCATAGGCCAGACGATTGCAAACCGGCCATCCACCGGGCCGGATAGTGCTCCGCAGCGGTAACTGGCAATCGCCGGATCATGCTGCTAGAAGGCTTTCGTTTTCAGGCATGTGAACGCCTGAATCGTGCAAATCTGAGACAAGGATGAGGTCATGGCGCCCCGTTCCGCCGAGATAAGCCGCAAGACCAAGGAAACCGACATCTCCGTGTCGGTTCAGGTCGACGGCTCGGGCAAATCCGACATTTCGACGGGCGTCGGCTTCTTCGACCATATGCTGGACCAGTTATCGCGCCATTCGCTGATCGACATGACGGTGAAGGCCAAGGGCGACCTGCACATAGACGACCACCACACGGTCGAGGATACTGGTATCGCGCTTGGGCAGGCGCTGGCCAAGGCATTGGGCGAGCGGCGCGGCATCATGCGCTATGCTTCGATCGATCTCGCCATGGACGAGACGCTGACGCGGGCGGCGATCGACGTCTCCGGCCGGCCTTTTCTGGTCTGGAATGTTTCGTTCTCATCGCCGAAGATCGGTACGTTCGACACCGAGCTGGTGCGCGAATTCTTCCACGCGCTGGCGCAGAATGCCGGCATCACGCTGCATGTCACCAATCATTACGGCGCCAACAACCACCACATTGCCGAGACCTGCTTCAAGGCCGTGGCGCGTGCGCTGCGTTCGGCGCTCGAGCGCGACCCGCGCCAGCCGGACGCGGTTCCCTCCACCAAGGGATCCCTGAAAGGGTAGCGCCATGGCCATCTATGTCGTGATGGAGCCGCCAGGCCGCAGCGAAAGGGTGGACACCACCTTTGTCCGTGACGGCTTTGCCTGGCTCGGCTTCCTGGTGCCGCCGCTGTGGCTGGCCTGGCACCGGCTGTGGGTTGAGGCGGCATTGGCCTTTGTCGCCATGGGCCTGCTCTCGATGCTGGGCGAAAGGCTGGACCTGGAAACAGCCGGCTCGCTTTTATCTCTGCTTGTCATGCTCTTTGTCGGACTGGAAGGGCAGGGCTTGCGGATCGCAGCCCTGCGCCGTCGCGGCTGGCATGAATGGGGCGTGGTCGAGGCCAACCGGCTCGACGATGCCGACATTCGCTATGCGTTGGAAACCGATGCGGATTCGAATGCACGGTCCCCCGCACAGCGCATCGTCCCGGACGCAGCACTTGCCCGGCCGACGCCGATGGGCATGGCACTGGGGCTGACCCATATTCCGGGAAAGCGCTGAGATGCGGGTCGCGATCATCGATTACGGGTCGGGCAATCTGCGCTCGGCCACCAAGGCCTTCGAGCGTGCCGCTCATGAAGCCGGCATTGCCGCCGCGATTGAACTCACAGCCGATGCCGAGCGGGTCAGGACCGCCGACCGCATCGTCCTGCCCGGCGTTGGCGCCTATGCCGATTGCGCCGCTGGACTGCGCGCTGTGGCCGGCATGTGGGAAGCGGTCGAGGAGGTCGCGATCGTCAAGGGACGGCCGTTCCTAGGCATCTGCGTCGGCATGCAGCTGATGTCGGAGCGAGGCTTGGAGAAAACGGTTACGAAAGGGTTTGGCTGGATCGCCGGCGACGTCAAGGAGATCACGCCGGCCGATCCGACACTGAAGATCCCGCAGATCGGCTGGAACACGATTGACCTGAAGCGCAAGCATCCGCTGTTTTCCGGCATTGCGACGGGCGGGAAGGGGCTGCACGCCTACTTCGTCCACTCCTACCATCTCGATGCACGGAAGGAGGACGAGGTGCTGGCGGTCGCCGACTACGGTGGCCCGGTGACGGCCGCTGTCGCCCGCGGCAATCTCGCCGGAACGCAATTCCACCCCGAGAAGAGCCAGGCGCTCGGCCTCGCTTTGATCACCAACTTCCTGCAATGGAGGCCCTAGGTCATGAGCAAGAAGGGCTATTGGATGGCGATGGTCGATGTCCGCGACCCCGAGGTCTACAAGCAGTACATCGAGGCCAATGCCGCGGCTTTTGCGAAATACGGCGCGAAGTTTCCCGTGCGCGCCGGACGGTATACCAGCCCGGAAGGGCCGACAGGCAATCGCCACGTGCTGGTGGAATTCGAATCCTACGAGACGGCGATCGCCTGCTACGGCTCGCCCGAATACCAGGAGGCCTTGAAGTACAGGCTCGCCGGCTCGACCGGCCACTTTGTCATCGTCGAAGGCGCCTGAAGGTGATCCTGTTTCCGGCGATAGACCTCAAGGACGGCAAATGCGTGCGCCTCAAGCATGGCGACATGGCGACCGCGACGGTCTACAATGAAGATCCCGCCGCTCAGGCGCGCGCCTTCGAAGAGCAGGGCTTCGAATGGCTGCACGTCGTCGACCTCAACGGCGCCTTCAAGGGCCAGAGCGTCAACAGCGCGGCAGTCGGCGCCATCCTCAAGGCGACGAACAACCCGGTGCAGCTCGGCGGCGGCATCCGCACCCTGGCGCAGATCGAGGACTGGCTCGACCGTGGGCTGGCCCGCGTCATTCTTGGCACCGTGGCGGTGCGCGATCCGGATCTGGTCAGGCAGGCTTGCAAGGCGTTCCCGGGCAAGATCGCCGTCGGGATCGACGCCAAGGGCGGCAAGGTCGCGGTCGAAGGCTGGTCCGAGGCCTCGAGCCTCGGCGTCATCGAACTGGCGAGGAAATTCGAGGGCGCCGGCGTCGCTGCCATCATCTACACCGACATTGATCGAGACGGGGTGCTGACCGGCATCAACTGGGACGCCACCATCGATCTTGCCGAGGCGGTTTCGATCCCGGTCATCGCCTCGGGCGGGCTCGCCTCGATCGCCGACATTGTGCGCATGACCATGCCCGATGCGCGGAAGCTCGAAGGCGCGATCTCCGGCCGCGCGCTCTACGACGGCCGCATCGACCCGGCCGAGGCACTGGCGATCCTGCGTGGCAAACCGATGGCAGGGGCGTCATCATGAAAGTCTCGATTATCCTCGCCCCCTATAACAGCGGGCACTATCATGAAGGGTGCGGCCAGGGGCCGGACGCCATCATCGGCGGTGGGCTCGTCGAAGCTCTGACCGTGGCCGGCCATGACGTCGCCGTCGAAGATATCGGCAAGGTGGGAGACGAGCAGGGGCGCGAAATCGCAACCGGCTTCGCCGTCTGCAACGCCGTCGCGGCCAAGGTCGGCCTCGCCCGCGACGGAGGAGGCTTCCCCATTGTCCTTGCTGGAAATTGCCTGACCGCCGCCGGTGCGGTTGCCGGTGAAGACGCGGATTCGATTATCTGGGTCGATCAGCATGGCGATCTCAACACGCCAGAGACGTCCGCCTACGGCTTTCTCGACGGCATGGCGCTGGCGGCGACGCTCGGGCTCTGCTGGCGTCCGATGACGGCAGCAATTCCGGGATTCCGGCCGATGGACCCGGCGCACTGCATGCTGGTCGATGCCCGCGACCTCGATCCCGACGAAAAGCGCCTGCTGGAAACGTTGCCGATCGTGCGCGCCGAATGTGCCGGTGCGCTCGAAAGAGTCGGAAAGCTCACAGCGGCAGGGGCTGTTCGGGGACATCTGCATCTGGACCTGGATGTCCTCGATCCGGATGTGCTGCAGGTGAACCGCTACACGCATCCGGGCGGTCCTAGCCCGGAACAGCTACGGCAGCTTGCCTACGGGCTGGCCAGGTCCATCCCGATCGTGGGCGTGACGCTCTCGGCCTACGATCCGGCCTTTGATTCCCAGTCCGAGGTTCCGTCCGTCGTCGGCCAGCTGCTTGTCGACTTTCTTGCGGCGATCGAGAGGATCTGATGCTGAAAGCCCGCGTCATCCCCTGTCTCGACGTCAAGAACGGTCGCGTCGTCAAGGGCGTCAATTTCGTCGACCTGGTCGATGCCGGCGATCCCGTCGAAGCGGCAAAAGCCTATGACGCGGCCGGCGCCGACGAGCTCTGCTTTCTCGACATCACCGCCTCGTCGGAAAACCGCGAGACCATCTTCGATGTCATCACCCGAACGGCCGAACAATGTTTCATGCCGCTGACTGTCGGTGGTGGCGTCCGCCAGGTCGCCGACATCAGGAAGCTGCTTCTGGCCGGCGCCGACAAGGTGTCGATCAATACGGCGGTGGTGAAAACCCCAAATTTTGTCGCCGAGGCTGCCGACAAGTTTGGCAACCAGTGCATCGTCGTCGCCATCGACGCCAAGAAAGTGTCCGCTGCGGGCGAGGCTGATCGCTGGGAGATCTTCACCCATGGCGGCCGCGAGAAGACCGGCATCGATGCCGTCGAGTTCGCTCGGCGGATCGTCGATCTCGGCGCCGGCGAGATCCTGTTGACGTCGATGGACCGCGACGGCACCAAGGCCGGCTACGACATAGCGCTTACCCGCGCGGTCGCCGACGCCGTACGCGTGCCGGTCATCGCTTCCGGTGGCGTCGGCACGCTCGATCACATGGTCGAAGGCATTCGCGACGGCCATGCGGGCGCGGTGCTGGCAGCCTCGATCTTCCATTTCGGCACCTACAGCATCGCCGAAGCCAAGATGCATATGGCTCAGGCCGGACTGCCGATGCGGCTGGACTCGCCGGGTAATCGGTCCTAGAGCCTTTCCGGCTAAGAAGAGGCTGTAAACGCCGTTATGACCGAGTTCTCACTCTCCGATCTGGAGAAGATCATTGGCGAACGCGCACGTTCCGGCGATCCGGATTCGTGGACGGCCAAGCTCTTTCAGCGCGGCATGAGCAAGGCAGCGCAGAAACTCGGCGAAGAGGCGGTCGAAACGGTGATCGCAGCCGTCAGCGCCGACCGGGACGCGCTTGTTTCGGAAAGCGCCGATCTCATCTATCATTGGCTTGTCGTTCTCGGCATAGCGGACATTCCGCTGAGCGATGTGCTCAACGAGCTTGAACGCCGCACCGGTCGTTCGGGCATCGCCGAAAAGGCGTCTCGGCTGGACCGGGGCTGATCGCTGCGGAGGAACTCGATGGACCAGCTCGCTCCTACCGAGAAGTATTCACCCTATCGGTTCTTCTCGGCGGAGCAATGGTCGCGGTTCCGCGCCGATACGCCGATGACGCTCACCGAGGACGAGGTCCGTCGTCTGCGGTCGCTGAACGATCCGGTCGATCTCCACGAGGTCGAGCGCATCTACCTTTCGATGTCGCGGCTGTTGTCGGCCCATGTCGAAGCCAGTCAACTCCTGTTCAGGCAACGCCAGGTTTTTTTCAACGCGCTGGACGTGGCCAAGACACCGTTCATCATCGGCATTGCCGGTTCCGTGGCGGTTGGCAAATCGACCACGGCGCGCGTGCTAAAGGAGCTGCTGGCGCGCTGGCCGTCGAGTCCCAAGGTCGATCTGGTCACCACCGACGGTTTCCTGCTGCCGAACGAAGTCCTGCGCCGCAACAATCTGATGGAGCGCAAGGGCTTTCCCGACAGCTACGACGTCGGCGCGCTGCTGCGTTTCCTGTCCGGCATCAAATCGGCGCAGCGCAACGTCCGCGCGCCGGTCTATTCGCACCTGACCTATGACGTTATCCCGGGCGAGTTCCAGACCATCGACAGGCCGGACATCCTGATCTTCGAGGGCATCAATGTCCTGCAACCTGGCAAGCTGCCGAAGGACGGCAAGATCGTGCCTTTCCTGTCAGATTTCTTCGACTTCGCCATCTATATCGATGCCGAGGAGGCGCTTATCCATCACTGGTATATCGCCCGCTTCATGCGGCTGCGCGAAACCGCCTTCCGCGACCCAGCCTCCTTCTTCCACCGCTATTCGCAACTTTCCGAGGATGCGGCCCGCGCCATCGCCGAGGGCCTGTGGACCAACATCAACCTGAAGAACTTGCGCGAGAATATATTGCCGACCCGCGCCCGCGCCGATCTCATCCTGCGCAAGGGCGCCAATCATCTGGTCGAGGAAGTGGCGCTCCGAAAACTGTGAAATCCCGATTCATTCCTTAAAGTCATCTTAACCCCGTCTTCCTATTGTCAGGCCTGATCTGCGGGCTCGGCAAACAATGAATGCGCCATTCCTAAATATTGATCGGCCGGCAGCGGACCGCGTCGCACATCCGGGCAGCGGCGCCGCCACGATTGCCCTGATCGTGCCGGTCCACAATGAGGAAGGCGCGATTGCCCCGTTCCTGAAGGCGGTGTGCGAAAGCACCGCTCCGCTGAAGGACAATGGCGTTGCCCTCGAGTTCATCTTCGTCAACGACGGCAGCAGCGATACGACGCTCGAAAAGCTGATCGAAGCCCAACAAGCAGACCCTCGCATCCACATAATCGACCTTTCACGCAATTTCGGCAAGGAAGCCGCGATGACCGCGGGCCTCGACAGCTGCGATGCCGATGCCGCGATCCCGATGGACGTCGATATGCAGGATCCGCCGCATGTCATCCCGTTGCTTGTGGAAAAGTGGCGCGAGGGGTTCGAGGTTGTTCTTGCCAAGCGAGCCAACCGGTCGAGCGACAGCTTTCTCAAGCAGCGCTCCGCCTCGATGTTCTACCGCGTTCACAACTGGATCGCGCAGCAGAAGATCCCGCACGATGTCGGCGACTTCCGTTTGATCGACCGTCAGGTCATCCAGGCGCTGCGGTCTTTGCCCGAACGCCGTCGTTTCATGAAGGGCCTGTTCGCCTGGGTCGGGTTCCGCACCGCAAGCGTCGAATATGTCCGCGATCAGCGGATCGCCGGCCAGTCGAAATTCTCCGGCTGGAAGCTGTGGAACTTCGCGCTCGAAGGCATCACCAGCTTCTCCACCGCTCCGCTTGAAATCTGGACCTATGTCGGCGCGACGATTTCCGCGCTGTCGTTCCTCTACGGCCTGCTGATCGTCGCCAAGACAATGATCTTTGGCGTTGATGTGCCCGGCTACGCCTCGCTGCTGGTCAGCGTTCTTTTTCTTGGCGGCATCCAGTTGCTCGGCATCGGCATCATCGGACAATACCTCGGCAGGGTCTACGCCGAGATCAAGCAGCGTCCGATCTACATTGTGCGCCGCAAATATGAGGGAATGAGCTAATGGAGCTCGACGCCTACCGACAGATGGCCGCCACCGAAGACGAGCATTGGTGGTTCTGCGGGCGTCGCGCCATCGCAGAGGCGGTCATTCGCAGCATCGACCTGCCCGAAAAGGCGCGCATCGTCGAGATCGGCGCCGGCACCGGCGGCAACATCCGGATGCTGGAGCAGTTCGGCACCGTGACGGCAGTCGAGATGAGCGATCTCGCACGCAGGATTGCCTGGGAAAAGACCGGCCGCGACTTCCTTGCCGGACATCTGCCGGACAACATTCCTGTCACGCCGCAAAGCTGCGACCTGGTTTGCCTGTTCGACGTGCTGGAACATGTCGCCGAAGACGAGGCATCGCTTTCCGCGATCCGCCAGATGCTGAAACCAGCCGGCAGCGTCATCCTTACGGTGCCCGCACACCAATGGTTGTGGAGCACGCATGATGTGGGGCTGCATCATATGCGGCGCTATTCACGCAATCTGCTGCGTGAACGAATTGAAAGGGCTGGTTTCAGGATCGACCGGCTGAGCTACACAAATGCCGCACTCTTTCCTGTAGCGGCACTGGCACGGCTGGTGGATAGGTTGCGCAAGCCCGCCTTGCCAGCCGGCCATGCAACGCCGTCGAAACCACTGAATGCGGCGATGAAGGCAGTGTTTTCGGCGGAAGGCCGCATCATACCAAATGCAAGCCTGCCCTTCGGTGTTTCGCTGCTGGCGGTATTCCGCAAGGACGACGCCGTCGAAACCGGTCGCCTCGACGAGAAATTGGCAGCTTGACCGCGCAATGGGCACCGGCTCGTATCGTCGACTATCGCGCTTTGCGCTAATTGGCATTGCGTCGACGCTGATCTATGCCGTTTGTGCTCTCCTGCTGTCGCGTGGGCAGGCGACGGCGGCCCTGCCGGCGGCGCTCACATCGTTTGCGGCCTACGCCGTTGCCGCGCTGTTTTCTTACACCGGGCATAAATATTTCACCTTCACCTCGGGCGGCAGCCACGCGATGGAACTGCCCCGCTTTCTCCTGCTCACCGCTTCCGGCCTCGCTGTCGCAATCGCCCTGCCGGGGCTTTTGACCCAGATGCTCGGCGTCCCTGCCGCAGTCCCGATCCTGCTTACCTGCATTGCCGTGCCGGTCATCAACTATGTCGTCCTCGGACGCTGGGTGTTTCGTGGTCTCTAGCGCGCGATCCCTCAGTGAACTGCTGCCCGGTGCCAACCGTTTCTCGCCGTTTGCGGGCGTGGCGGGCGCCCCGTTGCTGCTGGCCTGCCTGGTCGTCATATACGCCGTCTGGCTGACAACAATTGCGATACCGACCAATGTCGACGTGTCATGGCTTCTGGTCGTCTGTGATCGGCTGCTTGGCGGAGAGCGGCTCAACACCGACATCATGGAGACCAACCCACCTTTCTCGATCTGGCTCTACATGCCGTTCATGCTCCTGGAAAAGCTCACCGGCATACGTGCGGAATTCTGGCTGACGCTTGGTGTCGTTTGCCTGAGCCTGGCCAGTCTTTTCGTTTCTGTCCGCATTCTCGCGCGCGATGAACCGGTTTACCGGCAGCCCCATGCGTTCTGGGCAGCAGCGGCGGCCCTGGGCTGGGTTCTCTGTTTCATGCCGGATCAATTCGGCCAACGCGAGCACTTCGCGTTGATTGCCATTCTGCCTTGGGTGGCGTTGCAATGCACACGTCAGCGGAACCCGGATTTCAGCGCCGGCTCGCGCCTGGAGCACATGGTCGCGGGCTTCGGCGCGGCGATCGTGGTCATGGTCAAGCCGCCCTATTTTGCGCTGGCCTTCATGTTGCCGTCACTCTGTCTTGCGGTTGAAAGGCGGTCGCTGAAACCGCTCTTCGTCGTGGAGAACCTGCTTGGCGCTACGATCGTGGCCGCCTATGTCGCGTCCATCGCGCTCTTCGACCGTGCTTATTTAAGCGAAGTCCTGCCCTTGGTCAGCGAGGTCTATCTTCCGTTGAGGGCCTCTACCGCCGATATGCTGGCGAACTGGCCGAAAGTGGTGCTGCTTCTGGCCGCCGCTACCGTGCTTGCGGCCGGCGGCCTGAGGCAGACGAACTGGGACGTCAGGATTCCGCTTCTGACCGCACTGGGGTTCATTCCGGCCTTCATCGTCATGGGCAAGGGTTGGCCCAATCACGCCCTGGCGATGGTCGTTGTTGCAACACTTGCATTTGGCATCCAGCTTCTGCGGTTCGGCACATTCCGCAGTGCAGGCTTCATTCGCAAGGCCGCCCTGATCTTCGGCTGCGTGCTGGTGCTGCAACTAGCGGTCAGGGCACAGTACGCGGCGCTGACGACGGACAACGGCCCGATCGGGCGCTCTGTCGCCGCGATCCACGCAACGGTCGAAACCCCGACCATCATGTCGATCGCCGACCGGATGCAGGTTGCCCATCCCCTCGCCAGGCTGGTCGACGGCAGGTTCATATCACGCCATCCGAGCGCCTGGGCGGTCTCCAACGCTGACACGCTCGCCCGCGCCACCGGCGATCTCGAACGGAGACGGGAACTTGAAAGCATCCGCGATCGGGTGATCGGCGAATACGCCGCCGAGATATCAGCGAAGAAGCCCGATGTCGTGCTGTCAGGCTCGCCCGCGCGGACAGCTCTGATGCTGCAGGACAAGCGGATCGGAGCCGCCTTGGCCGACTATCGTCTGCTGCACCACGAGCCGGAAATCACTGTCTATCTGCGTTACACGGCGCCTGCGCCGCTCCAAACCAATTGAGCAGAGGCTCCCGGAAGACCATGGCACGGCTGGATCCAATCGCTCCGCTGGACGACGTATGGCTCGAGCTCGAGAGCCTCGGTGCAACATCATGAGCGTCTCGAACGACATTGACGGCTTGAGCCGGTGGCGCGGCCGGAATATCGCGGCGGCGCTGCTTCCTAGCCGCAATGTCCTGGCCATTGCCGCAGCCACCGTGTTCTCCATCGTCTGGCAGCGGCGTTGGGGGACTGTTCCCGATACTAGCTGGCTGATCACGGTATGCGAGCGGATGCTCTCCGGTGAGCGGCTTTACTCGCAGATCCACGAGACCAACCCTCCATTCAGCGTATGGCTCTATCTGCCGCCAGTGGCTGTGGCCAGATTGCTGGGCGCCGCCCCGGAAATCCTGGTTGAGGCCTGGACATACCTTGCCGTGCTTATCGGACTTTCGCTCTCGGGCGTGATCGTCAAGCGCGCGGGTTTCACCGAAACTGCATCACTGTTTGCACTGGGGCCAGCGTTTTGCGCAATGCTGGTGATCTTCCCCGGCAACGCCTTCAGCGAGCGGGAGCATATCGGCATGGCGCTTTTCATGCCGCTGCTTGCGCTTCACGCCTGGCGTGCGCGCAGAGATGCAGCCGCCCAACCAGGCCCGGGGATCGCCGTACTCGCCGGCCTGTCGGGCAGCATTTTGCTGCTGGTCAAGCCCTACTATGCGATCATGGTGTTGGCGCCAGCGCTGGTCGTTGCAGTGCGCCGGCGCAGCCTGAAATCGATCTTCGCCCTGGAACACTGGGTCATTGGCGGCATCTGCATTGTCTATCTCGGCGCGGTCACGCTGATCCATCCGGAATTCCTGCGCGACATCTATCCCCTCTTGGCGGATGTTTATGGAAAGCTCGGCATCTTTTGGCCCATCGTGATCGGCCACGGTTTCGCGTGGTGTTTCCTCGTCTTCCTGATTTGGTGGCTGTGGCCGGCCGGGCGGTTTCCAGAGCTGGCGGCGGTAGCGCTGGCTGCATCGATCGCCGGCATGTTTCCCCTGTTCTACCAAGCGAAAGGCTGGTCTTATCATGCCTATCCCGCGATCTTTTGCGCCGTGGCAGCCATTTTGTGCCTGCTGGCAGTGCCCAGGATCGTGCGGCAGCCGTCGAAGCTGTTGGCGTTCGTGACGGCGCCTTCGCGAGCTTGGGCACTGGCGGGGGTGGCAATCGCTTTCTTGCCATACTGGAGCACCCAGAAACCGGGGCCGGCGCTGGTTGCCGCCATTCGCGCCGCGACCGATCGGCCTACTATTGCGTTGATCAGTTCGGATATGTCCTCGGGACATCCGTTGACCCGCATGATCGATGGGCAGTTCGTTTCGACCCATGTCAGCGATTGGCTCGGAGTGTTCGCGCTTTCCCTGTCCCGGCAGGCAGCCCTTTCCGGTGATACCGCTGAAGCCACGCGTTACCAGGCCATCATGGCGCGTTACGTCGAAAGCAAACGCAAAGAATTCGCGCGTCTGCGCCCGGATATCATTGTCTTCAAGAAAAACAACGCGATGTGGACAAGCCAACTGACAGAGCGTTTTGGCTTTGACGCCATCCTGGCGCACTACCGCATCTCGTCGAGGACGAGACCGAGCGCATCTATCTGCGCGACGATTATGTCCGGTCGGGCGACCGGCCACCCGAATTGAGCAAGGCCTCGGAAAAACCATGACGCGGCTGGATCCAATCGCTCCGCTGGACGACGTATGGCTCGAGCTCGAGAGCCTCGGTGCAACATCATGAGCGTCTCGAACGACATTGATAGCTTGAGCCGGTGGCGCGGCCAGGATGTTGCGGCGTCGCTGCTTCCTAGCCGCAATGTTCTTGTGATTGCTGTGCTCACCGTCGTTTCGGTTGTCTTCCAGCAACGTTGGGGCACCATTCCGGATACGAGTTGGCTGACCACTGTCTGCGAGCGTATGCTCTCCGGTGAGCGGCTTTACTCGCAAATCCATGAGACCAATCCCCCGTTCAGCGTATGGCTCTATTTACCGCCAGTGGCTGCGGCCAAGTTGCTGGGAATCGCCCCGGAAGTCCTGGTTCAGGCTTGGACATACCTGGCCGCATTGATCGGGCTTTTATTCTCCGGCGCCATCATCAAACGCGCCGGGTTCACGGAAACGCCCTTGCTGTTTGCGCTGGGCCCGGCCTTCTACGCGATGCTGGTCATCTTCCCGGGCAACGTCTTCAGTGAGCGCGAGCACATCGGCATCGCGCTGTTCATGCCGCTGCTGGCGCTGCATGCCTGGCGGGCGCGAAAAGAGGCAAGCACGCAACCAAGCTCAGGTCTCGCCGGGCTGGCCGGCCTTTCTGGCGGGGTGCTCCTGCTGATCAAGCCTTATTATGCGATCATGGTGCTGGCGCCGGCGCTGCTCGTTGCAGCGCATCGGCGCAGCCTAAGACCGGTGTTCGCCCTGGAACACTGGGTGATCGGCGGCGTTTGCATCGCCTACCTGGCAGCGGTCACCCTGATCTATCCGGAATTTCTGCGCGACGTCTATCCGCAGCTGGCGGACGTTTATGCGAAGGGCAGTGCCTCCGTGCCTAGAATGGTGTACTACGGGTCTATCTGGCTTCTCCTTGTGTTCCTGGTTTGGTGGTCGTGGCCGGTCGGCCATTTCCCAGAACTGGCTGCTGTAGCGCTGGCAGCATCGATTGCCGGCTTGTTCCCGCTGTTCTACCAGACCAAAGGCTGGACCTATCACGCCTATCCGACGATTTTTTACGCCGTAGCGGCCATTCTTTGCTTGCTGGCTTTGCCGAGAAGCGAGCGGCAATCGGCAGGGCTGCTCTCCCGCCTGGCGGTTCCCCCGCGAGCCTTGGTGTCGCTGGCGATTGTGGCCGCCTTCGTACCGAACTGGGGCACTCAGAAGCCAGACGCGGTGCTGGTTGCCGCGATACGCGCCGCGACCGATCGACCAAACGTCGCCTTGATCAGTCCAGATATAGACACTGGACATCCGCTAAGCCGCATGATCGGCGGCCAGTTCGTTTCGGCCGATCCCAATGATTGGCTTGGAGCGTTTGCAATGGCTCTGTCCCGGCAAGCCGCGCTTTCGGGTGATGTCGCCCAGGCGACGCATTACCAGACGATCATGGAGCGTTACGCTGAAAGCAAACGCCAAGAATTTGAGCGTCTGCGCCCTGACGTTATTATCTTTAAGAAAATCTCTAGGAAAAATGATGGCCTTTGGACACGCCAGTTGATGGGGCGTTTTGGCTTTGACGCCATCCTGGCTCGTTACCGCGTGCTCGTAGAAGACGATGCCCTGCGCATCTATCTACGCGACGACTATGTCCGCCCCCATCCGTTGGCGGACGAGCGCTTTACGTCGGTGTCGTCACCCGCCGCAGCGTCAGATTGATGCGGCCGCCGTTCCGGAGCAGCGCCGACGTCGACGGGTAGATGCGGTCGACGCCGTGAAAGCAGAGCCGCCCTTCGCCGCCGAGCACGACGACGTCGCCGCTCTTCAGCCTGAACGATTTGGTGGTGCCGTCGCGCGTGGTCTGGCCGACCCGGAACAGGCAATCGTCGCCGAGTGAGACCGAGACGACAGGTGCGGAGAGATCGATCTCGTCACGGTCCTGGTGAAGACCCATCTTGGCGTCCTGCGAATAGAAATTGACCAGGCAGGCCTGCGGCGGGTGCGCATAGGCAGACACGTCCCGCCACAGTTCCAGCAGCATCTCCGGGATCGGCGGCCAAGGCCTTCCGGTCACCGGGTGGGTCGGCTGGTAGCGATAGCCTTGCTCCTTGTCGGTGACCCAGCCCAGCGGGCCGCAATTGGTCATGCGCACGCTCATCTCCTTGCCGGTGCGCGGCATCGCCGGCACGAACAGCGGGGCTTCCTGCACGACTTTCCTGACATCTTCCACCAGCGCTTCCTGCGAGGCACGCGACAGGTAGCCGAGCATATGGCGGACGCCTTTGGGCAGCACGAGCATCAGCTTGATCGTTTCATTGGGTCTTTTGAGAAAATGATGCCACCAGCTCATGAAGACGGCGACCCGAAATCCGCCTCCGACAGTGGCTGCGAACCTTACACCGGCGATCTGGAATCCGAAGCCGCTTCGGCAGCGCCGCGGCCGTCAATCATCCTCGACCCGGCCGCGCAGCTTCTTGATCGAGCCGCGCCCGGCTTTGCCCTTTAGCCGTCTTTCGACCGCGCCCTTGGATGGCCTCGTCTTCTTGCGTGGCGGTGGCGGTGGTTCGGCGGCCTTGGCGACCAGTGCCGTCAGCCGCGCGCGGGCGTCGGCCCGGTTCTGCTCCTGCGTGCGGAAGCGTCCGGCTTCGATGACAATGACGCCGTCCTTGGTGGCGCGCTGGCCGGCGAGCTTGATGGTCCGATCGCGCACGCGCTCCGACAGGCCCGGTGCATTGGCGGCATCGAAGCGCAATTGCACCGCCGTCGCCACCTTGTTGACGTTCTGGCCGCCCGGGCCGGACGAACGGATGAAGTCCTCGTGCAGGTCGCCCGGATTAATCACCGCATCGTCGGTAATGATGATCTTGTCGTCGGCGTTCATGCCGCAGTCATGGCGTGGCAGGCGAAAAAAGAAAAGGCCCGATCGAAACCGGGCCTTGAAGCGTCGCCATGTGGCGGGGGCTATTCCGCTGCGACCTGCATGCGTGGTGCAGAGCCGAGTACGGTGGCGTCGACATGGGCTTCGAACTTTTCGAAATTGTCGACGAACATACCGACCAGCCTCGCCGCTTGCCGGTCATAGGCGGGCTTGTCGATCCAGGTCGATCTCGGGTCGAGAATGGTGCGGTCGACGCCGGCAACCGTCACCGGTACGTCAAACCCGAAATTGGCGTCGGTCCTGAAGTCGGCCGCTTTCAGCGAGCCGTCGAGCGCTGCCGCAAGCAGCGCCCGCGTTGCCTTGATCGGCATCCGTTTGCCGGTGCCGTAGGCGCCGCCGGTCCAGCCGGTGTTGACCAGCCAGCAATCGACACCGTGGCATGCGATAAGCTCGCGCAGCAGATTGCCGTATTCCGATGGATGCCGCGGCATGAACGGTGCGCCGAAGCAGGTCGAAAATGTCGCTTCGGGTTCGGTAACGCCCTTCTCGGTCCCCGCCACCTTGGCGGTATAGCCGGAGAGGAAATGGTACATCGCCTGCGCCGGGGTCAGCCGCGCGATCGGCGGCATCACGCCGAATGCGTCGGCGGTCAGCATGATGATGTTCTTCGGGTGGTTGGCGCGCCCCGTCTTGCTGGCGTTTGGAATGAAGTCGAGCGGGTAGGCGCAGCGCGTGTTTTCGGTCAGCCCGCCATCGTCGAAATCCGGCACACGGCCGGCGTCGAGCGCTACATTTTCCAGCACCGTGCCGAAGCGCTGGGTGGTGGCGAAGATCTCCGGCTCGGCTTCGGCGGAAAGCTTGATCGTCTTGGCATAGCAGCCGCCTTCGAAATTGAAGATGCCATGCGGTCCCCAGCCATGCTCGTCATCACCGATCAGCGTCCGCGACGGGTCGGCCGACAACGTCGTCTTGCCGGTCCCGGAAAGGCCGAAGAAAACGGCCGCGTCGCCGGCCGGCCCTTCATTGGCCGAGCAATGCATCGGCATCACGCCTTTTGCCGGCAGCAGATAGTTAAGCACGGTGAACACCGACTTCTTCATTTCGCCGGCATAGGAGGTGCCCCCGATCAACACGATCATGCGCGAAAGATCGACGGCAATCACCGTTTCGTCGCGCGTGCCGTGGCGGGCGGGATCGGCGCGGAACGACGGCAGGTCGATGATCGTCAAATCGGGCACGAAATGCTCGAGTTCGGCGGCTGCCGGCCGGATGAGCAGATTGCGGATGAACAAGGAGTGCCAGGCAAGCTCCGTGATCACCCTGGTCGGCAGCTTCAGTTCCTCGTCGGCACCGCCGACCAGGTCCTGTACATAAAGGTCCTTTTCGGCTGCATGGAGGCGAAAATCTCCAAGCAGCGCATCGAACTGGATCGGCGAAATCGCCTTGTTGTTGTCCCACCACACATGCGGTGCGGTGCTTTCGTCGCGCACCACGAATTTGTCCCTGGGCGAGCGGCCGGTGTGCTGCCCGGTTTCGGCGGCAAGCGCGCCATGGGCGGTGAGTCGGGCCTCGCCGCGGCGGATTGCCTCCTCGTACAGCGAAGCCGCGCCGAAATTATAGCGCACCACGCCCGTGGTTCTCAGGCCGATCCGATCGATTGCGCATGCAGGATTGCGTTTGCCGGCTTCCGACATGGGTGTCCCTTCTTCGATTTACCGCGTCTTTACCGGCGAATTTCCGGAACCCCAATTGCAGGAGCTAAAAACGTCAAAATCAGAAAAGGCGAATGATATCAAATCATTAATCGATTTAAATATTTTGAAAGTTGTTTAAATCGTTTATATGTGCGAAAACATTGGTGGTTGCCCAAAGGATTGGCGATGTTCATTCGTCCAATCCATATCGAGGTACAATTGTGGCCGCCGGCATGCCGCGCGTGACAGCGGATAGAGTCTATGCCACATTTTGTACCTAATTTGTCCTGCAAAAGCCCCTTCTCGACGAAAGAAGGGACAGCTCATGAGGGAGCCGCTTGAAATGGCAACAATCGCGCTTGTCGACGACGATCGCAACATTCTGACTTCGGTTTCGATCGCCCTCGAATCCGAGGGTTATCGGGTCGAAACCTACACGGATGGGGCGTCGGCGCTGGAGGGGCTGGCGGCGCGCCCGCCGAACCTCGCCATCCTCGACATCAAGATGCCGCGCATGGACGGCATGGAGCTGCTGCGCCGGATGCGTCAGAAATCCGACCTGCCGGTGATCTTCCTGACCTCCAAGGACGACGAGATCGATGAACTGTTCGGCCTCAAGATGGGCGCCGACGACTTCATCCGCAAACCCTTCTCGCAGCGTCTTCTGGTCGAACGCGTCCGCGCCGTGCTGCGCCGCGCCAGCACCCGCGAGGCGGCTGCCAAGGCGCCCAACCAGCAGGCTCGATCGCTTGAGCGCGGCCAGCTTGTCATGGACCAGGAGCGCCACACCTGCACCTGGAAGGGCGAGCCGGTGACGCTTACTGTCACCGAGTTCCTCATCCTGCATTCGCTGGCCCAGCGTCCGGGCGTCGTAAAAAGCCGTGATGCGCTGATGGATTCGGCTTATGATGAGCAGGTCTATGTCGATGACCGCACCATCGACAGTCACATCAAGCGGCTGCGCAAAAAGTTCAAGGCCGTCGATGATGACTTCGAAATGATCGAAACCCTTTACGGAGTCGGATATCGGTTCCGCGAAGCTTGAGTCGAGCGGGAGCTGCTATTCGATGGCAGTGGAAGTAGAGCGAGTGAGACGGTCGGGCGCCGCCAGGCGCCCGCCGCGGATTCTGCCCGCCTTCGTGTCGAAAATCACGGTGCCGATGCGCCGATTTCTCGGCCATCACATCTTTTCCAGCCTGACGCGGCGCATCCTCTTTCTCAACCTTGCCGGCCTTGCCGTCCTGGTCACCGGCATTCTCTACCTCAACACCTTTCGAGACGGGCTGATCGACGCCCGTGTCGAGAGCCTGATGACCCAGGGCGAGATCATTGCCGGCGCGATTGCCGCATCGGCGACGGTCGAGACCGATTCGATCAGCATCGATCCGGAAAAGCTGCTTGAGTTGCAGGCTGGCGAAAGCCTCGGCCCGGGCTCCGATCAGCTCGACAATCTCGATTTCCCGATCAATCCGGAGCGCGTGGCGCCGGTGCTCAGGCGGTTGATCTCGCCGACGCGCACGCGCGCCCGCATTTACGACCGCGACGCCAACCTGCTGCTCGATTCCCGCCATCTCTATTCGCGCGGTCAGATCCTTCGCTACGATCTGCCGCCGGTCGAAGAGGAGCAGCCGGATCTTCTGGAGCGCATCCAGAAATTCGTCTTCGATTTCTTCCGCAATAAGCAGCTGCCCGTCTATCGCGAGCAGCCGGGCGGCAACGGTGCTGCGTTTCCCGAAGTGGTCAAGGCGCTTACCGGCAGTCCGTCGACGATCGTGCGGATCTCGGAGCAGGGCGAGCAGATCGTTTCCGTGGCGGTGCCGATCCAGCGCTTCCGTGCCGTTCTCGGCGTACTGATGCTGTCGACCGAAGGTGGCGACATCGACAAGATCGTCGCGGCCGAGCGCAAGGCGATCCTGCGCGTGTTCGGCATCGCCGCGCTGGTTACCGCTATCCTGTCGATGCTGCTGGCCTCCACCATCGCCAACCCGCTGCGCCGGCTTTCCGCGGCGGCGGTCAGGGTTCGCCGCGGTGTCAAGAACCGCGAGGAAATTCCCGACTTCTCCGACCGCCAGGACGAGATCGGCAATTTGTCGATCGCCGTGCGCGACATGACCAATGCGCTCTACGCCCGCATTGAGGCGATCGAAAGTTTTGCCGCGGATGTCTCGCATGAATTGAAGAACCCACTCACCTCGCTGCGCAGCGCGGTGGAGACATTGCCGCTGGCCAAGAACGACAATTCGCGCAGCCGGCTGATGGATATCATCCAGCACGATGTGAGGCGCCTGGACCGCCTGATCACCGATATTTCCGATGCCTCCCGTCTCGATGCCGAACTGGCGCGGGAAGACGCGGGAACTGTCGACCTGAAGAAGTTCATCACCGATCTGGTCGCCGTCTCGCGCGAGGCCACACGCAACAAGAAGGCGGTCGAGATCGAATTCAAGGTCGCCAAACTGCCGCAGGGCGTGAAAGGCTACTTCGTCGTCGGCCATGATCTGAGGATCGGCCAGGTGATCACCAACCTGATCGAGAATGCCCGCTCGTTCGTTCCCGAAGAACGTGGCCACATCACCATATCGCTGGCGCGCGCCGGCAAGTTCAACATCGTCACCGTCGACGACAATGGCCCCGGCATCCGGGCCGACAACATCGATCGCATTTTCGAGCGGTTCTATACCGACCGGCCGGCCGGCGAGGCGTTCGGCCAGAACTCGGGCCTTGGCCTGTCGATATCCCGGCAGATCGTCGAAGCCCATGGCGGCACGTTGAGCGCCGAGAACATCCCGGGCACCAAGCCTGGCGAGATCAAGGGCGCCCGCTTCGTGGTGACGCTGCCGGCCGAAGGCTGACGGATGAATTCCAATCACGCCTGGTCCTATTGTGCAGCCTGAAAACATTCACGGCACCGCCATCCTGATAGGTGATTGCGGCATTCTCATCACCGGACCGTCCGGCTTGGGCAAAACGACGCTGGCGCTCGCCTTGATCGATCATTGCAGCCAGCGCGGGCTGTTTTCGCGGCTGATCGGCGATGACCAGCTCTATGCTGCCGATTGCGAGGGGCGGCTGGTCTGCCGCGCACCAGTCAGCATAGCCGGCCTCGTCGAGGTGCCGGGATTCGGCCCCAAGCCGATACCATTCGAGCCAAGCTGCGTGATCGACCTCATTATCCGGCTGGTGCCAGCCGGCAAAATGGCCCGCTTCCAGGAAGACTGCAGCGAACTCGTTTTCGGCGTACCAGTGCCGCGCATCGATCTTGCCGGGCGCAATGTCGCGGCGGCCTTGCCGGCAGTGATGTCGCGCCTGTCGATTGCGCCTTTCCTTTGATCCGATTTGGATTTTTTGCTGCAATGCGTCAAATTGGTCTGGGCCGGCGCAATTTTGGGCTTGTCAACGGGCCTTGCGTCGACAAGATAGCGCTCCCGCCACCTGGAACGGTCGGCGAGCATAAAATGCGCCTGTGAAGCGGCGATGACGGGAGCCACCAAAGAATGATCGGACTCGTGCTTGTAACGCACGGTCAACTGGCCGCCGAGTTCCGCAATGCCGTGGAACATGTCGTTGGGCCACAAGACAATTTCGAGACCGTGGCGATCGGTGCCGACGACGATATGGAACAACGCCGCCGCGACATTATCGACGCAGTCGGCCGCGTCGATACCGGATCAGGCGTCATCGTTTTGACCGACATGTTCGGCGGCACGCCCTCCAACCTCGCCATTTCCGTGATGGAATCCGGCCGCATCGAGGTCATTGCCGGCATGAACCTGCCGATGCTGATCAAGCTGTCCAGCGTTCGCAAAGGCGACAACATGGCGGCCGCGCTGGATGAGGCGCAGGCTGCCGGCCGCAAATACATCAACGTCGCCAGTCAGCTCCTGAGCAGCAAATGAGCGCGCTGTTGCCGGAAAAGGACAAGATCGTTCGCGACTTTCCGATCGTCAACCAGCGCGGCCTGCACGCGCGCGCCTCGGCCAAGTTCGTTCAAATTGCCAGCGGCTTCAATGCCACGGTCCAGGTCGAGAAGGACGGCGTCAAGGTCGGCGGCACCTCGATCATGGGCCTGATGATGCTGGCGGCGAGCCCCGGCTATTCGATCCGCGTCACCGCCAGCGGCCCGCAGGCCGAAGAGGTCATCGATGCGCTGGAGCAACTGGTTGCTTCCCGTTTTGGCGAGGAATGCTGACGGCGCTCTCTCGTGTTGGTTGCCGCTGAAGACATGCACGGATAAAGATTTCTTTATATCCCATTGTCGTCCGACTCCCGATCTGCTAGTCAGGCCGGCAACTCGCGCCCTCCCACACGCCTTCGGGGCGGGGCGCGTCCCGCAATCAATTCGCATCGGAGCACTGCCATGACGGGTAGCAAGGATTATGTGGTCGCCGACATCGCGCTTGCCGGCTGGGGCCGCAAGGAGATCGAGATCGCCGAAACCGAAATGCCGGGCCTGATGGCCTGCCGCGAGGAATTCGGCGACAAGAAGCCGCTCAGGGGCGCGCGCATCACCGGCTCGCTGCACATGACCATCCAGACCGCGGTGCTGATCGAAACGCTTAAGGCGCTCGGCGCCGATATCCGCTGGGCTTCCTGCAACATCTTCTCGACCCAGGACCACGCTGCCGCGGCCATTGCCGAGGCCGGAATTCCGGTGTTTGCCGTCAAGGGCGAGACGCTGGAGGATTATTGGGTCTACACCGACAAGATCTTCCAGTGGGCCGATGGCGGCACCTCCAACATGATCCTCGACGACGGTGGCGATGCCACCATGTACATCCTGATCGGCGCCCGCGCCGAGGCCGGCGAGGATGTGCTGTCCAATCCGGGCAGCGAAGAGGAAGAGATTCTGTTTGCCCAGATCAAGAAACGCATGCAGGCATCGCCCGGCTTCTTCACCAAGCAGAAGGAAGCGATCCGCGGCGTCACCGAAGAGACGACGACCGGCGTCAACCGGCTCTATCAGTTGCAGAAAAAAGGCCTGCTGCCGTTCCCGGCGATCAACGTCAATGATTCCGTCACCAAGTCGAAATTCGACAACAAATATGGCTGCAAGGAATCGCTTGTCGACGGCATTCGCCGCGGCACCGACACGATGATGGCCGGCAAGGTCGCGGTCGTCTGCGGCTATGGCGACGTCGGCAAGGGCTCGTCGGCTTCGCTCAAGGGTGCCGGTGCCCGCGTCAAGGTCACCGAGGTCGATCCGATCTGCGCGCTGCAGGCAGCGATGGACGGTTTCGAGGTGGTCACGCTCGAAGACGCGGCACCGACGGCAGACATCGTCATCACCACCACCGGCAACAAGGACGTCGTTACCCTCGACCACATGCGCCTGATGAAGGACATGGTGATCGTCGGCAACATCGGTCACTTCGACAACGAGATCCAGGTGGCGTCGCTGCGCAACCTGAAATGGACCAACATCAAGCCGCAGGTCGATATGATCACCTTCCCGGACGGCAAGCGGATGATCCTTTTGTCGGAAGGCCGTCTGCTCAACCTCGGCAACGCCACCGGCCACCCGAGCTTCGTCATGTCGGCGTCCTTCACCAACCAGGTGTTGGCCCAGATCGAGCTGTACACCAAGCCCGGTCAGTACGAGAACCAGGTCTATGTCCTGCCGAAGCATCTCGACGAAAAGGTCGCGCGCCTGCATCTCGATAAGCTCGGTGCCCGCCTGACCGAACTGTCCGGCGAACAGGCCGCCTATATCGGCGTCACCCCGCAGGGACCGTTCAAGCCGGAACACTACCGCTATTAACCACGGCGAAACTTGCCACTAGATATTGAAGCCGGGCGATTGACTTTTCGCCCGGCTTTATTTTTGCGCTGATTGATTCTTCACGCCGATTCGCGCAAGCGCTATGGTGCTGATTCGCGGTCCGGGGACGAGGCCCGGGCGCACGCATCAGGGCGGTCTTGCATTCAGGCGGCGAAGAGGACCAAGACATGCCGGGGGATAACCCGCCTTGCGCGGGACAGGCCGTTTCCGGCGGCCATAACGATTCGATCACGGGCTCCGCTGCCAGAGGCGGCAGCCTTTTATGCCGTGCCGGCAGCCGTGTCGGGGTGCTGCTTGCTTCTTCCTCGCTGGTTGGTCCGCTGCTTGGCTTTGCCGCACATGCCCAAACCCGCGTGGCGCAAAAGGCCGGGCTGTCGGTCAGCACGGTCGAGGTCATGCAACTCGCCATGTTTGTCGGCGTCATGGGGGCGGCATTGCTGTCGGCCATCTTTCTGATCCGCGAAAGGGCGCGCACCGCGGCGGAAAATGCCGAGCTCAGGACCCGCATCGCCGACGTCAATGCCGCGCTGCAGCGCTCCGAGGCGCTGCTCCATTCCCGCGACCAGCGCGTGGTCGTATGGGCCGCCGAAAACAAGAAACCCGAGCTTGTCGGAACATTGCCGATCGAGAGCGGCGCGCCGGAGGACCGGGCGGCCTTCCTGGCTTTCGGCCGCTGGCTGATGCCGCGTTCGGCGGCCGCGTTGGAACATGCCGTGGCGGCGCTGCGGGACAAGGCAAAGCCCTTCGATCTGGTCATCGAATCGCAGGCCGGCCAGCCGCTCGAGGTTCACGGCCGCAAGAGTGCGGCGCATGTATTGGTTCGCTTCGTCTCGCTTTCGGAGACACAGCGAAGCCAGGCCAGGCTGAAGATCGAGAACCAGCGCTTGGCCGCCGACCATGAGACGCTGATCGGACTTCTCGATGCGCTCAAGATGCCGTCATGGCTACGCACCGTCGACGGGCGGCTGAAATGGGTCAACCGGGCCTATGCCGAAGCGGTCGAGGCCGAGAATGCCGAATCGGCGGTTCGTGACAGCAAGGAATTCCTCGGCGGCCAGGCGCGCGACACGATTGCTGCGCAGCACAAGTCGCACCCCGTCTTCGAACAGACGCTCTCCACTGTGATCGAAGGCGACCGCCGTATGTTTGCCGTGACCGACTTTGCCGGGGCGGATGGTTCGGCTGGTCTTGCCTGCGACATCAGCGCCATCGAGGCCATTCGCGCCGAGTATGAGCGGACCGTGCAGAGCCACGCCGATACGCTCGATCAGCTCAACACTGCCGTGGCGATTTTCGATACCGACGAGAAATTGCGGTTTTTCAATCAGGCGTTCCAGAAACTATGGGGCCTCGACAGCGGCTTCCTGCACAGCGCGCCGGACAACGCCTTGCTGCTCGACCGCCTGCGCAGCGAAGGCAAGATTGCCGAGCAGCCCGAATGGCGGCGCTGGAAAGAGAGCTTGCTCGGCGCTTATCGCGCGGTTGAATCGCAGGAGCATTGGTGGCATCTGCCGGACGGCAAGACCATTCGCGTCGTCGCCAACCCGCAGCCCAAGGGCGGCGTCACCTGGGTGTTCGAGAACCTGACCGAGAAGATGGACCTTGAAAGCCGCTACCAGACCGCCGTCCGGGTTCAGGGCGAGACGCTCGACAACCTTGCCGAAGGCGTCGCTGTATTCGGTCCCGACGGCAGGCTGAGATTGTCCAACCCGGCCTTCGCAGCACTGTGGGGGCTGGATGCCGATGCCTCAAAACCCAACGTCCATGTCTCGACGATCCGCGACCTTTGCGACCGCCGTGCCGTCGACAGTCCGTGGGGCGGGTTCGTTGCCGCCATCACCGGCTTCGACGACGAGCGCCGCGACCGCCACGGCCAGACCGAATTGAACAACGGCACCGTTTTGCGCTACGCCGTCATCCCCTTGCCCAACGGCCAGGTGATGATGACCTTCGTCGACGTTACCGACAGCGTCAATGTCGAGCGGGCGCTGAAGGACAAGAATGAGGCGCTGCAAAAGTCCGACCAGATCAAGAACGAATTCGTGCAGCACGTCTCGTATGAGCTGCGCTCGCCACTCACCAACATCATCGGCTTTACCGAGCTTCTTTCACTGCCGTCGACTGGTCCGTTGAACCAGAAGCAACGCGAATATATCGGGCATGTCGGCTCGTCCTCCTCGGTCCTGCTCACCATCGTCAACGACATCCTCGATCTGGCGACGGTGGATGCCGGCATCATGGAACTCGACATTTCCGAAGTTCACATCGATCGAACCATTACAGCCGCCGCCGAACTGGTCGCCGACCGACTGGAGGAACATGCGATCAAGCTTAGGATCGACGCAGCGGCCGCGCCGAAAACCTTCCACGGCGACGAAATCCGGGTCCGCCAGATCCTCTACAATCTGCTCAGCAATGCCGCCAATTACGCGCCGGAGGCGAGCACCATAACGCTCGCCTGCCGCCAACTTGCCGACGGCGTGGAATTTTCCGTTCACGATGACGGCCCTGGCATGCCGCCGGACCTGCTTGACTCGGTGTTCCGGCGCTTCGAGCCGCGCACCAATGGCGGCCGCCGCCGCGGCGCCGGGCTCGGCCTGTCGATCGTCAAGAGCTTTGTCGAACTGCATGGCGGCAGCGTCCGCATCGAGACCGGCAGGGACAAGGGCACTACGGTTGTTTGCGCCTTTCCCGACACGCCGTCCGGCATCCGCGCGGCGGCCGAGTAGCGCGTTCGATGGCGGTATTGGTGCTGGAGCGTTTTCTCGCCGACGAGGCTGCGACGGCAAGGCTTGGTGAGGACCTCGCCATGTCGCTGCGCATTGGCGACGTGCTCGCTCTCAAGGGCGATCTCGGCGCCGGCAAGTCGACCTTGGCGCGGGCGCTGGTCAAGGCACTGGCCGACGATGCCGGCCTCGACGTGCCGAGCCCGACCTTTACGCTGGTCCAGAGTTACGACACGCGTGTGCCGGTCCATCATTTCGATCTCTACCGCTTGGGCGCGGCATCCGAGTTGGACGAGCTGGGTTTCGACGAGGCGCTGACGCAAGGGGCCGCACTGGTCGAATGGCCGGAACGGGCAGAGGCATATTTGCCGAAAACCTCGGTGCTGGTCGAACTTCTCCAGCAGGGCGACGGCCGATTGGCGAGACTATCGGGAGGGGGCGCCGCCTTCGAGCGCGCGGCGCGATCGCTGGCCATGCGCGATTTTCTCGGCCAGGCCGGTTGGGGCGAAGCGCAGCGGCGATATTTCATCGGTGATGCCTCGGCTCGCTCCTACGAGATCGTCACGCTCGCCGGATTTCCGCCGCGCGTGCTGATGAACTCGCCAAGGCTGGTGCTCGGACCGCCAGTCCGCGACGGCAAACCCTATGCCGAGATCGCCCACACCGCGCAATCCGTTTCGGCGTTCGTCGCCATTGACTGTGCCTTGCGGGCCGGCGGCGTCAGCGTCCCGGAAATCCATGCCCAGGATCTCGACCAGGGTTTTCTGCTGCTGGAGCATCTCGGGTCCCAAGGGTTCCTGGACAAGCGCGGCCAGCCGGTGGCCGAGCGCTACGCGGCGGCGGCCGAACTGCTTGCCATGATGCACGGCAAAACATGGCCGGCCAGCATGCAGGCCGGCCCCGGCGTCTTCCACGAGGTGCCGCCTTTCGATCGCGACGCCATGATGATCGAGGCCGAATTGCTGGTCGACTGGTATGTCCCTGCGATATCAGGCGCTCCGCCAAGCGAGGCGTTGCGCGCCGGTTATCGCAGCGAATGGAATGCGGTGCTCGATCGGCTCGAGGGGCGCGAATACACGCTAATGCTGCGCGACTTCCATTCGCCCAACCTGATCTGGCGCGGTGACCGTTCCGGTCACGATCGTCTCGGCGTCGTCGATGTCCAGGATGCGCTCATCGGTCCGTCAGCCTACGACGTCGCCTCGCTCGCCATGGACGCGCGCGTCACCATTTCACCTGAAATCGAAAAGCACACGCTCGCCGCCTATATCGCCGCGCGACGCGACGCCGGCGTCTTCGACGAAGACGAATTCCGCGAAACCTATGCAATCATGGCCGCACAGCGCAATTCCAAGATCCTCGGCATTTTCGTGCGGCTCGAAAAACGCGACAGCAAGCCTTATTATCTGAAGCATCTGCCGCGCATCCGCGATTATCTTCGCCGGGCGCTGGCGCATCCGGCGCTGGCCGGGCTGCAGGATTTCTACATCGCCCACGGCTTGCTGGAGGAACGCTCGATTTGAAGGCTAAGGATTTGGGCCTGAAAGCGTCGGGACCGATGCCGACGACCGCCATGGTGCTTGCCGCCGGGCTCGGCAAGCGCATGCGGCCGATCACCGAGACGATGCCGAAGCCGCTGGTCAAGGTCGCCGGCAAGGCATTGCTCGACTGGGGGCTGGACAGCCTAGCCGAAGCCGGTGTCGCAAAGGCCGTCGTCAACGTCCATTACCTGCCACAACAGATCGTGGACCATGTAGCCCGCCGCAGTGCGCCGAGAATCGTCATCTCGGATGAGAGCAGCGGCCTGCTCGACTCCGCCGGCGGCATCGTCAAGGCATTGCCCAGGTTAGGGGCACCCTTCTATGTGCTCAACGCCGACACCTTCTGGATCGACAGCGGCGTTTCCAATCTCAGGCGACTTGCCCTTGCATGGGAGGGCGCGACAATGGACATTCTGCTGATGCTTGCGGATCTCCAGTCGGCAACCGGACATAGCGGCGGCACCGATTTCCTGATGGCGCCGGACGGCGCGTTGCGGCGTGCGAACAACGATACGGCCGGCCTGATCTATGCCGGCGCCGCAATCGTCCATCCGCGCATCTTCAAGGACGCGCCGGCCGGCCCGCTGTCGCTCAACGCCTATTTCGATGCGGCAATCGCCGCCGGCCGCCTGTTCGGCATGACGATGCGTGGCCATTGGATCACTGTCGGCACACCCGACGCGATCCCGCGGGCGGAAGCAGTGGTTGCTGCCGCGCTTGCCGGCACGCCTGATGCTCTTGCTCAGGCACCCGGCGCTCTTACCGAGTCGAAATGAGCGGCTCCCGCCGCGTTTTCTCGATCCCGCCCGGAGCGCCGTTCCTGCCGACGCTGGCCGAGGCGCTGCTTGCAGGGCGCCTGGTTCCCGGCTTTGCCTATGATGGCGATCCGCTGGTGCTGGCCGATCTCACCATCTACGTGCCGACGCGCCGTGCAGCGCGGGCGCTTCGCGGCGTCTTCGTCGATGCTCTCTCGCGCTCGGGAAGCCGTTCGGCGATCCTGCCGGTCATCCGCCCACTTGGTGAGTTTGATGAAGATGAAGCCGCCTTCGAGACGGAAGCTTCGGCCGCCATCGACTTTGCGCCGCCGATCGCCGCGGTCGAGCGTCTTCTGCTGCTTGCGCCGCTGGTGCGGGCGTGGAAACGCCGCCTGCCGGCACATGTCGCGGCATTGTTCGACGAGGAGATCGTCATCCCGGCCTCCGCCGCCGACGCCATCTGGCTGGCGCGCGACCTTGCACGGCTGATGGATGAGATCGAGACGGAAGGCACGGATTGGGCGAGGCTCGCCGACCTTGTAACCGGCAACCTTGCAGGCTGGTGGCAGGTGACGCTCGATTTCCTGACCATCGTGACTGAGAACTGGCCGAAGCTGCTCGAGGAACGCCGTCGCTCCAATCCGGCAGCGCATCGCAATGCCCTGATAAGGCTGGAAGCGGCGCGGCTGAAGCGCAATCCACCCGCCGGGCCGGTGATCGCCGCCGGCTCTACTGGCTCCATCCCCGCCACGGCCGAGCTGCTTGCCGTAATCGCCGGTCTGCCCAATGGCGCTGTTGTGCTGCCCGGCCTCGACCGGACGCTGGACGAGCCGTCCTTTGCCGCCGTCAGTGCACCTGGTGCGCGGCCGGCTTTGCTTGGCCATCCGCAATACGGCCTGGCAAAGTTGATCGGCAAGATCGGGGTGCTTCGGGCCGATGTCGGGGAGCTTGCTGTTGCGCCGCGGCCACTTGCGCTGCGCGCCGCACTTGTCGGCGAGGCGCTGCGGCCGGCGGAGACCACCGAGCTCTGGGCCGAGACGCGCGCGCGCTTCACCGCTGGCGATAGTGCCGAGGCCTTCGCTGGTGTGACGCTTCTCGAGGCCGCCAGCGAACGCGACGAAGCCGTGGCGATCGCCGTTGCGCTCAAACAGGCCGTCGAACGGCCCGGCCAGCGCGCCGCACTGGTCACCGGCGACCGCGCGCTGGCGCGACGCGTCTCGGTCGAGCTGTTGCGCTTCGGCGTCGCCGCCGACGATTCCGGCGGCACGCCGCTCATCAACACGCCAGCCGCCAGCCTGCTCCGGCTGGCGCTTCAGGCGGCGTTCCGCCCGGGCGATCCGGTCGCCCTGCTGTCACTGCTCAAGCATCCCTTGCTTGGCCTCGGCCTGGAGCGGGCAAGCGTCCGCCATGCGGCCGAAATCGTCGAACTCGTGGCGCTGCGCGGCGGCACCGGTCGCCCGGACGTCGCGTCGCTGCCGCAACTCTTCGGTGCCCGGCTTGCCGAATTCGACGACGGCGGCAATCGCCGCCCGCCTTTCTGGCGATCGCGCCTCTCGGTCAGGCGCATCGAACAGGCGCGCGATCTGCTGATCCGGCTAACGGCTGCGCTGGCGCCGCTGGTTGCCTTTCGCGGCGAGGAGAATGCCGATCTTGCCACACTTGTGCGCGCCAGTGTCGGCGTGCTCGAAAGCCTCGGCCGCGCTGCTGACGGAAGCCTCAGCGAACTCTATGCCGGCGATGCCGGTGAAAAGCTTGCCGAGCTCTTGCGCGGTCTGGTCGCGGCCTCGGTGTCGTTCTCCTTCGCCGCGGACGAATGGCCCGATGTGATGGAGGCGCTGATTGCGCCCGAAATGGTCAAGCCGGCGCAGGGCACCGACAGGAGCATCGCCATCTGGGGCGTGCTGGAAGCGCGGCTTCAGGATATCGACACGCTGGTCGTCGGCGGACTCAACGAAGGCGTGTGGCCGCGCAAGCCGGAGAGTGACCGCTTTATGTCGCGGCTGATGAAGACCGGCATCGATCTTGAACCGCCGGAGCGGCGCATCGGCCTTGCCGCCCATGATTTCCAGATGGCCATGGGCGCCAAAAAAGTGGTGCTGGCTCGCTCCGCCCGTTCCGGCGACGCTCCGTCGGTGCCGTCGCGCTGGCTGCAGCGTATCCTTACCTTCGTCGGCGAGGACCATGCTGTGGCACTTCGCCGGCGCGGCGATGAACTGCTTGCCTCGGCGCGTGCGCTTGATGCCGGCGAAAAGCAGGACTTTGCGCCGAGGCCGCAGCCGAAACCGCCGCTCGCCCTGCGGCCGCACCACTTCTCGGTCACCGAGATCGAGACGCTACGTCGCGACCCATATGCGGTCTATGCCAGAAGGATACTCGGCCTGATGCCACTCGATCCGGTCGTTCGTGATCCGGGCGCTGCCGAGCGCGGCACGCTGTTTCACGCCATTCTGCACCTCTTCTCAGCGAGGGTGGCCGACCCGCGCGCGCCGGAGGCGCTGGACGGGCTCATCGCCGCCGGCCGGTCCTGCTTTGCCGAGGCTGCCCTGCCCGCCGATGTCGAGGCGGTGTGGTGGCCGCGCTTCGAAAAGCTTGCCGCCGGCATTATCGAATGGGAGCGCGGCCGGGCCGCCGCCGTGGTACGGCGGCACGCCGAGGAACGCGCCGAAAAGACCGGCGTCGGCCGATCCGGCGTGACCCTGTCCGGCTATGCCGATCGCATCGATCTGCTGGCCGGCGGCATGGCCGACATCCTCGATTACAAGACCGGCTCCTCGCCATCCAAAGCGCAGGCGCACACGCTGCTCGCGCCGCAACTGGCGCTGGAGGGCGCGCTGCTGCGTCGCGGCGCCTTCAAGGAGCTTGGCGCATGCGAGCCGTCGCAATTGGCCTTCGTGCGGCTGAAGCCGAACGGAGAGGTGTTCGAGGAATCGATCCTCGAATACAACCGCAAGCCGCGAACCGCCGCCGATCTCGCCGAAGAGGCTTGGGCGCGGCTGGAAAAACTGCTGATCCACTACGCCGACCCGGCGACCGGCTATCTGTCGCGGGCGCTGCCGTTCCGCGAAGGTGAGACCGACGGCGACTACGACCATCTCGCCCGCGTGCTGGAATGGTCCGCCGGCGGCGACGCCGACGAGGAGGGAGGGGAGGCGTGAAGAAGGCCTATCCCATCCCGAGCGACACCGCCGCCAGCCAAGCGAGCGCCTCCGACCCGCATAACTCCGCATGGGTGTCGGCAAACGCCGGATCGGGCAAGACCCATGTGCTCGCCCAGCGCGTCATCCGGCTTTTGCTGCGCGGCACCGATCCGTCCAAGATCCTGTGCTTGACCTATACGCGCGCCGCCGCCGCCAACATGTCGAACCGGGTGTTTTCGACCCTGTCGCAATGGACGGCGCTTGGTGATGCCGAGCTCTCGACACGGATAGAGGCGCTGGACAGCCGCCAGCCCGACCGCGAAACCATGCGCCAGGCGCGGCGGCTGTTTGCCGAGGCGCTGGAAACACCGGGCGGGCTGAAGATCCAGACCATTCACGCCTTCTGCGAATCGGTGCTGCATCAGTTCCCGCTGGAAGCCAACATCCCGGCGCATTTCGAAATGCTTGATCCGCAAATGGAGGCTTCGCTGTTCGCCGCCGCCCGCCGCGACATGATCTCCGGCGGCGTTGCAGGCGATGCGGCACTGGCCGAGGCTTTCGCCACCGTGCTGGAGCGCGGCGGCGAACATGGGCTCGACGCGTTGCTAGGCGAGATCGTGCGCAAGCGCGACGGTTTGCGCACCTTCATCGCCGCGGCCGGCGGCGATGGTTTTCAGGCGCTGTTCGACGAGTTCCATTTCCGCGCCGGCCAGACCGCCGAAGGCATCGCCGCCTCGGTCTGGCCGCTGCCCGGCTTCCTGCCGGATTATCTCGTCACCTTTTCACGGGCGGCCGAGGCCGCCGATGCGCGCATCGTGCTGAACAATCTGCTGCCATACGCCCGTCTTGCCTTTGCCGAGGACGATCCGGTCCGACGCCTGAATTTGCTCTCCAAGGCTTTCTTGAGGGCCGATGGCGAGCCTTATGATCCGGCAAAGACGTTCAAGAAGGCGCTGCTCGACCGGCTGCCCGATCTTGCCGAACGTTATCTCGTGGCGGTCGACGCCATTCTCGAAATCTCCGACCGCCTGGCCTTGTTCAGGATGTTGGAAGCCACGCGTGCCGCGCTGACCATCGCCGACTGGCTGATCGCCCGCTACGAGCAATTGAAGCGCGCCCGCGGCTTCCTCGACTTCAACGACCTGATCACCCGCACTGTCAATCTGCTGGCGCGGCCCGACGCCGGCCCATGGGTGCAATACAAGCTCGACCAGGGCATCGACCACATCCTCCTCGACGAGGCGCAGGACACCAGTCCCGACCAGTGGGACGTGGTCAAGCGGCTGGCGGAGGAGTTCTTTGCCGGGCTCGGCGCCCGCGACGCCGTCCACCGCACCATCTTTGCGGTCGGTGACGAAAAGCAGTCGATCTATTCCTTTCAGGGGGCCGCCCCGGATTCCTTTGCTGACAGCCGGCTTTTGTTTGCCGGCAAAGTTAGAAGCGCCGCCGCCGCCTTCGCCGATCTCAAGCTGACCTGGTCGTTCCGCTCGACCGACGACGTGCTTGCGGCGGTGGATCGTGTCTTTGCCGACCCGAACGTGCGGCGCGGCATCAGCCACGATCCCGATCCGCTCGACCACAAGGCGATCCGCACCGATGCGCCGGGTTATGTCGAGGTCTGGCCGTCGATCGGCGCCGATGTCGTCGACGAACCAGACGATTGGACGCAAGCGGTCGACCATGCCCATGCGCCGGCAGTACGCGTCGCTGAAAACGTCGCGGCAACCATTGCCGGCTGGATCGGCGGCGGCGAGACTATCGAAGGCCGCGGCAAGAAACTGCGGCCCGGCGACGTGCTGGTGCTGGTGCGCAAGCGCGATCGCTTCGTCCATGCGCTGACGCGGGCGCTGAAGCGCCGCGACATTCCGGTGGCCGGCGCCGACCGGCTCAGCCTGCCCGGCCACATCGCGGTGAAGGACCTGATCGCACTCGGCCATTTTCTCATCCAGCCGCAGGACGATCTGTCGCTGGCCGCCGTGCTGCGCAGCCCGATCTTCGATGTCTCGGAAGAGCAGCTTTTCGCGCTTGCTGCCGAGAGGCCGTCGGGCGTCTCGCTGTTCGCCTCGCTGCGCCGGCATGCCGGCGAAAGCGAGGCGTTGGCCGCCGTCGTCAGCCGGCTCGACACATGGTCGAACGAAGTCGCATTCAAGCCGGTGTTCGAATTTTACGCCGGAGCTCTCGCCCGCGACGGCCTGCGCAAGAAGATGATCGCGCGGCTCGGTCCGGAGGCCGGCGACATCCTCGACGAATTCCTGAATTTCTGCCTGGCCGAGGAGCGGACCGGCCTGCCGGGACTGGAATCCTTCCTGTCGACATTGGAAAACGCCGGCCCCGAGATCAAGCGCGAAATGGACCAGACCCGCGACGAGGTTCGCGTCATGACCGTGCATGCCGCCAAGGGCCTGGAAGCGCCGGTGGTATTCCTGGTCGATGGCGGCTCCGCGCCGTTCAGCGACCAGCACCTGCCGAGATTGATGCCGTTCGAAGGGTCGGGCGACTGCTGGGAGGGCAAGGGCTATCTCTGGCGGTCGGCCAGCGATGTCGCCAATGGATTTTCACGCGCCGCATCGGCCCGCGCCCGCGAGCTCGCCGACGACGAATACCGCCGGCTGCTCTATGTCGGCATGACTCGCGCCGAGGATCGGCTGATCGTCTGCGGCTACCATGGCAAGCGGGCGCAGAATACCGGCACGTGGCATTCGGTCGTCAGCCGCGCGCTGGTCGGCGCCGCTGAAAGCGCGGAACGCCGGCATCCCGCCACTGGCGAGACCGTGCATCGTTTCCAGGTGACGAAGCTGCCGCCCATGCCACTGGCGGCAGTGGATGAGGCACGGCAGGCGGAACGCTTTGCGCCACTGCCGGAAACCCTGTTCCAGCCTTTGCCGCCTTTCGAGGAACTGCCGCGGCCGCTCTCGCCGTCCGGCGCCTCGGTGCTGATCGACGAGGCGCGGCAAGCGGTGGCCGACACGCGTTCGCCGGTATTGGATGCCGACGCCGAGCCCGGCTTTGCCGTGATTCGCGGGTTGGCGCTGCACAAATTGCTGCAGATGCTGCCCGGCATCGCCGAGGGAAAACGCCAGGATGCCGCCGAGCGCTATTTGGCGCGCGCCGGAGCTCAATGGCCTGAAGACGAGCGCGACAAAGCCTTGGCTGGCGTTTCCAGAATTCTTGCCGACAGCCGCTTCGCGCCGCTGTTTGCACCAAACTCGCGCGCTGAAGTCGCCATCATGGGCAGCCTGGAGGTGAGGGGCAAACTGCGCTCGATCTCCGGCAAGATCGACCGGCTGGCGGTAGCGCCGGACAAGGTGTCGATCGTCGACTACAAGACCAACCGGCCTGCGCCGGCGACGCTCGCCGAAGTGCCCCCCGCCTATGTCTTGCAGCTTGCATTGTATCGCGCGCTGCTTCAGCCGCTCTATCGGGGACGCGAGGTCTCGGCGGCGCTGCTGTTCACCGAAGCCCCGCGGCTGATCGAGCTGCCGGCGGCGGCGATGGACGACGCCCTTGCTCGACTCACGGGAGCGTGACACAACACCTGCTTGAAGACGGACGCGATCACCACCACATTTGGTGCGACGAACAAATCGAAAGGATCTCAGCATGGCCACCGTCAAGGTCGACAAGAGCAATTTCCAGGCCGACGTGCTCAACGCCAAGGAGCCGGTCGTGGTCGATTTCTGGGCGGAATGGTGCGGCCCGTGCAAGATGATCGCCCCGGCGCTCGAGGATATCGCCATCGAACTCGGTAGCAAGATAAAGATCGCCAAGCTCAACATCGACGAGAATCCTGAGCTGGCTGCGCAGTTCGGCGTACGCTCGATCCCGACACTGATGATCTTCAAGGGCGGCGAAGTCGCCGACATGAAGGTTGGTGCTGCGCCGAAGACGGCATTGTCGCACTGGATCAACGGCAGTCTCGCCTGATCCGACCAAGATTTTGCAGAAAAGCCCGGCCTCGCGCCGGGCTTTCTTTTTGCTGGCGTCATTGGTGGGCCGCTCTGGCACTCGCGGCTTGCCGCCCGTATTCTTCTCTTCTGAATACAAAGGAGAAGCGATATGACCGGATCCGCCAAGGCCACCGTCTTCATCGACAATGAGCGCGTCATCGTCACCGAATACCGCTTCGCCCCGGGCGACAACACCGGCTGGCACCGCCATGGCCACGACTATGTGATCGTGCCGTTGACCGACGGCAAGGTGAAGCTCCTGACCAAGGATGGCGAATCCTTCGCCGAAATGAAGAAGGGCGCGCCGTATTTCCGCAACGAGGGCGTCGAACATGACGTCATCAGCGCGAACGACGGCGAATTCGCCTTTATCGAGGTCGAGCTGAAGTAATCCACCAAGCATCGGCTGCGCCGCCACATTGTCCGGCGACGCGCGATCACCAATCCGCGATACGATCGCCGCCGACGAATTGTGCGCTTTTCTCAGTGTATTCGAACAGTTCGATCTTCACGCCGTTGGGGTCGCGGATCCAAGCCTGGTAGGTGTCATCGCACGCGCGTTTCTTTGAGGTGACATCAACCCCCTTTGACCTCAGGTGGGCGATCGCGGCGTCGATGTTTTCCACTTCGAGGCAGAAGTGGTTGATCTGGTTCAAGTCGCTATAGCTCGCGCCGTCTTTCTGGAACACCTCGACATGGCTACGGCTGCCGCAATTGAGATAGAAGCCGAAAATCTTGCCGTCGCGCAGGAAATTGAACTGCGTATCCATGCCGAGGACGTCCCGATAGAAGCTTCGCGTCTTCTCTAGGTCATTCGCGAAAATGCAAACGTGAGCGAGCTGCTTTACCTTGATCATGATTGGCTCCTCGCGGTGATCTGATAAGTGTGGCGTCATCATGGCCCGGGTGGAGGCACGCCTCAAACCGGCGGTGTGCCGTTTTCGGCCAATACCGCACCGGCCAGGTAAAGCGATCCGCCGATCAGGATTCGCGGCGACGGTCCGTCCCACGTGTCGCGCAGCAGCATCAGCGCATTGGCGACGGAACTGACGGGTTCGGCCGACAGGCCGGCCTCGATGGCGCGCGTCGCCAGTTCGTCGTTCGGCACGCCCGCGTCGCTCGTGCTCACCGGCACGGTGTAAACGTGCCGCACCAGCCCTTTGAAGGCACGGAAATAGCCGCTTTGGTCCTTGGTGTTGATCATGCCCGAGATCAGGAACAGCGGCCGCGGGTTCTTGTCCTCTTGCTCGGCCAGCGCCTCGGCGACGACCACGCCAGCGCCGGGATTGTGGCCGCCGTCGAGCCAGATGTCGGCGCCCTTCGGCGCCAGTTCGCTCAGCCGGCCCTGAGGCAGCTTTTGCATGCGGCCCGGCCAGGCGACATTCGTCATCGCCTTCTCGGCGGCGCGGTGGCTGATCTCGAAGCCCGCCGCCTTGACCGCTGCGATCGCCGCTGCCGCATTGGCGAATTGATGGCGCCCCGGCAGGCGCGGCGGCGGCAGGTCCATCAATCCGTCTTCGTCCTGATAGACCATGCGCCCGTTTTCCTCATAGGCAAGGAAATCCTGGCCATAGACGAAGGCGGGGCAGTCGAGCCGTTCGGCGGTTTCGATGAGCACCTGCTGCGCCGTCTCGCTTTCCTGCGCGCCGATGACGACCGGGCATCCACGCTTGATGATGCCGGCCTTTTCGGCGGCGATCAGTTCAACGCGGTCGCCGAGATAGGCTTCGTGGTCGAGCGAGACCGGCATGATCACCGACACGGCCGGCTCGGCGATGACATTGGTGGCGTCGAATCGGCCGCCAAGGCCGACCTCGAGGATGACGGCATCGGCCGGATATTCGGAAAACAGCACGAAGGTGACTGCGGTGAGGATTTCGAACACGGTGATCTTCTGGCCTTGATTGGCCTTGGCGACGCGGGCGATGGCTTCGGCGAAGACCTTGTCGTCCACCAGCCTGCCGCCGCCATCGGCGGCCAGTCGGTAGCGCTCATGCCAGTTCACCAGATGTGGCGATGTGTGGACATGGACGCGGTAGCCGGCGGCTTCGAGCAGCGCCCGTGAAAAGGCGGCACAGGAGCCCTTGCCGTTGGTGCCGGCGATGTGGATGACCGGCGGCAGCTGGTCCTGCGGGTTGCCGAGGCGCTCGAGTAGCCGCGAAATGCGGTCAAGCGAAAGGTCGAAGCCCTTCGGGTGAAGCGCCATCAGGCTTTCGATTTCGCGGTCGGCGGCAAGCGTGGTCATGAAGGAATCCTAAGCGTGCGCACAACGGCACACAACAGCCGCCCGCGCCGCATGATGTCGTGTCAGGCTTGCGGCCTGGCCTCGACCGGGATCACCGACGGCGGCAGGATTTCCGGCTCCTGCGATTTTTGCTCTTCCGGCAGCTTGAGCAGCATTCTCAGCAGCCGCGCAATCGTCTGGCGCATCTCCAGCCGTGACACCACCATGTCGACCATGCCGTGTTCCATCAGATATTCGGCGCGCTGGAAGCCGTCGGGCAGCTTTTCCCTGATGGTCTGCTCGATGACGCGCGGGCCGGCAAAGCCGATCAGGGCGCCGGGCTCCGCAATGTGCACGTCACCCAGCATGGCGTAGGAGGCGGTGACGCCGCCGGTCGTCGGGTTGGTCAGGACGACGATGTAGGGAAGGCCGGCCTCCTTCAGTCTGTCGACGCCGACCGTGGTCCGCGGCAACTGCATCAGCGACAGGATGCCTTCCTGCATACGGGCGCCGCCGGAGGCCGCAAACAGGATCAGCGGCCGCTTGCGCTGCAGGGCGACCTCAAAGCCATGCACGATGGCGTCACCGGCCGCCATGCCGAGCGAGCCGCCCATGAAGGCAAAATCCTGCACCGTCACCACCACCGGCAGGCCTTCGACGGTACCCAGCGCATTGATGATGGCGTCTTCCATGCCGGTCTTGGCCTTGGCATCCTTCAGCCGGTCTACATAGCGCTTCTCGTCGCGGAACTTGAGTGGATCCTGCACCACCTTGGGGTTTTCCAGCGTTTCGTATTTGCCGTCGTCGAGGAAGAACTTCAGCCGTTCCTTGGCCGATATCTTCATATGGTGGCCGGAGGACGGGATGACGAACTGGTTCTGCTCCAGATCCTTGTGGAACACCATTTCGCCGGTCTCGGGATCCTTGATCCACAGGTTTTCCGGCATGTCGGTGCGGCGGCCGAGCATCGAATTGATCTTCGGGCGGACGTAATTGGTGATCCAGTTCATCGCTTCGGCTCCTGTCCTTACGAAGAGTTAGACCATGATCCCGAAAAGTGGAAACCGGTTTTCGGCAAAGATCATGGTCAACCAGATGATCAAGACTATTCGGCGGCAGCAAGGCGAGCCGCGCGAACCCCTTGCGACAGTCCGCTGACCAGCGTGGCGACAGCTTCTGCCGGATCGGCGGTCTTTTCGCCCTTCGGCCCGAGCACGTTGGCGACCGCATTGACGATCGCCGTGCCGACGACGACGCCGTCGGCCGAGGCACCGATGGTGCGCGCCTGCTCGGCGGTCTTGACGCCGAAGCCGACGCAGACGGGCAGGTCGGTATGGCTCTTGATGCGCTTGACCGCTGCCGCCACCTTGCCGGTGTCGGCCAGCGCCGAGCCGGTAATGCCGGTCATCGAGACATAGTAGACGAAGCCCGACGTGTTCTGCAGCACCTTGCGCAGGCGCTTGTCGTCGGTGGTCGGGGTCGCCAGCCGGATGAAGTTGATGCCGGCCTTGAGTGCCGGGATGCAAAGCTCCTCGTCCATCTCCGGTGGCAGGTCGACGACGATCAGCCCGTCTATGCCGCTGGCCAGCGCGTCGCTCAGGAAGCGCTTGACGCCGTAGATGTAGATCGGATTGTAGTAGCCCATCAAGACAATCGGCGTTTCATTGTCGCCGGCGCGGAATTCCGAGGCCATCTTCAGCGTCTTGACCAGTGTCTGGCCGCCCTTCAGCGCCCGCAGGCCGGCCGCCTGGATCGCCGGGCCGTCGGCCATTGGATCAGAAAACGGCATGCCGAGCTCGATGATGTCGCTGCCGGCGCCAGGCAGCGCCTTCATGATCGACAGCGACGTGTCGTAGTCGGGGTCGCCGCCCATGAAATAGGTGACGAGTGCCGGTCGGCCTTCGGCCTTCAGCTTCGCCATGCGGCGGTCGATACGGGTGGTCATGATCAGATCTCCATGCCCAGCATATTGGCCACCGTATGCACGTCCTTGTCGCCGCGGCCGGACAGATTGACGATGACGATCTGGTCCTTGTCCATATCAGGCACGATCTTCACCGCCTGCGCGATAGCGTGGGCGGATTCCAGCGCCGGAATGATGCCCTCGACGCGCGTCGTCAGCTGAAACGCCTCGAGCGCCTCGTCGTCGAGGATCGGCACATAGTCGACGCGGCCGGAATCGCGCAGCCACGAGTGCTCCGGCCCGACGCCGGGATAGTCGAGCCCGGCCGAGATCGAGTGGCCGTCCATGATCTGGCCGTCGGCGTTCTGCAGGAGGTAGGTACGGTTGCCATGCAGCACGCCGGGCGCGCCGGCACTCATCGAAGCGCAATGCTCGATGCCATCGAGGCCGCGGCCGCCGGCTTCGACGCCGATGATGCGAACCTCTTTGTCGTCGAGGAAGGGATGGAACAGGCCGATGGCGTTGGAACCGCCGCCGACACAAGCGATGATGGTGTCCGGCAGCCGGCCTTCCTGCTCGAGGATCTGGGCGCGCGCCTCGGTGCCGATCACCGATTGGAAGTCGCGCACCAGCTCTGGATAGGGGTGGGGGCCGGCGGCGGTGCCGATCAGGTAATAGGTGTCCTCGACATTGGTCACCCAGTCGCGCAACGCCTCGTTCATGGCGTCCTTCAGCGTGCCGTGGCCGGCGGTCACCGGCCGCACTTCCGCGCCCAGAAGCTTCATGCGAAAGACGTTGGGGCTTTGCCGGGCGACATCGGTCGCGCCCATATAGACGATACAGGGAAGCCCAAAGCGCGCCGCCACTGTAGCGGAAGCGACGCCATGCTGGCCGGCTCCGGTCTCGGCGATGATCCTCGTCTTGCCCATGCGCTTGGCGAGCAGGATCTGGCCGAGGCAGTTGTTGATCTTGTGCGAGCCGGTGTGGTTCAGATCCTCGCGCTTGAAATAGACCTTTGCGCCGCCCCCGAGGCCCTTCGCTGCGGAAACCTCGCGAAGATGCCTGGTCAAGCCTTCGGCGAAATAGAGCTTCGACGGCCGCCCGGCGTAATGCGTCGAGAGATCGGTCAGTTCGGCCTTGAAGTCCGGATCGTTCTTGACCTCGTTCCAGTGCCGCTCCAGCTCAAGGATCAGCGGCATCAGCGTTTCGGCAACGAAACGACCGCCAAAAATGCCGAACATGCCCTGCTCGTCGGGGCCGGTGCGGAAGGAATTCGGTATCGCCGGCTGATCCATCGCCGATCTCCTGGTCTGTGGTTTGAAGCGTGGTCAGGCGGCGCGGTTGTCGCGTGCTGCCCCGACGGCCCGGAAAAATTGTTCGATCAGCGCCGGTTCCTTGACCCCCGGCGCGCTTTCCACGCCCGAGGAAAGATCTATTCCGGGCGGGTTCGCCAGCCGAAGGGCGTCGCCGATATTGCCGGCATTGAGCCCACCGGAAAGCATGTAATCGACGCCGGCGTCAAGGCCGGCCAGAATGCGCCAGTCGAAGGCAAGACCGTTGCCGCCCGGCAGTTCCGAACCCTTAGGCGGCTTGGCATCGAACAGGAAACGGTCGGCAATGCCGACGAAGGGTTTAACCCGCTCGAGATCGGCAGCCTCGCTGACCGGCAAGGCCTTCATCACCGGCAAGCCGTAGCGCGCCTTCACCTCAGCCACCCGGTCGGGCGTTTCGGCGCCGTGAAGCTGCAGCATGTCGGGCTGCATTTTTTCGACGATCTCGTCCAGGAACGCGTCGCTGGCGTCGACCGTCACCGCAACCGCCTTGGTCTTGCCGCGCGCCGCTTCGCGCAGGCGGCCGGCTTCCACCGGCTCGACATAGCGCGGGCTTTTGGCAAAGAAATTGAAGCCGACATGGCTGGCGCCGCCGGCCAATGCCGCGGCCAGTGCCTTGTCAGTCTTCAATCCGCATATCTTGATGTCCAGCGCCATGGCGCGGGATTGGCACGAAACGACCAAAGAGTCGAGAAAAAGCATCCTGTTTGCCGCCGGCGCGGAACGCGCTACCTTGCTAATGTAAGTGCGGAACGCGCCACCTTGCTAATATAAGAGCGCAACGCGCTACCTTGCTCAGGCACAAAGGCGGGAGAACAAAGACCATGCCGGAAAAGACCGTCGCGGAACTCAGGCAAAAGCTGGCGCAGGCCCATGAGGT
The DNA here is from genome assembly GCF_040317575.1 of Mesorhizobium sp. M1423. Taxonomy (NCBI): domain Bacteria; kingdom Pseudomonadati; phylum Pseudomonadota; class Alphaproteobacteria; order Hyphomicrobiales; family Phyllobacteriaceae; genus Mesorhizobium; species Mesorhizobium sp. M1423. Next base: position 60,244 of record NZ_JAMYKU010000025.1, read on the forward strand.
CATCGCTCATTTGATGGACAAGGCAGCCTTCAACGGCGCGGAGGCGCATCGGGCGCTGGCTTATTTCAGCAACGATGGCTTCGAGAAGGATTTCCTGCCCTGGCCGCGCCATGTCGACGAGGGATTGCGGCCGGAGGAGTTGAACGCCGCCAACGACGATTGAATCGGACAACTACTCGAACGTGATCGCCTGCAGCGCGCCGCCATTGCGCTTGAGCCAATCCTTGCAGCGCTCGGTGTCCGGGCACAGCTGCTCGCATAATTTCCAGAATTTCGGGCCGTGGTTCATCTCCTTGAGATGCGCCACCTCGTGCGCCACGAGGTAGTTTATCACCGGCCGCGGCGCCATCATGATGCGCCAGGAAAACGACAGATTGCCGTCCGACGTGCAGGACCCCCAGCGGCTCGACGTATCCTTGAAGCGGATCGCCTTGGCGCGCTTGCCGACCGCAGCACTGTGCTTGGTCACCAGCGCCTCGATCTCGCGCTTGGCTTCGCGCTTGAGGAAATCGGCGATGCGGCGCGGCAGATGCAGGCGCTCACCATGCACGATCATCAGCGGACCGCGCTCGTCGCGCGACAGCGTGACTGTACCGCGTTTCGACGGTTCATGGACGATGCGATGCGACACACCGCGCACCGGTATCTTGATGCCGGGCCGCACCTGCGGCCGGTTGGGCACCTTGGCCAGCCTTTGCTCCAGCCAGTCCTGATGACGGTCGAGGAATTTTTCCACCTCGCCGCGCCGCAGCCCCGGCGGCACGGTGATGCGCAGGCCGCGGCCGCCGGAATCGATGCGCAGCGTCAGGCGCCGCGCCCTGTCGTTCTCGACGATCTTGAGTGGCAGCGTGCGGCCGGCAACGCAATGCTCGCGCTCCACGACGGGCGTGGGCTTGGGTTTCGTCGGGGTGCGAAAGAAGCCGAAGGACATTCCGGGACGATACGTGATTCGAGGGAAACGACTAGAACAAAAAAGAAACGGCGCCGCTGACGCGACGCCGTTGGATTATCTATCTGGGCACGGGACCCTTACTCGTCGAGCAGGCCTGGCGTGGACTTGCCGGTGGTTTTGTTGTTCGTCGTCGACCCGGTCGTGGGAGACGTCGACTTGTTGCGGTTGGCCATGAAACGATCGAACTCTTCCTGGTCCTTGGCGCGGCGCAATTCGCGGGCATATTCGTCGAACTCGCTCAGCATCTCGTCGAGCTTGCGGCGTTCCTCGGCAAGCCGCTCGAGTTCCTTTTCGCGCCAGTCGTCGAAAGCGACGTTGCCGGTGCGGGCGGAGCCATGGCCCCAGCGCGCGGCCTTGTCGGAACCGCGGCGGCAGCCGGCGAAGATGCCGTCGGTGGCGCGGTTGACGTCACGCTTGAAGCCGTCGAGCCGGTCGCCCCAGATGATGTAGGCGAGCATGGCGAAGCCGAGCGGCCAGAACACCATGAACCCGATCACCATCAGCGCGATGGTCGCCGGCGTCCAGGCCGGACGGATCAATGCAGATGTGTTCATTTCTCCCAATCCTTCAGTTGGAGACAGCCAAATCCGGCTGCGTGGAATCGAAATGGGATGGAGAAAACGGCGATTCAAGACAGCAACCGCCAAAACCGGACAAGCGGCTGAAATGATTATCGCTTTTTGAGCATTTCAAGGAAAAGCACGACCAATCCGGCGATCAGGCCCCAGAACGCCGCACCGACGCCGAACAGCGTCAGCCCTGATGCGGTGACGGCGAAGGTGACGGTAGCGGCCATCCGCTCGTCCTCGTCTTTCAAGGCGATCGACAGCGCATTGGCGAGCGGTGCCATCAGCGCCAGGCCGGCGACCAGCGCGATCAGGCTCTGCGGCAATACGGCGAAGATCGCCACCAGCGAGGCGCCGAACAGGGCAAAGACAAGATAGGCCAGCGCATAGAACGGGCCGGTCTTCCAGCGCTCGGCCGGATCGGGATGCACGTCGGGTCCGGTGCAGATCGCCGCCGAGATCGCCGCAAGATTGGTCGTCGAGGCGCCGAACGGCGCCGTCAGCAGCGAAAACAGGCCGGTGACGCCGATCAGCGGCCCGGGTTCGGGATGATAGCCGGCTGCCCTCAGCACGGCGAGGCCGGATAGGTTCTGCGAGGCCATGGTGACTAGATAGAGCGGCAATGCCAGGCCGATGATCGAAGCGGCGGTGAACTGCGGCATTACCAGCGTCAAGCTCGAGAGTTCCGGTGCCGGCAGACCGCCGACCCGGTCGGTAAGAAAGGCCGCGAGACCGCCGCCGATCAGCACCAACAGCACCGACAGCGCCGGGTTGAACAGGCGGATGACGAAGAAGACCGCAACCAGCGGCAGGATCAGCCAGGGGTCGACGGGCACGGCCTTCACCGCATTGATGGCGAAGGTTACGACGATGCCGGCCAGCATTCCGGACGCGACCGAAGCCGGTATTCTGGCGATCAGCTTGGTCAATGGCCCGAACAGGCCGGTGGCGACCAGCAGGACCCCGGTGACGATGAAGGCGCCAACCGCCTCGCCCATCGAAAAGCCGGTCGATGCGGCGATCAGCGCGACGCCCGGCGTCGACCATGCGGTGATGACCGGCATTTTCGTGCGCCAGGACAGCCACAGGCTCTCGATGGCCATCGCCAGGCAGAGTGCCGTCACCCAGCTTGCGGTCTCGACCTGCGTTGCGCCGACCGCCTTGGCGGCGGCAATGACGATGGCCAGCGTACCGCCGAAGCCGACGATCGCCGCCACAAAGGCGGACACCGGAATGGAAATGCGCATGTTTCTATCCCGCCTGCCGCACCATCGCGTCCACCGCCCGCACCAGCATGTCGAGATCCTGAGGCCGCGACAGGCGGTGGTCGCCGTCCGGAATGAGCGACAGCGTGACGTCGTCGGCCGGCAACAGGCCGACCAGCTTCAGCGCATGGCTCGACGGCACGTCGGGATCGGCCAGGCCTTGCAAGATGTGGACCGGGCAGTGCGTGTCGATCGGCCCGGTCATCACCCGGTTGCTGCGGCCGTCCTCGATCAGTGCGCGGGTGTAGATGTACGGTTCGACGGAATAGTCCGACGGCTCTTCGAAGAAACCCTTTTTCCTGAGGTCGCGCTTCTGCGCCCCAGTCAGCACCGGCTCCACCAGTTCGAACGTGAAATCGGGCGCCGGGGCCAGCAACACAAGGCCGGCGACGCTGTTCTCGCCCGCCTTACGCAATTCCTGCACCATGCGCAGCGCGATCCACGCGCCCATCGACGAACCAACCAGGATTTGCCTGCCCTGGGTGAAGCGGCGGAAAACCGCCAGGCTCTCGCCCAGCCATTTCGAGATGGTGCCGTCGGCAAAGGCGCCACCCGATTCGCCATGGCCGGAATAATCGTGGCGCAGGAAGGCCCGGCCTTCTTTGCGCGTCCATTCCGACAGGGTTTCGGCCTTGGTGCCCAGCATGTCGGATTTGTAGCCGCCAAGCCAGACGATGCCGGGCTCGGCACCTGCCGCATGCCTGACGGCGATGCTCGTCCCGTCGACGTCTAGGAAGATCGGGGTGGTGGTGCTCATGGTGTATTCCCTCGCGCCGGTCTTTTGGCACAAGCGGGGGTTCAACGAAAAGTGCTCTGTTACTTTCTTCGCTTGGTGCAGAGGAGCATTCATCGAGCAGGTGATTTCCTGAGAATGCTGTGCTATTGACTCCGACCGCGCGCTCACCACATTGCGCGTTCGCAATTCTGAACTGAAGAACCCCTTAACGAAACGGCTCAAGGAGACCACGACCATTCGCAGACCTTTCAAAGCAGCGGCGCCGACCAAGGAAGGCCCGCGCTCCAACCGTGATATCCGGGTTCCCCGGGTCCAGCTAATCGACGCCGAAGGCCAGAACCGGGGCGATGTCTCCATCAACGACGCATTGCTGCTCGCCGAAGAGGCTGGGCTCGATCTGGTCGAGATATCGCCCAATGCAGTGCCGCCCGTCGTAAAGATCCTCGATCTCGGGAAGCTGAAATACGCCAACCAGAAGAAGGCGGCCGAGGCGCGCAAGAACCAGAAGGTCATCGAGATCAAGGAGATCAAGATGCGCCCGAACATCGACAGCCACGACTATGAGACCAAGATGAAGGCCGTCCGGCGCTTTTTCGAGGAAGGCGATAAGGTCAAGCTGACATTGCGCTTCCGCGGTCGCGAGATGGCGCACATGGAACTCGGCATGCAGCTTCTGAATAAGGTTCGCGAGGAAGTGGCGCCCATCGCCAAGGTCGAAGCCGAACCGAAGCTCGAAGGCCGCCAGATGATGATGGTGCTGGCGCCCCGCTAAAGCGCGTTGCGCTTTAGTTCTGTTTTGTGCATGTCGTTGTCCCAAAACCGCTGCGCACTTTTGGGCGACATGCATTAAATCCGCCTGAATCATGTTGCAAGGCGTCCCGGCGATCGGCGGGGCGCCTGTTTTCTTGGCCAGACGCTGCGATCGCCGGCGAGAGCAACGACGCTCTGGTTCCCTCGACGATCGGATTCCCGACATGGTCAATGAAGTCAGATACGCGCAAGTTAAGCACGGGCTTGGCAGCTACCAGCATATGCGCAGGATGGTACTTGCCGTTCTCATCGTGGTGATGTTCGCGGCGCTGCTGTTCGGCCAGTCGGTTTTCCCTCCCGATACGCCAGTGCATGAAACGATCGAAATGGTCGGCGTCGTGCTGATCTTTCTCGGCATCGTCGGGCGCTTGTGGTCGACGCTTTACATCGGCGGACGCAAATCCTCCGAAGTGGTGACCGGCGGACCCTATTCGATCACGCGCAACCCACTCTACCTTTTCTCCACTTTAGCTGCCGCTGGTGTCGGCGCACAGATCGGCTCCATCGCGGCCACGATCGGCTTTGGAGCGCTCTGCGCGGGTGCCTTTTACATCGTTATCCTGCGCGAGGAGAAATTCCTCAAGGAGGTTCTCGGCGCGCCATACCAGGCCTATCTGGCGAAAGTGCCGCGCTTCTTCCCGAAACTGTCACTGTATCAGGAAGGCGACACCGGCAGCTTCAAGCCGCGCCTGCTGCGAACCACGTTACTGGACGGGCTGGTGTTCCTCCTTGCCTTGCCGGCTTTCGAACTGATCGACGGCGCCCAGCAGTCGGGCATATTACCGGTGCTGTTCCGTTTCCCCTGAGCACTACAAGGTTGCTGAGCGCTGGGTGTTGCGCGCGCCCTCGCTTTGACGTATATGACCGCGTTCCAAAAAAAACCGCCCGGCAGGGCATGCCGTGGCGGTTTCATTTGCTTTTCGGGCTTTGGTCGGCCTGAAGCGAACAAAAAGCGCATTGGTGCGCATATAAACGGAGTAGCAAAATGCCCAAGATGAAGACCAAATCGGCCGCCAAGAAGCGGTTCAAGATCACAGGTACGGGTAAAGTTCTGTCGGCTGCGGCCGGCAAGCGTCACGGCATGATCAAGCGTTCCAACAAGTTCATTCGAAATGCCCGCGGCACGATGGTTCTGGCTGAACCGGATGGCAAGAAGGTCATCAAGAATTTTCTGCCGAACGGCCTCTAGGGCATGATGCCAAAAAGTTGCAGACTTTTTGGAAAACATCATGCGCCAAATAAGGGCATTCGGTCTGGACACGCATTTGTTTACGCAATTCCGAACGGAAAACCGCTAGGCACTTTTCCTGGAATTGCTTTTAAGGAGATCATGACATGGCACGCGTAAAGAGAGGCGTCACCTCGCACGCCAAGCACAAGAAGGTCCTGAAAGCCGCCAAGGGTTTTTACGGCCGCCGCAAGAACACCATTCGCATCGCCAAGCAGGCGGTGGAAAAGTCGCTGCAGTACGCCTATCGCGACCGCAAGAATCGCAAGCGTTCGTTCCGCGCGCTGTGGATCCAGCGCATCAATGCGGCGACGCATGAGCATGGCTTGACCTATGGCCGTTTCATCGACGGTCTCAACAAGGCCGGCATCGAGATCGATCGCAAGATCCTGTCGGACATGGCCATCCACGAGCCGCAGGCTTTTGCCGCACTCGTGGCCAAGGCCAAGGTCGCGCTCGAATACCTGAAGAACACCACGCCGAACGCTTTTGAAAGCGCTGTCGCTTAAGACCAGCGCTTCCCAAGCTATTCGACACTTGATTTGGGAAACCCGCGCTGGCAGGGCTGGCGCGGGTTTTTCTTTGCTTCCAATCGGGTCTGGAACATGAGTGACATGGAAACTCTCGAAAATTCCCTGATGGCCGAGATCGCCTCTGCCGCCGACGAGCAGGCAATCGAGGCGGTGCGCGTCTCTGCCCTCGGCAAGAAGGGTTCGGTCTCCGAGATACTGAAGACACTCGGCTCGATGAGCGCCGAGGAGCGCCAGGTCAAAGGTCCGGCAATCAACGGCCTCAAGAACCGCGTCACTGAGGCGCTTTCGGCCCGTCGCGCCGAGCTGAAAGATGTGGCGATCACGGCACGGCTTGCCGCCGAGAAGGTCGACGTCACCTTGCCGGTGCGACAATCGCCGGCCGAGCGCGGCCGCATCCATCCGATCAGCCAGGTTATCGACGAGATCGCGGCCATCTTCGGCGATCTCGGCTTTGCCATCGCCGAAGGTCCCGACATCGAGACCGACTATTACAATTTCACCTCGCTGAACTTCCCGGAAGGCCACCCGGCGCGCGAGATGCACGACACCTTCTTCTTCCAGCCGGACGAGCAGGGCGAACGCAAGCTTTTGCGCACCCACACCTCGCCGGTGCAGATCCGCACCATGGAGATGCAGAAGCCGCCAATCCGCATTGTCATTCCTGGCAAGACCTACCGGCAGGATTCCGATGCCACCCACTCACCGATGTTCCATCAGGTCGAGGGGCTGGTGATCGACAAATCGGCCAACGTCGCCAACATGAAGTGGGTACTGGAGGAGTTCTGTAAGGCCTTCTTCGAGGTGCCGAGCGTCAAGATGCGCTTCCGGCCGTCCTTCTTCCCCTTCACCGAGCCCAGCCTCGAGGTCGACATCCAGTGCGACCGTTCGCGGCCGGGCGAGGTGCGCTTCGGCGAAGGCTCAGATTGGATGGAGATCCTCGGCTGCGGCATGGTCCACCCCAATGTGCTCCGTTACGGCGGGCTCGATCCCGACGAATACCAGGGCTTTGCCTGGGGCATGGGCATCGACCGCATCGCCATGCTGAAATACGGCATGCCCGACTTGCGCGCCTTCTTCGACGCGGATGTGCGCTGGCTGTCGCATTACGGTTTTAGGCCGCTCGACATGCCGACGCTGTTTGGCGGGCTAAGCGCGTGACAATCGGGCCGCAGCAAATCCGCGGGCAGGTCGCCTTCCTGCACATGTCCGACGCGCGGCCGCATAGCTTCAAGTGCAGCGTGCCCAGACCAGACGGAACACAGTCATGAAACTCACCCTCTCCTGGCTCAAGGATCACCTCGAGACCGATGCCTCGCTGGCGGAAATCGTCGAACGTCTCACCTCGATCGGCCTCGAGGTCGAGCATGTCGACGACCGGGCGAGCCTGGCCCCCTTCGTCATCGCCAAGGTGCTGGCGGCGGTCCAGCATCCCGACGCCGACCGGCTTCGCGTGCTGACCGTCGACACCGGCGACGACAGGGCGCCAGTGCAGGTCGTGTGTGGAGCGCCGAACGCCCGCGCCGGCCTGATCGGCGCCTTTGCAGCACCCGGCACCTATATTCCCGGCATCGACGTGACGCTGGCCGTCGGCAAGATCCGCGGCGTCGAAAGCCACGGCATGATGTGCTCCGAGCGCGAGCTCGAACTGTCCGAGGAGCATGACGGCATCATCGACCTGCCGGCCGATGCGCCGGTCGGCACCAGTTTCGCCGCCTATGCCCATCTCGATGATCCGCTGATCGAGATCAATCTGACGCCGAACCGGCCGGATGCCACCAGCGTCCATGGCATCGCCCGCGATTTGGCGGCAAGCGGGCTCGGCACGCTGAAGAGCGCGCCGATAGAGCCGATCCCCGGCAAGGGCGAGACGCCGGTCAAGGTGACGATCGAAGCGCCGGAGCTCTGTCCCGGCTTTGCGCTGCGCCTGGTGCGCGGCGTCAAGAACGGACCGTCGCCGAAATGGTTGCAGCAAAGGCTTCTCGCCATCGGCTTGAGGCCGATCAGCGCGCTCGTCGACATCACCAATTACGTCACCTTCGATCGCGGCCGGCCGCTGCATGTGTTCGACGCTGCGAAGGTCACCGGCAACCTCACCGTGCGCCGGGCACGCGACGGCGAAAAGGTGCTGGCGCTCGACGGCCGCCAATACACGCTGACGCCGGAGATGTGCGTCATCGCCGACCAGGACGGCATCGAATCGATCGCCGGCATCATGGGCGGTGAGCATTCCGGCTGCGACGAGAACACCACCGACGTGCTGATCGAGTCGGCGCTTTGGGATCCGATCACCACCGCCCGCACCGGCCGCACGCTCGGCATCATCACCGATGCACGCTACCGCTTCGAGCGTGGCGTCGACCCGGAAATGATGATTCCCGGCGTGGAGCTGGCGACGAAGCTGGTGCTCGATTTCTGCGGTGGCACGCCGGCGCAAACCGAAGTCGTCGGCTATGCCGGCCATCAGCCGAAGATCGTCTCGTTCCCCTTGTCGGAAGTGAAGCGGCTGACCGGCATCGAAGTGCCGCGCTCGACAAGCCTCGACATTCTAGCCCGCCTCGGCTTCAGGCCGGAGGGCACGGGCGATGTCGTCAATGTGGCGGTCCCGTCCTGGCGGCCGGATATCGACGGCAAGGCCGACCTGGTCGAGGAGGTCATGCGCATCCACGGCGTCGACAATATCGCGCCGCAGCCGCTCGGTTCCCATGACGCGGTCAACGCCAAGATCCTGACTGTGCTGCAGATCCGCACCCGCGCCGCCAAGCGGGCACTTGCCGTGCGCGGCATGATGGAGGCCGTCACCTGGTCGTTCATTCCGGCAAAACACGCCGAATTGTTCGGCGGCGGCCAGCAGGCGTTGAAGCTTGCCAACCCGATCGCCGCCGATATGTCGGACATGCGGCCGTCGCTGCTGCCGGGCCTGATCGCAGCCGCGCAGCGCAACGCCGACAAGGGCATCGGCGATGTCGCGCTGTTCGAAGTGTCGGGCACTTACGAGGGCGACGGCGCCGACCAGCAGCGGCGTGTTGCCGCCGGCGTTCGGCGCGGCACCGCCAAGCTCGAGGGCTCCGGCCGTCATTGGGCCGGCAACGCCGGCGCCGTCGGCGTCTTCGACGCCAAAGCCGATGCGATCGCAGCACTCGAAGCCTGCGGCGCGCCGGTCGAGCGGCTGCAGATCGAGGCCGGCAGCCCGGCCTGGTATCACCCCGGCCGCTCCGGCACGATCAAGCTCGGGCCGAAGGTAATCCTTGGCACGTTCGGCGAGTTCCACCCGAAGACGCTGGAGGGGCTTGACGTCTCCGGTCCGCTTTGCGGGTTTGAGGTGTTCATCGATGCCGTGCCCGAGCCGAAGGCCAAGCCGACGCGGACAAAGCCGAGGCTCGATCTGTCCGCCTTCCAGGCGGTCAAGCGCGATTTCGCCTTCGTCGTCGACAAGGCGGTCGAAGCCGGCACACTCGTTCGCGCCGCCCTTGCCGCAGACCGGAAGCTGATTTCCGGCGTCTCGGTGTTCGATGTTTTCGAGGGTGCAGCGCTCGGCGCGGCGAAGAAGTCGATCGCCATCGAAGTTTCGATCCAGCCGGTCGAAAAGACGCTGACCGACGAGGATTTCGAGGCGCTGGCCAAGCGCATCGTCGAGAATGTCGGCAAACAGACCGGCGGCGTGCTGCGCGGCTGAGGGATTGCGGACGCATGGCGAATCGCCCTCCAAAGGGCGATGAACCATTTGCGCTATTCAGGGCTGCCCTTCGAGGAACAGCGTGCAGCCTTTCTCGATATCGTCTCGGCCGATCCGCTGGTCGGCGAGACGCTGTCGCGGGTACGGGCGCTCGACCTCCCCGACTGGCTGGTCGTGTCCGGCGCGCTTTACAACAGCGTCTGGAATCATCTGACGGCGAAGCCTTCGGGATATGGCATTCGTGATGTCGATCTGTTCTATTTCGATGAGAGCGATCTGTCTTACGAGGCCGAGGACACGGTCATCCGCCGGGCGGCGAAGCAGTTCGAAGGACTGACGCTGCCGGTCGAAGTGCGCAACCAGGCGCGGGTGCATCTGTGGTTTGAGGCGCGCTTTGGCGGTTCCTATCCCAGACTGTCGTCGTCCGCCGAGGCGCTGTCCTATTTCGCTTCGAAAACCCATGCGGTCGGCGTTAGATTCGGCACCGATGGGCAACTCGCGCTCGTGGCGCCGTTCGGGCTCGACGACATCTTCTCGTTTCGCGTTACCCCGAACCGTGCACTGGATAATCAGCAGACGCACGAGATGAAGGGCGCGCGTGCGAGGGAGAACTGGCCGGAGATCAGTGTCGTGCCTTGGTAGGAAATGTCGGCGGGACAGCACCCCCTCTGTCCTGCCGGGCATCTTCCCCTCAAAGGGGGAGATCGGCAGCTTCGCCGCCCTACCCCTCTTTCAACGTTGGCGATTGGCGAAAGTCGAAGTGACATCCAATCTCCCCCCTTGAGGGGGAGATGTCCGGCAGGACAGAGGGGGGTGCCTCGCGCCAATATCTCGCAATTATTTGCATTGCGGTGCGACCGAAAACGGGACGCCGAAACGCCCCGTTTCGATTACGCCGTCGATCGCCGTTCAACCGTTGACCAGCGCCAGCAGCTCCTCGGTATAGCGCTTACCGACCACCTTCTCCGGCGACAGCGCATCGCCAATGGATGCCACCTCGGCCTGGCTCAGCACGATATCCGCTGCCGCCGTATTCTGCTCCAGATGGCGGATTTTTCGCGCACCCGGGATCGGCACAATGAAGTCGCCCTGATGCAGCACCCAGGCGAGCGCCAGCTGCGCCGGCGTTACGCCCTTCTCGGCAGCAATCTTTTCCAGCACCGCGATGACCACCGCATTGGCCGCCATGGCGTCGGCCTGGAAGCGCGGCAACCCGCGGCGCCAGTCGTCGGCGCCGAGAACATCGGGCTTGGCAATCGTGCCGGTGAGCAGGCCGCGGCCGAGCGGGCTATAGGGGACAAAGCCGATGCCGAGCTCGCGACAGACGGCAAACACCTCTTCCTCCGGATCGCGGCTCCACAGCGAATATTCGCTCTGCACCGCGGCGATCGGATGCACCGCATGCGCCCGGCGGATGGTCGCCGCACTCGCCTCCGACAGGCCGAGCGCCCGCACCTTGCCCTCGCGCACCAGCTCGGCCATGGCGCCGACCGTATCCTCGATCGGCACTTTGGGGTCGACGCGGTGCTGGTAATAGAGGTCGATGACCTCGGTATCCAGCCGCTTCAACGACGCTTCGGCAACCGCCTTGACGTGTTCCGGGCGGCTGTCGACGCCGGCCATGCGCTCCATGCCGCTGCCTTCTTCCAGGATCTTGAAGCCGAATTTCGTCGCAATCGTCACCTTGTCACGCACCGGCTTCAGCGCCTTGCCAACCAGGATTTCGTTCTCGTAGGGGCCATAGACTTCGGCCGTGTCGAAGAAATTGACGCCGATGTCGACAGCGTGGCGCAGCGTGGCGATCGCGTCCGCCTCCGGCTGGCCACCATAGGCAAAGCTCATCCCCATGCAGCCGAGGCCGACCGGGTAGACGTCAAGTTCATTGCCGAGCTTGCGGGTTTGCATCACGTATCTCCTTGTTGTGATGGTTGTGATGCCGCAGAGATAGCGTCTTGCGCTGCGTTCGATAATCGGCTCTCATTTGCACAGGCTGTTCCAAAAAATAGATCAATGAAGCGAACCCATCTTTCACAGCTCGCTGTACTGGCAACGGTCGCCCAATGCGGCAGTTTTCGCGGCGCGGCCAAGGAGCTGGCAATCGCGCCATCGGCGGTCAGCCACGCGGTTTCCAGCCTCGAAGCGCGCCTCGGCGTGCGCCTTCTGGCGCGCAGCACGCGCAGCGTCGCTCCGACCGAGGAAGGCGCGCAACTGCTCGAACGTCTCAGGCCGGCGCTATCGGAGATCGATCTGGCGCTGGAATCGGCGATCGAGGCGCGCGACCGGCCGGCCGGCAATCTCAGGCTGACCGTGCCGCGCACCGCGGCCCACCTGACGCTGACGCCAAGACTCGGCGCCTTTGCCGCCGCTTATCCGGAGATCGTGCTGGAGATCGTCATCGAGGACCGCTTCACCGATGTGGTCGAGGGCGGCTTCGATGCCGGTGTGCGACTGGGCGAGAGCCTGCAGCGCGACATGATCGCCGTGCGCATCGGGCCGAACCTTCGCGGCGCCGTGGTCGGCGCGCCATCCTACTTCGAGACCAGGCCCAAGCCGCAGCATCCGCGCGATCTTGCCGGTCACCGCTGCATCCGCTTCCGCTTCTCCAGCGGCATTCTCTATCGCTGGGAATTCGAGAAGAACGGCGAGGAGATCGAAATCCCGGTGCAAGGGCCGCTGATCCTCGACGAGGACCATTTGATTGCCAACGCCGCAGTCGACGGCGCCGGGCTCGCCTTCGTGTTCGAGGACTATGTCCGCGACGCGCTCGCCGCTGGCAAGCTTGTTCGCGTGCTGGAGGACTGGTGCCCGCCTTTCGACGGCTTCTTCGTCTATTACCCAAGCCGCCGCCAGATGCGGCCGGCGCTCAGGGCCTTTGTTGATTTCTTCAAGGTCGGCGAGTAAGCCAACCCTCCCCACAAGGGAGAGGTGGAAGAAAGCCGACCTGGCATTCGTTCACCGACCATGTCAGCACTGCCCAAAAACCAGGCCACCGGCTACGGCTGGACGGCGATCATCCTTCACTGGCTGATCGCGGCGCTCTTTATCGGCCAGTTCGTGCTCGGCTTCGTCATGGTGCGACTGTCCAGCCAGCGCACCGCCTTCGAACTGATCCAGCTGCATAAATCCTTCGGCTTCCTGCTGCTTGGGCTGGTCATCCTGCGCATCGCCTGGCGCCTTGGCAGACCGGCCCCGCCGCTGCCGCGCTCGGTCGGCCCGTTCGAGCGCCGCATCGCGCCACTTGTCCATCTTGCGCTTTATGCGTTTCAGCTCGCTCTGCCGCTGTCCGGCTGGGCGCTGGTCTCGGTCTCGGTGCTGGAGATCCCGAGCGTGCCGTTCAATCTGTTTGTTATGCCCAATCTGCCGCTTGGCGAATCGGACGTGGCTGAAAGCTTCTGGGCAGCGACGCACTGGTATCTCGCCTATGCCGGCATCGGACTTGTCGCTTTGCATCTGGCCGCGGCGCTGCGTCATCATTTCTGGCTGAGGGATACCGTGCTGATGCGCATGATCACGGCTTCGTCACATCGCGACACGGAATAGAGCGGGCGGCTCATTCGTTCATGGGGCGAGGACGCAAGAAAGCGTTGCCTGCCAAGAGGACCATTTCCATGTACGCGCGCATCTTCGGATTTGCGGCAGCCGCCGCTTGTTTTGCTATGCCTGTTTTCGCCGCCGTCGCCCTTGGCGACGCGGCCGGCAGCTACACCATCAGCCCGGGGAGTTCCAGCATCCACTTCTCGATCGGCAAGCTCGGCGGCGGAGGGCTCGACGGTGCTTTCTCCCGCTTCAAGGGCAGTATCCTCATCGACAACAGCGATGTCGGCCGGTCCCAGGTCAATTTCACCATCTTCCCCGAAAGCGTCGGTACCGGCCAAAGTCGCATCGACGCCTTTCTTCGCTCGGACGCGGTTTTCGACGCGGCCAACAATCCGGAGATCCAGTTCCGTTCGACCAGCGTCAAACGCACCGGCGCCACGTCAGCCCTTGTCACCGGCCGGCTGACGGCGCGCGGCAAGACCTTTCAGGAAAAGTTCACGGCCGAGCTCGGCGGCCTCAGGGCGGGCACGATAAAATTCCATGTCACCGGCAAGGTGTTGCGGTCGCGCTACGGCATGGATGTCGGCACGCCGATTTACTCCAACGTCGTCGACTTCGACATGACGCTGACGGGTAGAAGGGGATAGTCTTTGCAGGACCTGGGTTCGTCGCCCCCGCAAGGGCAGCGCCGGCATCCGGAAAAGCCGCAGATGATCGCCCTGTTCGCCGCCAGGCTCCCGCATTGGCTTTTCTCCTGAATTAGGGCAAACCTCCAGGCCTGCAATCGAGAGGAGAAATCTGATGTTCCGATGGGGTGTTTTGTCGACGGCCAAGATCGGCCGCGAGCAGCTTTTGCCGGCAATCGTCGAGGCGGAGAACGGCGTGCTGTCGGCGATCGCCAGCCGCGATCTGTCGAAAGCCCGGGCACTGGGCGAACGCTTCGGCGCGCGCCACGCTTTCGGCTCCTATGAGGAGCTGCTCGCCTCCAGCGACATCGACGGCGTCTACATTCCGCTGCCGACCTCGCAGCATGTCGAATGGACGGCCAAGGCGATCGAGGCCGGCAAGCATGTTCTGGTCGAAAAGCCGCTGGCGCTCGATGCCAAGGATATTCCGCCGCTGATCAAGCTGCGCGATGCCAGGAAGGTGCTGGTCTGCGAAGCCTTCATGGTCGTCTACCATCCGCAATGGATCAAGGTGCGCGAGCTGATCGCCAACGGCGCCATCGGCCGGCTGCGCCATGTCCAGGGCGCGTTCTCCTATTACAATGTCGACCCCAACAACATGCGCAACAAGCTCGATCTCGGCGGCGGCGCGCTGCCCGACATCGGTGTCTACCCGACGGTGTCGACACGCTTTTCGACGGGCAAGGAGCCGCTGCGCGTCCAGGCGACGATCGAGCGCGACAAGACGTTCGGCACCGACATCTATTCCTCGATCCGCGCCGATTTCGGCGATTTCGAGCTGTCATTCTACCTGTCGACGCAGATGGCGGCACGCCAGGTGATGGTGTTCCACGGCGAGAAGGGATTCATCGAGGTGTTCTCACCGTTCAACGCCGGGCTCTATGACCATCACCGCGTCGAGCTGCACAACCAGAACCACAGCGAGGCGCAGGTATTCCGCTTTCCCGGCACGCAGCAATACCGGCTGGAAGTCGAGGCCTTCGCGCGGGCGGCACAGGGCGGCAAGGACCGCGTTTTCACCCTGGAAGAATCGGTGCTCAACCAGAAGGTCATCGATGCCATCTTCCGCGCCGGCGAGAAGGAAGGCTGGGAGACAGTCTAGGCCGGCCATGATCCCAAAAAATGAGGGACCGGTTTTTGGACGAGATCATGGCCAAATAGATGCCAAACGACGCGGATGTGATCATTGTCGGCGCCGGCCTTGCCGGTCTTGTCGCGGCGGCCGAACTGACTGAGGCCGGCAAGAAGACCATCATCGTCGAGCAGGAGCCGGAGCAGTCGCTTGGCGGCCAGGCGTTCTGGTCGCTCGGCGGCATCTTCCTTGTCGATTCGCCCGAACAGCGGCGCATGCGCATCCGCGATTCGTATGAGCTGGCGCTCGAGGATTGGCTGGGCACTGCAGCCTTCGACCGCACGGAAGATCTCTGGCCGCGCCGCTGGGCTGAGGCCTATGTCGGCTTCGCCGCCGGCGAGAAGCGCTCCTGGCTCATGCAGCGCGGCCTGAAATTCTTTCCGGTGGTCGGCTGGGCCGAGCGCGGCGGCGGCAATGCCGCCGGCCACGGCAATTCGGTGCCGCGCTTCCATGTCACCTGGGGCACCGGGCCTGGTGTGCTCGAACCGTTCGTGCAGCGCGTGCGCGAGGCCGTTAAGCGTGGGCTGATCCGCTTCAAATTCCGTCACCGGGTTAACGAATTGACCCGGACGGGCGCCGTCGTCGACGGCGTGCGCGGCGACATATTGGCGGCGAGCGATGCCGAGCGCGGCCGCAAGAGCTCGCGCGAGATCACAGCCGATTTCGAGTTGAAGGCGCAGGCCGTCATCGTCGCCTCCGGCGGCATCGGCGCCAATCACGAGCTGGTCCGGGAGAATTGGCCGCAACGGCTGGGTGCGCCTCCAAAACGCATGATCACCGGCGTTCCCGACCATGTCGACGGCCGCATGCTGGCGATCGCCGAGGCTGCCGGCGGCAGGCTCATCAACCGCGACCGCATGTGGCACTATGTCGAGGGCATCAGGAACTGGGCGCCGCTCTGGACCGACCATGCGATCCGCATCCTGCCCGGCCCGTCATCGCTGTGGCTCGATGCGCGCGGCAAACGCCTGCCGGTGCCGCTCTATCCCGGCTTCGATACGCTGGCGACGCTCAGCCACATCATGAGCACGGGCTTCGACTATTCCTGGTTCATCCTGACCAAAAAGATCATCCAGAAGGAGTTCGCGCTGTCGGGCTCCGAGCAGAACCCCGATCTGACCGGGAAAAGCTGGCGCCAGGTGCTTGGCCGTGCCACCAGCGGCGTGCCCGCGCCGGTCAAGGCGTTCATGGAGAAGAGCGAGGATTTCATCGTCGAGGCCGAACTGCCGGCGCTGGTCGCCCGCATGAACGCACTGGCCGGCGGCGAGCCGCTGCTCGAACTGGCGCAGGTCGAGCGCGAAATCCGCGCTCGCGACCGGCAGCTCGACAATCCGTTCTCCAAGGACATGCAGATTACCGCGCTGCGCGGCGCGCGCGCCTATCTCGGCGACCGGCTGATCCGTACCGCAAGGCCGCACAAGCTGCTCGATCCCGCCAATGGCCCGCTGATCGCGGTCAGGCTCGGCATCCTGACCCGCAAGACGCTCGGCGGGCTTGAGACGGACCTCGACAGCCGCGTGCTGGGCGCCGGCGGCCAACCGGTCGAAGGGCTGTACGCGGTGGGCGAGGCCGCCGGTTTCGGCGGCGGCGGCATGCACGGCTATGCAGCGCTCGAAGGTACGTTTCTCGGCGGCTGCATCTTTTCCGGCCGCAGTGCCGGACGGGCAGCGGCGCGAGCGGTGGGGTGAAACAAGGCGCTTTAGGCGAAGGGTTGCAAATTGACGTCTTGAAGCTTGGAACCGGCAAGCAAAGCCTCGAGCACCTGCTTCTTGAGGAACAGGCACTGCGCACGGGCAAGTTTGACGATGGCGGAAACGTCGCCTGCCTCGCAGGCAAGAACCAGTTCCTTTTGCTGGGCGATGATCAACTGGGTGAAGTCGCGCGACTTGAAGCCCAGGTGGAGAACCCGCGCCGACTGGTCGAGTATCTGGTCCAGGAGATGCGCCAGCCGCAAATTTCCCGAGAGCTCCGCAAGGGCCAGGCGAAAAGCACGATCGGCCGCAAGGAAGGCAATGTGGCTGCGTAGCGTCTCCGGCTTCAGCACTTTTTGCGCTGCCAGCCTAACATCCTCGAGCCCGCGCTCGGTCATGTTCGATGCCGCCACCCTGAACACTTCCGGTTCGATCAAGCTGCGGACATCGAAGATCTCGTTGACGTCGCGCAGGCTGAGCGTCGCAACGACGTAGCCGCGGCGCGGCTCGCTCCTGACCAGCCCTTCCTGCATCAGGCGGGCCAACGCCGCGCGGATGGTAGCCTTTTTGATCAGGTATCGATCGCCGATCTGTTTCTCGGTGAGCGCTTCGCCGGGGCGCAGCACACAGGCTATGATGTCGTTCCTCAGCTGCTCATATGCCTGTTCCCTGCGAAGGACGTCGGCGGCTGACAGTGCTGTCGCCTCGGCCGTGGCCGGCCCTGCCGGTTCGGCGGTCAACTTCGTCGTTTTCATATTCTGTCCGTCTGGCTGTCCCGTTGACGCTGGCCTCAGCATTCGCTAGCGTGAGCACCTCAGATTGATAATCTGAGCATCTCAGGGAGGATAACTGATATGCCTTTAGCCGCCAACTCACCTCTCTACGCCGTTGCCGATGATATCGTCAATGCCGCGAGAGGCCCAGATCCCCTCGAAGCGGTAAGGACGGTCCTGGGCGACTACACGAACCGTTTTCACGCATCGGGAACACTCGCTCACGAAGAAGACGACGACGAGGTGCTTCTGCATGCGAGCCCTAACCTGACGATCTATCACATCACGCTGTCGCCCGGCCTGCAGTAGCCGCCTCATAACCACCTGATGGATGCCTTGATCGGCATCTACAAGGGCAGCGAGACGAACTTCATCTATCCTGTTGCCGGCAGCGAACTCGATGTCCCGGAAAGGCAGGACATCGCAGCGCCTGCCGTGGTGCACATGGCCTCAAATACCGTGCATTCGGTTGCGAATACCGGCAGCGCGCGATCGGGTGCGCTGCATGTCTACCTCGGCGATCTCACACGAACCCACCGGCAGCTGTGGAGCCCGGAAAGCAACCAGGCCGAGCCGTTTGACAATGACCGCTACCTGGCCGGCGCACGGCCCATTCAGCAGTCCGGGCGCGAATGAGCGCAGAGGCGTCGCTGGCGGCGAAATTGGCCGTGATCAGCGAACCCGTCGGAATCGCGTCACACTTGTCACTCTCGCCAATCCGCTATCAGCCCCTATCCTATCTCACGACCCAACACGTCGCGCCGGTGCGGCGACAAACCAGCAAGGGAGATGCACAATGATGGCACATCAGAATGGCACAGGCGAGCAGGCGACGCGGCTCGCGATGAAGACACCACCGGTGGTTTCGCCTGACGCGTGGGAGGCCGCGCGCCAGCAACTGCTCGTGAAGGAGAAGACCGTGACCCGGGCTCGCGACGCACTGGCCGCCGAGCGCCGGCGGATGCCATGGGTGGCGGTGGAGAAGTCCTATACGTTCGAAGGGCCTGACGGAAAGGTGAGCCTGCTCGACCTGTTCGAGGGCCGCCGCCAGCTGGTCGTCTACCGTGCCTTCTTCGAGCCCGGCGTATTTGGCTGGCCCGATCACGCCTGCCGCGGCTGTTCGCTGGGGGCGGATCAGGTCGGCAATCTCGCCCATTTGAACGCGCGCGACACCACGCTTGCCTACGCCTCGCGCGCACCGCAGGCCGACATTGCGCGGCTAAAGGCGCGGATGGACTGGAAGATGCCCTGGTACACCATCACCGACAGCTTCGATGCTGATTTCGGCGTTGACGAGTGGCACGGCCACAACGTGTTCATCCGCGACGGCGATCGCGTGTTCCGCACCTACTTCATCAACAACCGCGGCGACGAGGCGATGGGGACCGTATGGAGCTACCTCGACCTGACGCCGCTCGGCCGCCAGGAGGTTTGGGAGGATTCGCCCGAGGGCTATCCGCAGACGCCGACATACAAGTGGTGGAACTGGCACGACAATTACGGCGCCGAAGCCGTCCCCGACAAAAAATGGGTCGAGATATCGGACGCCGGAGAGGCCGCGTTCCGGAATCGCACCGAATAGAACATCTTTGGCGTCGCAGAAATGCGGCTAAGACAAATGGAGGAGCGGGATGCGCTGTTCATTCGAACGCATCCCGCTCACTACCAGGGACAACGGACATGAGCGAGATTCATGCAGGCGGATCCGGCGGCGATGCGAGCCCGGCCGCCCTTGGCGCAGCCGACTGGCTGTCCTTCGCCGCCGCGCCGACCTTCGCAACCATGGCGTTGTTGACACTGCTCGGCGGCGCGCCGGATATGATGTGCTCGACCGGGCAAGAGACCTCACCGCTGGGCGGCATGGTCCCGATGTACCTGCTGATGAGCGCCTTTCATTTGGGGCCTTGGCTGAGGCGGGTTTCCGGGCGGCGACGCAGCCGCAAGTAGAGCTATCCCGGCGGATAAAAGCCCGTCGGGGTGAGGAGGACATCCCTCACCAGATCCATTCGCCCTTCCCCAGAACCGTCACTGCATCGACAATCCGGGTAAAGCTCGAGCGGGCGCGGCCGACCGTGTGCCTGGCGCGCAAATAGCCATGCACCAGCCCCGGCTCCTCGAGCCACCAGGCACGTCCGCCCGCGGCAACGATGCGGTCGCGATAGGCTTCGCCGTCCGACGACAGCGGGTCGCATTCGGCGGTGATCACGACGGTGGGCGGCAGATTGGCAAAGTCGGCGTCGGCGAGCGGCGACAAGGTGAGATCGCCGGTGCGGTCCTCGCCCCCGGTCCTGATGTCCCTGTAGAAAACGAGGTCGCGCACGTTAAGCATCGGCGCTTCCGCGTGGGTGACGTAGGAGCCGGCGGAGCTGTCGCCGCCAAGGCCGGGATAGACCAGAATCTGGCCGATCGGCTTGCGCGCATGGCCGCGCGTCGCGTGGCTGACGGCGGCGGCGAGATTGCCGCCGGCGCTATCGCCGCACAGCAGGATAGGACGCTCGTAGGTGGTCGACGCCCATTCGAAGGCGCTGATGGCATCGTCGAAGGCGGCCGGATGAAGGTGTTCCGGCGCCAGCCGGTAGTCGACCGAAACCACTTCGTAGCCGGTGCGGCTGCAAAGCTCGGCGCAGAGGTCGTCATGGCTATCGAGCCCGCCGAGGACAAAACCGCCGCCATGGAAATAAAGCACCATCGCCGCTGTTTCCGGCGCCGGGGCGCGGTAGACGCGGATCGGGATGTGCCAGGGTGTGGCAATGGCGGTGGTTTCCGCCGTGACGCCTTGGGGATAGCCGGCAAAGAACTCGCGGCACATCCGGTTATAGATCTCGCGCTGCTCGGCGATGGTGTAGTCGATCGTATCGGGTGGATAATAGGAATTGGTCCGCTCGATGAAGGCCCAGGTCTCGGCGTCGATGAGGGTTTTGTAGTTGGTCATGGGCGCCGAATGGGCCGCCAAGGTTGAGCTTGGACACCCCCCTCTGGCCTGCCGGCCATCTCCCCCGCAAGGGGGGAGATCGGCAGCTTTGGCCTTGCCGCTTGTCCTGCAACGCTGGAAATTGGCGAAATCCGATGCGACATCCGATCTCCCCACTTGCGGGGGAGATGCCCGGCAGGGCAGAGGGGGGTGTGAAGGATCGCCATCATCTCCGCAGCGTCACTTCCCCTTCCACACCGGGTCGCGCTTCTCGGCAAAGGCGCGAAAACCCTCGAGATTGTCCTCCGAGCCGTAGAGTGCGTCAACCGTTGGCAGCTGCCGGCGCGTCACCCGGTTCATCGCGTCCTGGAACGTCAGCGATTCTGCGACCCTGGCCGTTTCCTTGATCGCGGCGAAGACCAGCGGCGGGCCGCTGGCGAGCAGCCGCGCGATCTCCCAGACGCGGTCCTCCAGCCTGTCCTTGGGCAGCACCTCGTTGACCAGGCCCCAGCGATGCGCCTCGGCGACATCCATCCAGCGGCCGGTGAGCAAAAGGTCCATGGCGACATGGTAGGGGATGCGCTTCGGCAGCTTGATCGTCGCCGCATCGGCCAGCGTGCCGGCACGGATTTCGGGCAGCGCGAAGGAGGAGTGGTCCGACGCATAGATGAGGTCGCAGGATAGGGCCAGTTCGAAACCGCCGCCGACCGCCATGCCGTTGACGCAGGCGATCACCGGCTTGTTGAGGTCGCGCAATTCCTGCAGCCCGCCGAAGCCGCCGACGCCATAGTCGCCGTCAACCGCGTCGCCGCCGGCAGCAGCCTTCAGGTCCCAGCCGGCGCAGAAGAACTTGTCACCGGCGGTCTTGACGATGGCGACGCGCAAATCCGGGTCGTCGCGAAACGCCTTGAAAGTCTCGCCCATAAGCCGCGACGTGTTCAGGTCGATGGCATTGGCCTTGGGCCGGTCAAGCGTGACTTCGAAGATCGTGCCCTCGCGGCGGGTGGTGATGATTTCAGCCATTCTTCTTGCCTCCCAGCACCATCAGCGCGTCGGCGATCCAGGCGCCCTTGCCCTCGGCGCAGACGATCAGCGGATTGATGTCGAGTTCCTCGATCTCGCCGGCATTTTGCTGCACGAAGCCGGCAATGCCCGATATCGCCTCGATTGCCGCCGTGACATCGGCCTTCGGCCGGCCGCGATAGCCGTCGAGCAGCGGGAACAGTTTCAGCCCGCGCAAAGCGGCCTCGATATCATCGCGGGTCGCCGGCAGCATGAGCGTGACGCTGTCGCGCAACAGCTCGACCAGCACGCCGCCGGTGCCGAGCGTCATCACCGCGCCGAACATCGGGTCGCGGGTGAAGCCGACCAGCAGCTCGGCGATGCCATCGCGCACCATGCGCTCGACATAAAGGCCGGTGCCGAGCGGGCCGAGATCATGGGCGGCGGTGCTGACGGATTCGGCATCCCTCAAATTGAGCCGGACCGCGTCGAGCTCGGATTTGTGGATGACGCCAAGAGCCTTCAGCGCCACCGGGAAGCCGAGCGCCATCGAGGAGATCACAGCCTCGACCGCGTTGCCGGCGCGCTCGCCCTTCGGCACCGGGAGCCCGGCCTCGATGAGCCGCGCTTTCGCCTCCGCCTCGTCCGGGGTGACATGGTCGCCGGCCGGCGCGCCAGACGCCGAGGTGTCGATCGGCTGCGCCAGCGGCTCGCGCCACGCCCAGCCGATGAAGGCTGCCGCCTGGGCGGCGTCCATGGCCTCGGAAATGCCGAACAGCGGCACCATGCCCCGCGCCATCAGCCCTGCAGTGTATTCCTCGGGCAGGTTCTCCGGCAGCGAGGAGACGATCGCGCCTTGCGCGCTGTTGGTCTTCAGCGCCGCTTCGAAGGCGCGCAGCGTCGCCCACCAGTCGGTGTCGGAGCAGCGGTCGGGGCGCGGAAAGTCGAGCACCAGCATGTTGAGGTCGAAGCCGCCAGACACCATGGCGGTGAAGGTGGCGGTCATCGCCGGCTCGTTGTTCCAGATGAAGGTATGGTAGTCGAGCGGGTTGGCCACCGCGACCAGCGGCCCGAGCGTCGATTTGACCTGAATGCGACGCTCGGCGGTGAGAGGCGGAAAGGTCACCCAGCGGCCTTCGGCGCTGTCGGCCATGACGGACGCCTCGCCGCCCGAACAGCTCATCGACGACAGGCGGTAGCCGGGCAGGGGACCGGTGACGTGCAGCAGCTTCAGCGCCTCGATGAAGGCCGGGATCGAATCGATGCGGGCGATGCCGAGCCGCTTCAGGAACGCGCCGGACGCTGCGTCCGAGCCGGCCAGCGACGCGGTATGCGAGACGGTCGCCTGCCGCGCCTGCTCGGAGCGGCCGACCTTCATGGCGATAACAGGCTTCTTCAGCTCTCGTGCCCGTGCCGCCAGCCTTTCGAAGCCGGCTACCGAATCAAAAGCCTCGATATGCAGGCCGAGCGCGGTGACGCGGTCGTCCTCGATCAGGCCGAGCGCCATTTCGGAAAGCCCGGTCTGCGCCTGGTTGCCGGCGGTCATCAGAAAGGCGATCGGCAGGCCGCGCTTCTGCATCGTCATGTTGATGGCGATGTTCGACGACTGGGTGATGATGGCAACGCCGCGACCGCCTTCAGGCAGCCTGATGCCGCCATGCTGGTCGGGCCACAAAAGCGCGCCGTCGGCGTAATTGATCAGCCCATAGCAGTTCGGCCCGATGATCGGCATGGGACCCGCCGCCGCGACCAGCTCGGCCTGCAGCCGCTCGCCGTCCTCGTCATAGGCCTCGGTTTCGAGGAAGCCGGCGGCGAAGCAGACCGCACCGCCGGCGCCGCGCTCGGCCAGCGCCTTGACCACTTCGATGGTCAAGTGCCGGTTGACGCCGATGAAAGCGGCATCCGGCGCACCGGGCAATTCGGCCACCGAGCGATAGGCCTTGCGGCCGGCGACCTCGTCCTTGCTTGGATGCACCGGCCAGATCTCGCCGGCAAAGCCCATCTTGATCGACTGCGCGACGACGGCAGCAGCCTGCACGCCACCGAAGACTGCGATCGTTCGTGGGCGCAAAAGCCGCTCAAGTTTGTGCATCGTCATCTTTTCGTTTGAGCATGATCTTTTCCAAAAACCGGATTCCACTTTTTGGGATCATGCTCTAGCCCCCGAACGGGCGCAGCAGCGCCCGCGAGATGATGTGGCGCTGGATTTCCGAGGTGCCTTCCCAGATGCGCTCGACGCGGGCGTCGCGCCAGATGCGTTCCAGCGGCAGATCGTCCATCAGCCCCATGCCGCCATGGATCTGGATCGCCTCGTCGGCGACGAAGGCGAGCATCTCGGTGGCCTTCAGCTTGGCCATGGCCATGTCCTGGTCGGTAACGGTGCCCTGATCGTACTTCCAGCCGGCTTCGAACACCATCAGGTCGGCGGCCTTCAGCTCGGTCGCCATGTCGGCGAGCTTGAACGACACGCCCTGGAACTTGCCGATCGGCTGGCCGAATTGCTGGCGCTGCGCGGCGTATTCGATGGCGTGGCCAAGCGCCCGCTCTGCGCGGCCGAGGCAGGTGGCGCCGACCTGCAGGCGCGTCGCGCCGAGCCATGAATTGGCGACATCGAATCCCTTGTGGACCTCGCCGAGAACCTGAGTGGCCGGCAACCGGCAATCGTCGAATTCGAGGATGGCATTGGTGTAGCCGCGATGCGAGACGTTGCGGTAGCCGTCGCGCACGGTAAAGCCCTTGGTGCCCTTGTCGACGAAGAAGGCGGTGATCTTCTTACGCTTGCCGCGCGCAGAATCCTCTTCACCCGAGGCCATGAAGA
This sequence comes from Mesorhizobium sp. M1423, assembly GCF_040317575.1. Classification (NCBI taxonomy): domain Bacteria; kingdom Pseudomonadati; phylum Pseudomonadota; class Alphaproteobacteria; order Hyphomicrobiales; family Phyllobacteriaceae; genus Mesorhizobium; species Mesorhizobium sp. M1423. The sequence goes on from NZ_JAMYKU010000025.1 coordinate 84,557, forward strand.
CGATGGCGAAATCAGCGAGGTCGGCGTGGCTTATGAAATGCTTGGTGCCGTTCAGCACCCAGTCGTCGCCGTCCTGCACGGCGGTTGCCTTCATGCCGCGCAAATCGGAGCCGGCGCCCGGCTCGGTCATTGCCAGGCAATCCCATTTTTCGCCGCGAATGCACGGGAACAGATACTTCTCGCGCTGCTCCGGCGTGCCGGCAAGGAGGATGTTGGAAGGCCGCGCCACGCAGGTCCAGTGCAGCGCGTAATTGGCGCGGCCGAGCTCCTTTTCATAGAGCAGCCAGGTCACCGTATCGAGCCCGGCGCCGCCGACATCGGCCGGCATGTTGGCGGCATAGAGACCAGCTTCGATCGCCTTGGCCTTGATCTCCTCGATCAGCTCACGGCGCAGCACGCCGGTGCGCTCCACTTCGCGCTCATGCGGGTAAAGCTCGTTCTCGACGAAGGCCCGCGTCGTCTCGACGATGAGCTTCTGTTCCTCCGAAAGACCAAAATCCATGGTCTCAGCCTTTCTTCTTTTTCTTCGGCTTTTCAGCCTTGGCCTTCTCGGCAGCCTTGGAGGCGGTGGGCTTCTTCGCCGCAAGCTTGGCCAGCTGCCTGGTATAGTCCTTATGCAGGGCGCCGGCGCCCCAGCCTTTGCCTTTGTTCTGCTTCGACAGTGCCTCCATGATCGCGACCAGATTGTCGTCGCGGATCTTTTCGAGTTCGCGGATCGACAGACCGTGCGCCTGGTCGTCCGACTGGGTCGCGATCAGCTCGACCAATTCGTCGTTGAACTCCGGCACATCCATCAGCTTGGTCCATGGCCATTTCAGGCACGGGCCGAACTGCGCCATGAAGTGGCGCATGCCGGCCTCGCCGCCGGCGACGCGATAGACCTGGAACATGCCCATCTGCGCCCAGCGCAGGCCGAAGCCATAGCGCATGATGTCGTCAAGCTCCTCGACCGTGCAGATGCCGTCCTTGACCAGCCACAGCGCCTCGCGCCAGGCCGCTTCGAGCAGGCGGTCGCCGACAAAGGCTTCGATCTCCTTGCGGATCACCACCGGCTTCATGCCGATCGAGGCATACATCTCCTTGGCGACTTCGATCGCCTCGGGAAAGGTCTGTTCGCCGCCGACGATTTCGACCAGTGGCAAGAGATAGACGGGGTTGAACGGATGGCCGACCACCAACCGCTCCGGATGCTTCTTCATCGCCACCTGCATGTCGGTCGGCTTGATGCCGGAGGTGGAGGAGCCGACTATGGCGTTGGCCGGCGCATAAAGGTCGATCTCGGCCAGCACGCGGTGCTTGAGGTCGAGCCGCTCCGGCACGCTTTCCTGGATGAAGTCGGCATCGGCGACCGCCTCGGCGATCGTCTTGGCGAAAGTGAGCTTGCCCGCTTTCGGCAGGCCGCCGGGCAGCATCTGCTTGTAGGCGCGTCGCGCTCCCTTCATCACCTCGCCGACCTTGCGTGACGCCTCGGGGTCGGGATCGAAGATCGACACGTCGATTCCGTTGAGCAGCAGCCGCGCGACCCAGCCGGCGCCGATGACGCCGCCGCCGATGGCTGCCGCCTTGTTGATGATGCTCATGCGGAGGCTCCGGTTCTTGTGCTGGCTGTTGCGGGGTCGGTGAGGGCGACACGCTCGCCGGCACGGATCACGGACGCGTCATAGGCCTTGCGCGCGAACACTTCGAGCACCAAGGGCCGGAAGAAATCGATCGGCAATGTCTCGTAGTCGGGATCGAAGCTCGACTGGTCCCAGCGCTCGCAAAACTCATCGCAATCGTGGAAATAAATGTGCCCGGCGAAACGGTCGCGGGCGTGCGGGTTGCCGCCGAGGTGATGTGCGTAATAGAGGCGCTGGAAGTCGCCGTGCTTTTCCACCACCCAGGTGCATTGCTCGCGTACAAAGGGCTTCAGGATCGACGCCGCATACTCGTCGTGATTATAGGGCGCGTAGATGTCGCCGATGTCGTGCAGCAAGGCGCAGGCAATCCAGTCGGTGTCGGCGCCGTCGCGCCAGGCCCGCGTCGCCGCCTGCAGCGAATGGCCGAGCCGGGTGATCTTGTAGCCCGACAGCCCTTCGTCGAGCTGGACAAGCGCGTCGAGCAGACGCTCGCCGGTCTTTGCCGCATGGTCGATCTCATGCTCGGTGAGGAAGGCATAATCCTCGCGGTCGCCGTCCTTCATGGCGGTGAACTTCACGGTCTTCATCGGCGGCTCCTCCCAACCGGGTTCTTCCCGCCCTTGCTCAAAGCGGTGCGCGCTTCGTCAGGTTCAGCTTCTTTCGCACCTCATCCGGGCCGATGACCCTGGCGCCCATATTCGACACGATACTGACCGCCCGCTCGACCAGCTGCGCATTTGTCGCCAGCACCCCCTTGTCGAGCCAGAGATTATCCTCCAGCCCGACACGGACATTGCCGCCGGCCAGCACCGCGGCAGCGACATAGGCCATCTGGTTTCGGCCAATGGCGAACGCCGACCAGTTCCAGGTCGACGGTACATTGTTGACCATGGCCATGAAGGTGTTGAGGTCGTCCGGCGCCCCCCACGGCACACCCATGCACAATTGCACCAGCGCCTCCGGCTTCAGCACTTGTTCCTCGACCAATTGCTTGGCAAACCACAGATGCCCGGTGTCGAAGGCCTCGATCTCCGGCTTGACGCCGAGCGTCGTCATCATGCCGCCCATGGCGCGCAGCATGCCGGGCGTGTTGGTCATGACATAATCGGCCTCGGCGAAATTCATCGTGCCGCAGTCGAGCGTACAGATTTCCGGCAGGCACTGGCGCACATGTTCCATGCGGTCGGTCGCGCCGCCCATGTCCGTGCCTTTTTCGTTCAGCGGCAGCGGCTTTTCCGGTGGGCCGAACACCATGTCGCCGCCCATGCCGGCGGTCAGGTTCAAAACCACGTCGACGTCAGCCGCGCGGATGCGCTCGGTCACCTCGCGGTAGAGGTGCACGTCGCGCCTAGGCTTGCCGGTCTCGGGATCGCGCACATGGCAGTGCACGATCGCAGCCCCTGCCTTTGCCGCCTCAATGGCCGAATCGGCGATCTGCTTGGGCGAGCGCGGCACGTGCGGGCTGCGGTCCTGCGAACTGCCGGACCCGGTCACGGCACAGGTAATGAAGACCTCACGGTTCATCGCTAACGGCATCGGACTCTCTCCCAATAGAACGTAGGGCAAGAATGCCTGACTTGCCGGAAACTGTTTTGCGTTTTACGAAGATCATGTGACCAAAACCGAAAAACCGACGATCTTTCGTGCCGAACGTCTGCCGCTCAAGGTGACGCTGCTGGTATTCTCCGGCTCGTCGATCATGTGCGTCGCGTCGGCCGTCGACCCGTTGCGCGCCGCCAACCGTATTGCCGGCGAGACGCTGTTCGATTTCAGGCTGGTCTCGGTCACAGGCGAGGCGCCGGTCACCACATGCGGCCTGCCGGTGGCGGTCAGCGGCCGCTTCGATGCGGCTGACACAACCGACATGCTGGTCGTCGTCGCCGGCTTCGGCACGCAGAACTACGCCACTTCAGCCTTGCTTTCCGGACTGCGCCGGGCGGCGCGCGCGGCACGCGCCTGCGGCGGCGTCGAGGCCGGCACCTGGCTGGTGGCGCGCGCGGGCTTGCTGGAGGGGCGCAGCGCCACCACCCACTGGGAGGATATGGAGGATTTTTCTTCGGCCTTTCCCGGCGTCGACGTGCGCCCCGACCGCTACGTCATCGACGGTCCCGTATTCACCTCTGGCGGCGCCTCGCCGACCTTCGACCTGATGCTGCATCTGATCCGCACGCGGCTCGGCATGGCCGTGGCGCTCGATGTCGCGAGCGTCTTCATCTACGACCAGGCGCGCGCCGCGACGGACGCGCAGCCGCTGGTCTCGCTCGGCCGTCTTGACGGCTACGATCCCAGGCTGGCGCAAGCCATCCGGCTGATGGAAGCGCATGTCGACCAGCCCCTGACTGTCGCCGCCGTGGCCAAGCGCGCCGGGGTGACGGCGCGGACGCTGGAAAGTATCTTTCGCAAGTCGATCGGCGAAACGCCGGGCGCCTATTATCTCAGGCTGCGCCTCGGCGCCGCGCGCCGGCTGGTGGTCGATACGCGCATCGCCATGGCGGACATTGCCGGGCGAACGGGGTTTTCGTCCGCCGCGGCATTTTCCAGAGCGTTTTCAAGAGCGTTCGGCGAAGCGCCGGTCAGGCTGCGCCTGAGATAGTGGGGATCAGGCAGCGTCTTGGCGGACGCTGTTGCCGTCGATCTGCGAGCGCATCTGTCTCGCCAGATGGGTCTCGAAGCGGCTGGCGACCGCGCGATCCCATTCGTTTGCACTCAGCGCACCATGCTTGGGGTGCGGCAGCGCCATCAGCCGGTCGATGATCGATCCGGCCTCGCCAGATGAGAGCAGGGCGTCGATTTCGCGTTCGTGCTGCATATCGTTTCGCCTCCTTCTTTCTGATTCCCGCCACGAACCACACTATAGGAACTCCGTGACGGCTGTTTGAAGGCAAGAGCGAGGCGATTGATGGGCGATGCCGGGCAAAGTTTTGTCCGCCGCCGCCCATCTTGGGCACGATCTTTCCGACAGATCAGGCGGTGCGTCAGCCGAGCCGCATGGACAGTTCGACATCCTCGCCGAACGGCGTGGACATGTAGCCGCTTCCGGTCGAGCGCACCCGCGAGAGGTATTCGGGGCAAAGATCGGCATTGTCGGCAACGACCAAGGCGCCCGGCCTGAGGCGACTTTCAACTAGGGTCAAGACCTCGGGATAGAGCGCTTTGGCGCCATCGAGCAGCAGCAGGTCGACCGTTTCGGGAAGATCGACGCTTAATGTTTGCAGCGCGTCTCCCTCTCGGATTTCCACCATGTCGATGAGACCGCCTGCTGTGAGGTTGCTCCTGGCGCGCGCCACCTTGGATGGCTCGAACTCGCTGGTGATCAGGCGGCCGCCGCCATTGTCCCGCAAGGCTGCGGCAAGGTGCAGGGTCGAGATGCCGAACGAGGTTCCAAATTCGACGATCGTCCGGGCGCCGCTGCTCCGTGCCAGCATGTAGAGCAGCGTGCCGGTCTCTCGCGAAACGGGAAGCCAGAGATCCTTTAGCCGCCCGTAGAAATCGAGGTATTCGGTCTTGCTCCGAATGAAGCGGCTCCGCTCCTCGGCGGAGAGCTCCGCCACGGCAGGGCTCGTTGCCGCAGCGGCTTCCTCGAACAGGCGGTCCAGCAGGGGCGCCAGCGGCGTTGTCGTCAGTGTGGTCATATTGGTCTCCAGTCAAAATTGAATGCGTTCTTGTGCGGCATTCAAAATACGACTAATCATTCGCATTCACTAATCGCATTGGCGCGCCTCTCAATGAGCGATCACCGAAGTCCGCGGATTTCCTCGCGAAAACAGCCCAAGCAGGCCCGCTCGGCGGAGCTCGTTGCTGCGATTTTGGAGGCTGCTGTTCAGGTTTTGGCGAGGGAAGGCGCGCAGCGCTTCACCACGGCGCGGGTGGCCGAGAAGGCCGGTGTCAGCGTCGGATCGCTGTATCAGTATTTTCCGAACAAGGCGGCGATCCTGTTCCGGCTCCAGAGTGACGAATGGCGGCAGACGACCGATTTGCTGCGCGACATCCTCGAGGATATCAGGAAACCGCCGCTTGAAAGGCTGCGCGGCCTGGTCCACGCCTTCCTCCGCTCGGAGTGTGACGAGGCCGCGGTGCGTGTGGCGCTCGACGACGCCGCACCGCTTTACCGCGACGCGCCTGAGGCGCGGGCGGCAAGGGCGTCCGGAGACCGCACCATCCAGCTCTTCATGCAGGAGGCGTTGCCCAACGCCGCGCAAGTGACCCGCGAATTGGCCGGCGACCTCGTCATGACGACGCTGAGCACGGTGGGGAAGCAGTTCTCGGAGGCGCCTCGAACCGCCACGGAGATTGAAGCCTACGCCGACGCCATGGCCGACATGTTCTGCGCCTATTTGAGAGGCCTCGATCACGGCTAGGGCAAATGCCAGGCCCGGTCAGCAAGCAGACCGAAAGTTTCGCAGGGGGCAAACCTTGTCGGTTTCAGCCCCGCGGAAGCCGCCTTTATCCGCGGCCGCTGAAAATGCGGCCGCGAAACGGCACGCCTCAGACGTACCGGTTGACGATGTTCTCGAGCAGTTCCTGGCGGCCGGATCGGGGCTGCGGCTCGATCTTCTCCTTGACGACGCGATCAGCAATTTCCTCCAGCGTGCGCTTGCCGGCAAGCATCGCCTTGGCCTCGGCCGAATCCCAGCCGGCATAGCGCTCGGCGAGCGGCGCCGACAGCGCCTTGTCCTCGACCATGCGTGCCGCTGCCTTGAGGCCTCGAGCGCAGCAATCCATGCCGCCGATATGACCGATCAGCAGATCCTGCGGATCGAGCGACTGGCGCCTGAGCTTGGCGTCGAAATTGGTGCCGCCGGTCTTGAAGCCGCCCGCCTGCAGTACGTGATAATAGGCGAGCGCCATCTCCGGTACATTGTTTGGGAACTGGTCGGTGTCCCAGCCCGATTGGTAGTCGTTGCGGTTCATGTCGATCGAGCCGAAAATGCCGAGCGCATTGGCCAGCGCCAGTTCATGCTCGAACGAATGGCCGGCCAGGATGGCGTGGCCTTGCTCGATGTTGAGCTTGACCTCGTTCTCCAGTCCGAAACGCTTGAGGAAGCCATAGACGGTGGCGACGTCGTAATCATACTGGTGCTTGGTCGGTTCCTGAGGCTTCGGCTCGATCAGGATGGTGCCTTCGAAGCCGATCCTGTGCTTGTAGTCGACGACCAGATTGAGAAAGCGGCCGGCCTGTTCCTGCTCGCGGGCAAGGTCGGTGTTGAGCAGCGTCTCATAGCCCTCGCGGCCGCCCCACAGCACGTAGTTCTCGCCGTTCAGCCGCTTGGTGATGTCGATGCAGTGTTTCACCGTCGCGGCCGAATAGGCAAAGACGTCCGGATCGGGATTGGTGGCGGCGCCCGACATGAAGCGGCGGTTGGAGAACAGGTTGGCCGTGCCCCACAACAGCTTGACGCCAGTCTGCTTCATCTTTCCCGAGAAATAATCGGCGATCTCGTCGAGCCGCGCCGCACTTTCGGAAAAGTCCCGGCCCTCCGGCCGCACATCGGCATCGTGGAAGCAGAAATAAGGCGCGCCCAGCAGCGAAAACATCTCGAAGGCGACGTCGGCCTTGAGCTTGGCCAGCTCCATCGTGTCGGTACCGCCGGCCTTGGGGAACCACGGCCGGTCAAACGTCTGGCCGCCGAACGGATCGCCGCCTGGCCAGGCAAAGGAATGCCAGTAGGCGACGGCAAAGCGCAGATGGTCTTCCAGCCGCTTGCCGGCGACGATCTCGTCGGGATTGTAGAACCGGTAGGCCAGCGGATTGGTCGAATCCGGTCCCTCATATTTGATCTGTTGGATGTCGCCGAAAAAACCGCTGGTCATGTTCTTTTCCTCTCGCATGGTTCGGCCTGATTACCTCAAGCGTAATTGGTTTCGCGCTGGCGCTGGTCGAAAAGGCTCATGTCAAGAGCATCCAACGAAGGAGACAGACCATGACCGACCTCAACACCATTGCCGAAAACTACATCGCCGCCTGGAACGAGAGTGACGCCGCGCGCAGGAAAGCCTTGCTCAAGACGACTTTCACCGAGGATGTCGGCTACCGCGATCCGATCATGCAGGGCGACGGCCATGACGGCATCGCCGCGCTGATCGAAGGCGTGCAGCAGCGCTTTGCCGGCTTCAGGTTCTCGCTGAAAGGCGAGCCGGACGGCTTCGCTGACGCCATCCGCTTTTCGTGGAACCTTGGGCCGGACGGCACCGAGCCCGTCATCGAAGGCACCGATATCGGCATCATCGAAAATGGCCGGCTGAAAAGCGTCACCGGCTTTCTCGACAAGGTGCCGGCGCAGTGAGGAAATCTCGGCAAAGTGGGGGCCAAGCACCCCCCTCTGCCCTACCGGGCATCTCCCCCTCAAGGGGGGAGATTGGCTGGCCTTTCCGCCTTCGCCAATCACCGATCTTGCAAGACTGGCATAGCCGTCGACGCTGCCGATCTCCCCCCTTGAGGGGGAGATGCCAAGTGGTGGCAAAGAGGGCAGGCCAGAGGGGGGTAAGCGCCAGCTCACGCGGTTACAGCCCTGATCGCCGGGTAAAGCTGGCGGTAGCGCTGATAGGCCTGCGCATAGGCGTCGCCGAGGGCGGCGACCGGCTCGACCGTGGCGTCCGTCGCCGGCGCCGTGCACACGGCGCGCGGATCGGCAGCGGTCGCCGCGATCAGACCAAGCCGGGCCGCACCGAACGCGGCGCCGAAATCGCCGTCGGCGGGAATATCGATGGGCAGGCCAAGCGCGGTGGCGATGGCCTTCAACCAGTAGCGCGAACGCGAGCCGCCGCCGATCGCCGTCACCCGGGTCAGCGTCGTGCCGGCCTTGGCCAGAGCTTCCAGGCTGTCGCGGAAAGCGAAAGCGACGCCTTCGAGCACGGCCTGGGTCAGCGCCGCGCGGCCGGATTCGTGTGCAAGCCCCGTAAACGCGCCGCGAATGGCGGAATCATTGTGCGGCGTCCGTTCGCCTGAGAGATAGGGCAGGAAGGAGACACCGGTCGGCGCCTGCAGCGCATCGCCGAGTTCGGCGGTCAACTCGCCAGCACCTTTGCCCGCGATTGCCGATAGCCAGTTGAGCGAATCGGTTGCCGACAGGATGACGCCCATCTGATGCCAGGTGCCGGGCAGGGCATGGCAGAATGTATGCACGGCGCTTTCCGGGTTGGGCAGATAGGCCGCGTTGGCGGCAAAAAGCACGCCGGACGTGCCGAGTGAGACGAAAGCCTGGCCGGCGCCGACCGTGCCCATGCCGCAGGCCGAGGCTGCGTTGTCGCCGGCGCCGCCGGCGATCGGGATGCCCGCCTGCATACCCCATTTCGTAGCCAGTTCGCTGCGCAAGGTACCGGCCTTTGCCGTGCCTTCGACCAATGACGGCATCTGCCTTTCGTCGAGCGACGTGGCGGCGAGCAGTTCGGCGGACCAGGCTCGTTTGCCGACATCGAGCCACGACGTGCCAGCCGAATCCGACATTTCCGAAATGTGCTCGCCGGCAAGCCAGAGCCGCAAAAAGTCCTTCGGTAGCAGGACCTTTGCCACTTTGGCGAAAACAGCCGGTTCGTTGTTTTTCACCCAGGCGAGCTTCGGCGCGGTGAAACCGGGAAAGACGATGTTGCCGGTCAGCTGGCGAAAGCGGGGGTCGGCATCGAGTACAGCCGCCTCGGCGTGGCTGCGTGTGTCGTTCCACAGGATGCAGGGGCGCAGCACCTGGTCGGCGGCGTCGAGCAGGGTGGCGCCATGCATATGGCCGGAAAGGCCGATGCCTTTGACCGCCGCGAGCTCCTTCGCATGCGCGGATCGCAGCTCGGCGATCGCCGCTTCGCAGGCGCGGATCCACTCGGCCGGGTTCTGCTCGGACCAGCCGGGATGCGGGCGCGACACGTCGAGCGACGCATGGCCGGAACCGACGATGCCCTGCCTTGCATCGATCAGCAGCGCCTTGACGCCCGACGTGCCGAGATCGAGGCCGAGATACATGTTTCCTCCCATGTCCGTCATGCCTGGCGGCGACGGTCTTCCTTGCTTCCCCGCCCTGTCCTGCGACACGGGCGGCGAAGATATCCCTGGCAATCGTGCCGTCGGACAAGCGCTCCGGTCAACACGTGAAGATTTTTTCGACGCTCGAAAAAATCTGGCCGGGGCAGTTTTTAAGGCAAGATGTGGCCTTGGTCAATTCGCCGCGAGAGCGGTTGCGCGCCGTGAAAACAGTGCCGACCGCGGGCTGTCCGGCCGTGCCAGCGCGCGTTCCGCCGCAAGCGCCCGCGCCAGCGCGCCATCACCGGAACGCAATGCCGCTTCGATCAGCGTCAGGTCGATGACGTCGCGTTGGGCGTGGCTGCCGCCGAAGCGATGGGCGATCGCCCGGATCGGCCGGATCAGGCGGATCGTCCCGGCATAATTACCGTCGCCGAATGCCTTGATGGCGAGCGTCAGGGGATGGCCGACATCCCTGGTGAAACCAGCGTTGTCGTCTTTGCCCTGCATCGCCTCGCGCTGCGCCTCGAGCAAGCCGCAGGCCGGCGCTTCGAGGCCGGCGCCGACAAACGCCATCATTGCGTGGGCGTCGTTGAAGGCATAATGGCCGGCGCTGGCCTTGGGCAACCAGTTGGCGGCCAGTGCCGTCCAGCGGTCGCCGACATCGACGCCGCCGAGATGCAGGCGCCACAGGATCGCCGAGGCATCGACCATGTTGAGCGCCAGCGTCGAGCGCTCGCCATAGATCGGCCCGTCGTAGAGCGCCAGCACGTCGTCGGTCTCGCCGAGTTCGTAATGGAACAGCGCCAGATGCCACCAATTGTGCACCTGCAGAAAGCTTTCCCGCGTCCACGCTTCGGGGTTGGCGCGCATCCACAGAATGCCGTCTTTCTGCCGGCACTGCATCTCCATGACATGGGCGACGGCATGCTGGGCCCAGCCGTCGCGCGGCTCGAGATCCACCGCCGTGCGGCCAAGCTTTTCGGCGCGCGCGTAGTCGCCCATTTCCTCCAGGCCAAAGGCCTGCATGCCGAGTATGGCGTGGTAGCCCGGCATGCCGCTCTGCCAGGACGGCAGCGCGCGGCCGATGCGGTCGCGCAGCATGCGGGCATTGCCGGTGAAGAAGTCGATCTGGTGGCCGGTCTGCAGCGCCAGGGCATCGAGCGGGAACTCGATGGCGATATCCTCCAGCACGCGGGCGGCATCGTGCCAGCGTCCCTCCGCAAGATGGCCAAGCGCGGCGACATGCGCCTGCTCGCGCGTCGTCGCGGCAAGCGCCAGTGCTGCCTCGTGACACGCCTTGGCCACCGCCGTCGCTTCACGCTCGGTGGCGAGGCCAAACAGATAACCCTTGAACACATGCGCCATGACGAAGCCGGGATCTTCGGCGATTGCCCGGTCAACGGAACCGACAGGATCGCCGATGAAGCACTGCAATTCGCGCACAGCCCGGCTGTAGGACGAGAACCCGGCTTCCGTCGCGCCAGACAGCGCTAGGCCAAATGCATCCCTGACCGCCATGGTGTGTCCTCAGTTGCCCGAGCGCATCGCCACCGTGGCGATGCCGGCGCCGACCAGCAGCGTGCCGCCGGTGCGGTTGAAGATGCGGATCGCCTTTGGATTGCGCACGACGTTGCGCGCCCTTGCGGCGATCAGCGCATAACCGAAGGCATTGGCGAAGGCGAGCGCCAGGAAGGTCGTCTCGAAGATCAGCATCTGTGTCCAGAAATCCGCATGCCTGTCGAGGAACTGCGGCAGGAAGGCGACGAAAAAGGTGATGCTTTTCGGATTGAGCGCGGTAACCAGCCAGGCATGTGCCGTCATCTTGGCCGATGACACCGCATCGGTGCGCGGTTCGGCCCGCAGCGCGCCGCCGGCGCGAAACAGCTTTATGCCGAGATAGATCAGATAGCCGGCGCCGATCACCTTCAGCACGGTGAATACGGTCGCCGACGCCGCCAGCAGCGCGCCGATGCCCAGCATCGACAGTGTCATCGCGGTGAAGTCGCCGAGCGCCACGCCGACTGCCATCGGCAGCGCGGTGCGCCAGCCCTGGCCGAGCGCATAGGACACCACCAGCAGGATGGTCGGGCCCGGAATGACCAGAAGGACTGCCGAGGCGGCGGCAAATGCGGCCCAGTTTTCGAAGGACATTTTCTTCTCCTTGAGCTCAAAGAAGAGGATAAATCCTTGGCCTCGCGAAGATGTAAAGAGGCAAAAACCGAAAAAGCCCCTCGTTAACGGCAGATGGCTGGCCTTCACGCTTTTTCAACCATGATTGGTGAAAATGCCTGCTATCCGGCCGGACCGTGTTTCCCGCCGATAGCGTAGGGTTTGGGTAAATGGGTGAGTTGCCGCACGGTCTGTCGCTGCCGCATAATGGCGACGCAATCGAAACCGAAATACAGCTTTCCCGTCGCACGGTGCTGTCCGGCGCCGGCGCGCTGGCGCTGCTCGGCGTCGCCGGCTGCAGCCAGACGCTGGACTTGCCGTCGCTCCAGCTCGACGATGTCACCACCGGCTCGATCCGGCCCGTGCGTCCGAGCATCAGCGTCGACAAGAACATCACCAGCCCTGACGTGATGTACGCTTCGCTCACCGACGGTGGCTTCAATGTACCGGAGGTGCCCTACCTCAAGGTCAAGCCGGAGTTCCGCCGCCAGATTGTCGTCGATCCGACCGGCGAGCAACCCGGCACGATCGTCGTTCACTCGCAGGAGCGGCTGCTCTATCTGGTGCAGCCCGGCGGCGAAGCGATCCGTTACGGCGTCGGCATCGGCAAGGACGGATTCCGCTGGTCGGGCCGCGCCAACATCCAGTACGGCAAGGAATGGCCGGTCTGGACCCCACCGCCCGAGATGATCGCCCGCAAGCCGGAGCTGGTGAAATGGCAGAGCGGACAGCCGGGCGGCCTCGACAATCCGCTCGGCGCGCGTGCCCTCTACATCTATCAGAACGGCAGCGATACCGGCTATCGCATCCACGGCTCGCCCGAATGGCGGAGCATCGGCCAGGCGATGTCGTCGGGCTGCGTGCGCCTGATCAACCAGGACATCATCGATCTCTACAGCCGCGTCTCCAAGAAGAATCCGGTCGTCGTCGTCTGACCGGCGGCTTCGCTTTCAGCGATCACTCTGCCGTTGCGCGATGCCGCAAGACAGGCGAATGTGCCTGCGATTTTCATCGCCCGGGAGACGTGACCAATGGCCGGAACTTTTGTCATCGCGCAAGGCGGCGGCCCAACCGCCGTCATCAACCAGACGGTGGTCGGCGCCGCGCTCGAAATCCGCAAGCGGCATCCCGGCGCCAAGGTGCTGGGATCCATCCACGGCGTGCGCGGCATTCGTGACGGCAATTATGTCGATCTTTCCGCCATCCCCGAGGACCGTTTGCGGCTGATCGCGGCGACGCCGAGCGCCGCGCTTGGTTCGACGCGCGACAAGCCGGATGCCGCCTATTGCGACCTCATCCTCAACGGCTTGAAGAAAGCCGGCGCCGACGCCTTCATCTACATCGGCGGCAACGACACGTCGGGCACGCAGCAGATCCTGACCGACGCCGCCGGCGGCAAGATCGCCTTCGTCCATGCGCCGAAAACCATCGACAACGATCTCGAGGAGAACGACCACACGCCCGGCTTCATGTCGGCGGCCGAGTTCGTCGCCGGGGCGTTTCTTTCGGTCGATCTCGATTTCCGCGCTCTGCCGGGCATCTATGTCGGCATCGTCATGGGGCGGCATGCCGGTTTCCTGACGGCCGCGTCCGCGGCATGGCAGCTCGACCAGGACAGCGGCCCGCATCTCGTCTACGTGCCGGAGCGGCCGTTCTCGGCGGCCGGTTTCATCGACGACGTGCGCGCCACGCTCGACCGCCACAAGCGCTGCATCGTTGCCGTCTCCGAAGGCGTCAGCACCGCCGACGGCAAGGCGCTGGTCGAAAGCCTGGTGCCACCGGAAAGGCTGGAGCGCGACCAGCACGGCAACGTCAAGCTGTCGGGCAGCGACCTGCCGGCAGCCTTGGAGCGCGCGCTGGCCGAGGGATTGCCGGGCAAGCGGGCGCGCGTCGATGCGCTCGGCTACATGCCGCGCGGCTATGTCGGCGCCATCAGCGCGGTGGACGCGCAGGAGGCCTTCGACGCCGGCGCCTTCGCGGTCACGGTCGCCGACGAGGGCGGCGGTTCGGTGGCGCTGCAATATGACGGCAAGAAAACCGTGCTGAAGAAGGTGCCGCTGAAGAACGTCGCCGGCAAGACGCGCCATATGCCGGATGATTTCATGCTGCCCGATGTCAACCGGCTGTCCGATGCGGGGATGGCCTATCTGAAGCGGCTGGTCCCGCAAAAATACAAGGTCGGCAAGCCGTTCGTCTGATGCCGGCCTTGATCTGATGGACAACTGGTTCAGCAAAACCATCGTCGACGCAGAGACGACCATGCTGACCGAGCCCTTCGTGCATGAATTCGTGCGCGCCAATATCTGGCATTTGCGCGGCCGCGACGTCGACCTGCTGGTCGACACCGGCATGGGGATCTGCCCGCTGGCGCCGCAGATCGACACGCCGGCCGGCAAGCCGCTGCTCGCCGTCGCCACGCATATCCATCTCGATCATGTCGGCTCGCTGCACGAGTTTCCGTTGCGGGCAGGGCCGCGCCACAGCGCCGCGCAGTTCGGCAGCATGGATGAAGCAGTGACCTACGCCTACATGTTCCATGATCTGGAAGGGGCTGTCTCCAGGCTGCCGGCGGAGGGCTGGAAAGCCGCCGATTACAGGATTCCGCCAGCGCCGCTGACTAGGACCCTGGACGAGGGCGATAGGGTCGACCTCGGCGACCGCCAATTCCGCGTCCTGCATCTGCCCGGCCACTCTCCTGATTCGATCGCGCTGTTCGACGAGGCCGACGGCCTGTTCTTCGCCGGCGACGCCATCTACGACGCCACGCTGATCGACGACCTGCCGGATTCGGATCGTGCCGCCTACCGCCACACGATGCAGCGGCTGCTCGAGCTGCCGATCCGCATCGGCCATGGCGGTCATGGACCGAGCTTCGACGGCAGGCGGATGCGCGAGATCGCCACCACCTATCTCCGCCGGACCGACGGGACAGCGGCATAGGAAGCCTTGGCGGGGTAGTGAGGGGGCGGCACAAATCTGAAGCGATTTGTCTTGGGTAGGCTATTTTGTTCTTGTTTTGTGCCGGCAGCTATGCTACTAATTTGGGTATGGTGCTGATTCGCCCCAACAACCCGCCGCAAGGCGGGTTTTTGTTTTCGGGTTTCGGCGCCAGCCCGGCAAGGCGGCTGCCAGCCGGAAATTAAATCTTCGTAATATTATCTGGAAACTACGATCGGCGCCCTAGATGCGGGGCTGTCGATTCGGTCGGCCGCCGTGCCAGGCGAGACAGGCAAGGCCGACACGCCGATGGAGCGTTCCGGTGACGGAACACTGCGGCGCCCGATCAATCTCTCGCCCGGACAACGGCCATGTCACCAATCCAGACCCTTCGCAGACATCGCGTCGCCGCTTTGCTGGGCGCCGCGCTGATCGTCAGCCCCTTCGCCCTGCCTCTCGCTCCCAGGCTGAATGATGTCCTGGCGGCAACAGTGACGCCACCTGTCACCGGCATGACCGCTCCCAGCGGTTCGTTCGCTCCGGTCGTGGCGGCCGACAAACCGGCAGTGGTGACCATCACGACGGTCATGAAAGTACAACAGCCGGACACCATGAGCGACGCCTCTCCCTTCGGCGGAAACTCGCCTTTCGACGATTATTTCCGCCATTTCTTCGATGACCAGGGACAGCCCACCCCCAAAACACCGCCGGAGCAGGCGCCGCGCACCGAGGCCCTCGGTTCAGGCTTCATCGTCGGCGCCGACGGCACCATCGTCACCAACAATCACGTCGTCGACGGCGCCCAGTCGATCAAGGTGACGCTCGACGACGGCACCGAGCTTCCCGCCAAATTGATCGGCCATGACGCCAAGAACGATCTTGCCGTGCTCGAGGTCAAAGCCGGCAAGCCCTTGCCGACCGTCAAATGGGGCGATTCCGACAAGCTCATGCCGGGCGATCAGGTGCTCGCCTTCGGCAATCCTTTCGGCCTTGGCACCACCGTCACGGCCGGCATCGTCTCGGCGCGCGGCCGCGACCTGCACAGCGGGCCGTTTGACGACTTCATCCAGATCGACGCACCGATCAACCGGGGCAATTCCGGCGGCCCGCTGACGGATGTGAACGGCAATGTCGTCGGCATCAACACGGCGATCTTTTCGCCGAATGGCGGCAGCGTCGGCGTCGGCTTCGCCATCCCCTCGGACCAGGCGCAAAAGGTCGTCGCCAAGCTGATGAAGGGCGGCTCCATCCAGTACGGCTATCTCGGCGTCCAGATCCAGCCGGTGACGCCTGATATGGCGAGCGCCATCGGCCTCGATCACCCCGCCGGCGTGCTGGTCGCGCAGGTCAGCGACGGATCGCCGGCCGCCAAGGCCGGCATCGAGACAGGCGATGTCATTACCAGCTTCGCCGGCCAGGACATAAAGGATCCAAGGGACCTGTCACGCGCCGTCGCCGACATTGCGCCCGGCACGAGGGAAGCGCTCAATGTCTGGCGCAAGGGGAAGGGCCTGCAGATCTCCGTCGAGATCGGGCGCAACGAAGACGATATGGCGACGGGATCGGTGGCCGGCGATCAGGGTCAGCCGTCGACGGAGCAGGGCCTTCGCGCACCGACCCTCGGTCTCGGCCTGATGGACGTCACCCCGGATGTGCGCCAGGCAATGAACATGACAGGCAACCAGCACGGCGCACTGGTCGAGCGCGTCGACCCGAACAAGGCGGCATCGGCTTCCGGCATTCAGCCCGGCGACATCATCGTCGCCGTCGACCAGCATCCGGTGAGGAGCGCCAGGCAGGCTAACCAGGCGATTTCTCAGGCTGCCAAATCCGGCAAGAAATCGGTGCTGCTGCTTGTCGAGCGCGGCGACGCCCAGATGTTTGTCGCCGTGCCCTTTGCCAGTGGCTGAGGCACGCGCCGCGCTGCCAAGATCGACGTAGAGCACTGCCGCCAGGCCGAGCCAAGATTTCGGTTGCCGGCGGGCGCGTCTTCGAGAAAACTGACAAGGGTCGATTGGACCTTGCGCAAACGGATATTCTCGATGGTTACCCGAGGCTTCTCTTCCGGACGAAAGCCCCCGACGGATACGAATGCACGTATCCCGCCGGGGCAGTATCTCGAGCAAGGTTTCCCGGTCCTGTCGGCCGGCCCGACGCCGCATGTGCGCACCGAGGATTGGTCGTTCACGCTTAAGCACGGGCCGCGGCCGATCAAGAAGTGGAACTGGGCCGAGTTCAATGCGCTGTCCTTGACCAAGATGACGCGCGACATCCATTGCGTGACCGCATGGACCAAGTTCGACACGGCGTGGCAGGGCGTGCTGGTCGACGACATCCTTGCCGACGCCGGCATCGAGCCGCCCACCGCCTTCACGCTGGCGCTGGGTTTCGACGGCTATTCCACCAACGTGCCGACGAAGGATCTCACCGGCGGCAAGGCGATGGTGGCACTGCTTTACGAGGGCAAGCCGATCACCCCCGATCATGGCGGGCCGGCGCGGCTGCTCGTTCCACATCTCTATTTCTGGAAATCGGCCAAATGGCTGAACGGGCTGCAGTTCACCGAGCGTGACGAGCCGGGTTTCTGGGAGTTGCGAGGCTATCATATCTATGGCGACCCGTGGCGCGAGCAGCGCTACACGAACGATCCATGAGCGACGCACCGGCGGCGCAGTCGCCCTGGCAGACAGTCACCATCACCCGCATCCAAAAGCGCACGCCGCGCGTCACCAGCTTTTTCCTGCAGCCATCGCGGCCCTTCGCTTACCGTGCCGGACAGCATGTCGACGTCAGGCTGACGGCGCCTGACGGTTATCAGGCGCGCCGCTCCTATTCCATCGCCTCGGCGCCGGAGACCGGCGAGACCATCGAACTGGCGATTGAAAAACTCGAGGACGGCGAGGTCTCGCCGTTCTTTCACGAGATTGCGGCGGTGGGCGACGACGTCGAATTGCGCGGGCCGCTCGGCGGCCATTTCGTCTGGTCCGACAGCGATGGCGGACCGCTCCTGCTCGTCGGCGGCGGGTCGGGCGTAGTGCCGCTGATGTCGATGGTCCGTCACCGGGCGATGCGGGGGTCGCTGGTCGCCGCCGCCTTGGTATTTTCCGCGCGGGTCTGGGACGAGGTGATCTTTCGCGACGAGTTGATCGACCTCGCCGAGCGCCGGGATGGCTTCGACCTGGTGCTGACGCTGACGCGCGAGCCGGCCCGCCGTCCGGCGGATTATGCGCGGCGGATCGACGCCGCGATGATGGTGCAAGCCATGACGAGGCTGCCCGCGCCGCCGAAGCTGGCCTTCGTCTGCGGCTCGAACGCATTCGTGACGGCCGCCGCCGAGGCACTGATCGATGCCGGCGTCCCGGCGGCACTCATCCGCACCGAACGCTACGGGGTCTGATCCGGTTCTGCTTGCTCCGTTGCAGTCTTCGCTGCCCGGCATAAACGGGCCGAAAACAGGTAGAACGGCAAGGTCGCGTTTGGCTGAAATGGTTAACGATTCGACAAACAACCGCTGCTGCTACTTTTATCGGTTTAAAAAATCGAACCGAACGGTTCGTTTCTGTTGACAATGCGTGCAGGACGCTGTGAACGCTGCCTCTCCAAGCCACCTTGCAGCCAGACCGATGCTATGGGCTATCTACTTGATATTTAGCAATAAAATTGTGGCGGAGGGAATCTCTGGCACAATTTCAAGGTGTAGATTCTTGGTCCACACCAAACAACTTCGTGATTGGAAACTGGCCATTGCCTTTCCCACATCGGGGCTGTCCGGACGACGCGAATTCCTCCCAAGACACGCCGCTAGACGGACCGAAAACTAAGATACTGGAGTACTAAAAATGAAAAAGATCGCTCTTGCCGCCGTCGCCGTTTTGGCCATCACCGGCAGCGCCTTCGCTGGCAGCGACAACTTTGGTTCCAAGGGTGCGAACCAGCCTGCCGCTTCGGTCGACAGCTCGTACACGGCTTCCATTCAGAAGCCGGCTCATGCTGACGAGCAGCCTGTCCAGGGCGCCGACCGCAACCTCTTCGGCAACAACTAACAGCCGATCCCAGCATCAGGGCGGCGGGCATTATCCGCCGCCCGGGACCCGAGAAATTCAGGAGTATTAAAATGAAAAAGATCGTTCTTGCTGCCGCCGCCGTTCTGGCCATCACCGGCAGCGCTTTCGCCGCTAGCGACAATTATGGTTCCAACGGTGCCAACCAGCCTACTGTCTCGGTCGACACCTCCTACACGGCTTCCGTCAAGACGTCGGACCAGGCTGAAAAGCAGCCGGTCGTCCAGGGCGCCGACCGCAACCTCTTCGGCAACAACTAACAGCCGATCCCAGCATCAAAGCGGCGGGTGAGCCCGCCGCTTGATTCGAAAATCCAGGAGTACCCAAATGAAAAAGATTGTTCTTACTGCCGCCGCTCTCTTGATTGCCGCCGGCAGCGCCTATGCCCGCAACGACAATGTTGGCGGGACCGACATCAACAAGCAGTCGACCGTCAACGTCGACAAGACGCAGACGTTTTCGGTACGTGACAGCAATTCGCCGATCTACAAACTGCTGAATTCGTCTGGCGACGTGCCCAAGTGCGGCCCCAAGCGCCGCCCACCCCAACAAAAAACAAAAAAAAAAAAAAAAAAAAAAAAAAAAATTAAAAAATTAAAATATCCGATAAAAATAAAAAAAAAAAAATAAAT